>JAOADM010000084.1 GCA_026417315.1 Limisphaera sp.
GGTTTGGCCTGCCAGGCCCCAAAGCCGAGAAAGACCGCGTCGTAATCGCGCAGCAAATCATCCAGATCGATGTCGCGGCCCACGGACACGCCCAAACGGAATTCCACGCCCCGCTTTTTCAGCAATTCCAGCCGGCGCCAGACGATGTGCTTGTCCAGTTTGAAGGCGAGGATGCCGTTGATCAACAGGCCCCCGGGGACGAGCCTGGATTCGAACACGGTGACCCAGTACCCGCGTCGGGCCAGCTCGTCGGCACAGCTCAGACCGCCGGGGCCGGAGCCCACGACTGCGACGCGATAACCGTTGGGACGGACGGGCGCGGCATTGAGCAAACCGTGCGAGATGGCGTACTCGTTGATGAATCTTTCGATGGCCCCGATGGAAACCGGTTCGGCACGGCCGTTGAGAATGCAGGAACCTTCGCAGAGCCGCTCCTGCGGACAGACCCGGGAACAGATCTCGGGCATGTTGCTGGTGGACATCGAAATCTCCGCCGCCTCCAGGAAATGGCCCTCGGCGGTCAGCGCCAGCCATTCAGGGATGCGGTTGGCCAGGGGACAACCCTCGCGGCAGGCGGGCTCCGGGCACTGGATGCAGCGGCTGGCCTGTTCCCGGGCGGTTTGCTCGTCCAAACCGGCGGTGATCTCCAGAAAATCCGCGATGCGTTCCCAGGCGGGTCGTTGGCGGGGCCGCGCCCGTTCGATCTGGAACCAGGCCCATTTCGTGCGGGCTTCGGGTCGAAGTTCGTCGCTCATAGCGCCCTCGGTTTGCCCGGGAGGTCGGATTTCTACCTGCGTTCCCGGGGCTGGTTCCACGCGCCCATTCCTTCCGCGGCCCGGCCACAGGGCGCACCGCCCTTGCTCTGCCGCGGCCACCCGGTCCATCCGTACTCAAGCTACTCGAGCCCGTCTCGGGGCGCAAACAGAGAATTGGTGGGCGACGGCCGTGGCATTTGCAGAACGACGGACGGGTGCACGCACAGAAGCTTCCGGGCACGGTTTGCTCCGCATGCGAGCGTTCCGAGGTCCATGGAGGCTGTAACCGATCGGGCCGCGAGGCCGTCTGGATAAGCAAACGCGGGTTACGGAGACCTGCTGGCACGAGAACAACGAATGAAACAGCGGAGGTGACCATGAAACGGAGTCGAGTCAACATTCTTGGGATTGCGGCTTTGTTGGCTGCGATCAACCTTGCCTGGACGGCCGGTGCCGGAGAGGGCCGGGCCAGAGCCGACAGGCCGGCCCGGGGACCGGATGCGGCTCCGGCGACGCAGCCGGGCACCGGCGGACGGGGTGCCGGCCTGATGCGCCCGGACCGGCTGGGCGAGGAGCTGCACCTGACCCAGGAGCAACGCCAGAAAATCCAGGCCCTGCTGCAAGAGCAGCGGGACAAGATGCTGGCCCTGCGAAACGACACCAGCCTGACGCCCGAACAGCGTCGCGAGAAAGTTCGCGCGCTGCGCGAGGAGCATCAGCAAAAAATGAAGGAAATCCTCACCCCCGAGCAGTACGAGAAATGGCAGCAGCTGCGGGCGTCCCGCGGCCCGGGTGCCGGACCGGGCCCGCGGCCCAATCGGCCCGCGGACGCCGGACCGGGTCCGCGACCGAATCGGCCGGCAAATCGTTAGGTCTGTTCTGTTCGTCCTCGTGCCGGGAGCCCGGGGATGAACCCGGCCTCTCGGCAAAACGATCGGGGCTGAGCAGTGCTGAGCCCAAAAGGCCAACGCCTGCGCCGGCCCTTTTGTTTGCTTGGCCACTGCGGGCCGTGCCCGGGTGATGTGTGCTTCGGCCCCGGAATGGTTTGGCATCGGCCGGTTCGTGGGGAACCCTTCGCAAGTTCCCATCCGAAACGGGTGCCGAGACGCACCCACGCAGTTCCGGCCGTTTTGAGCGATGCCGGGGGTACAGCCTCGAGCCGGGCGTGAAGGAGGCGTGAACCGCGCCGATCAAGGGCCCGATCGGTCCTGCGGGCCTTGCTCCCGTCGGGTAAATGGCTTTCCCTACGGGTGGCGATGTCGCGTGAGGCGCACCACGAATCACCAGTGGAACGAAAGGCCGGCTCGTCAGGGCCGGCCGGTCCTTCTCCTCTGGTGTGGATCCTTGAGCGATGGGCAGCCGGATTGTGGATTCTGGGGGTCGCAACGGCATTGATTGCGGGCGTGGCCTTCGCCTGGGCCCTGCAACGGACCTGGCTGCCGGTGGTGCGCGTGGCGGTGTCGAACTGGCCGGGCCTGGTGCGATGCCAGCAGGGACATTTCGAGTTTCCCACGGACCAGCCGCGGCTTTTGGCCGAGGGCCATGATCTGGCGCTGATACTGGATCCGCGGCACGACGGCACGATCCGCACACCCGCCTGGGTGCAGGTGCAATGGGGAATCTCCACCCTCCGCCTGCGCGGTCCCTTGGGAGAGTGGGAGGCGAGATTCCCGCGAGGCTGGACGTTTGAACGGGATCCCGCCTCGGCCCGGGCGACTTGGGAAGCGTGGGAAGGGGTGCTGTTGGTCGGCCTTGCCCTGACCGCGGCAGTGTCGTTGCTGCTGGCCTGGCCGGTGCTGGCGACGGTGTATTGGCCGGGCTTGAGCCTCGTGGCGCGGCTGCTGGGCAAGCAGGCGCAGGGCCGTGTGCTGTGGCGGATCGGACTGTTGGCGCAGCTGCCGGGCGCGTGGTTCATGATCGCCTCTTTGTTTGGTTTTGGGAGTGGCTGGTTGAATCTGTTGCGCTTGCTGGTGGCCTTTGGGCTGCATTGGATTCTTACCTGGGGCGTTCTGGCGGGCCTGGTGCTGAGCCTGCCCCGTCGGGCGCGCACAGTTGCAAGTCCGGCCAATCCCTTTGCGGCGGCTTTGAATGCGGTGAACGATCCGGCGGCCGAGGGGCGGGCGACGGGAGAAAGCAGCGAAGAGGACACGCACAAGCTTTCTTGAGAACCGCAAGGGTGTTCCCGGCGCACCCGGCGGCAGAACTCCCTGTGGCGACGATCCGGCCGCCGGGATGTCCAAGGGGCCATGCATGCGGTCGCAGGTTCCGACTCACCCCCGATCCCGGCAGACGTACCTGCAAAGTCTCGAGTTTGGCTTTCCCCTTCAGCCGGGCTAGAGTGAGCGGGAGCACTATGTTGCTGGTCATCGATAATTACGATTCGTTCACGTACAACCTCGTCCAGTACCTCGGTGAGATGGGGGTGGAGATGCGGGTGGTGCGCAACGACGAGGTGACTCCGGAACAGGTGGAGGCATGGCAGCCGGAGCGGTTGTTGATCTCACCGGGGCCGTGCTCGCCCCGGGAAGCGGGGGTCTCGTGCGAGGTGCTGCGCCGGCTCGGGCCGCGGATTCCCACCCTGGGGGTCTGTTTCGGGCATCAATGCATCGGACATGTGTTCGGGGCTCGGGTGGTGGTGAACTATCGGATGATGCACGGCAAGACCTCAATGATCCGGCACAACGGTCAGGACTTGTTTGCCGGGTTGCCGAATCCGTTTCGGGCCACGCGCTATCACTCGCTGGTCATCGAGCGCTCCAGTCTGCCGGCGTGTCTGGAGATCACCGCCGAGAGCGAAGAGGGCGAGATCATGGGAGTGCGGCATCGGCAGTACCCGATCTGGGGCGTGCAATTCCATCCGGAGAGCATTTTGACCGAGCACGGGCACGAGTTGCTGCGGAATTTCCTGCAATTGGGCAAACAATGCACGGCCGTGAGCAGCCCGCAGCGAGAGGCGCACGGGGGTGGAGCCGGCGAAGAGACGGGCGCCCGGTGACCGGAGGAGTTTTTTCAGGGGGCCTGAAAAAAATGAAAAAAAATTCTAAAAACGGCTTGCGTTTCCCCGGCAATGGGGCAAAGTAGCGGGCGTCTGGACGGTGGACCGGCCACTTTCCAGGACTTGGTGAATCTTCAGGTGAACGGTTGTTCGGTGATGATTCGAAACCCGGCGGTTCGGGAACGGTCTTGGTGAAGTTACGGGAAATCGCGGACAGAAACATCACATGAACAACAAACTGTTTGTCGGGAACCTCTCCTTTCAAACCACAGAAAACGATTTGCAGGATGCGTTTGGGGCGCACGGGCACGTGGTGGAGGTGAATCTGATGACGGACCGCTCCACGGGGCGGTCGCGGGGATTTGCCTTTGTGACCATGAGCACCGATGCCGAAGCGCAGGCGGCCATCGAGGCGCTGCACGGGGCTTCGCTCGACGGTCGCCCGTTGACGGTCAACGTGGCGCGGCCGCGTGAGGAACGCTCCGGCGGCGGCGGCCGACGGCCCTACTCGGGCGGTCGGAATCGCTACTAACCGCGGTCGAAGGTTTTCCGAGAGCGGGGTCTGGTGCATGCCGGATCCCGCTTTTCGTTTGGGGCGGTGGGCCGCGGCGGTGCGGGCATGAAGTCCGCAGGGAGGCGTTTTGACAGGCGGGGAGGCGGGTGGTTAGTGTGGGGGCATGGAATGGCTGCATGCCCCCTGGCGCATCCAGTACATTTTGGCGCCCAAACCACCGCCGGGGGACGGGTCGCTGTTTACCCGAATTGCCCAGTCGAACGATGACGAGGCGAACCTGGTGGTGGCACGAGAGCGGTCGTGTTTTGCCCTGTTAAACCGCTATCCGTACAACGGCGGCCACTTGATGGTGGTGCCGTATCGGCAGGTGGCGGAGCTGGGGGATTTGACGTTGGAAGAACTGACGGAGTTGATGCAGTTGACGCAGCGCTGTGTCACGGCCCTCAAACGGGTCATGAACCCGGACGGCTTCAATATCGGGCTGAACCTCGGACGCGCCGCCGGGGCGGGGATCGAGGAACACCTGCACCTGCACGTGGTGCCGCGGTGGTACGGGGACACGAATTTCATGCCGGTGCTGGCGGACACGAAGGTGTTGCCCGAGGCGTTGCAGGAGACCGCGGCGCGGCTGCGGGCGGCCCTGCAAATGCTTCCGCGTTGAGGGATCTGGGCTATGCCGGTGGAGACCCTGCATTTCGAGAGCGCCCGGATTGTCCAGCATCTCTACAGCAACGACCCGCGCAATCTCCAGGCGCTGAGCGATCAGCTGGGGGTCAAGGCCGTTTGCCGCGACAACTGGATTCGTCTGGAGGGCCCGCCCGAGGCCCTGGAACGGGCGCGGCAACTGTTCCTGATGTTGGAAAGCAGCCTGCGCAGCGGTGCACCGGTGCGCAGTCGCGATTTTGCGCATGCGCTGAACGTGGTGCAGCGGGAGGGGGTGGACACGCTCCGGGCGCTGATGAGCGATCGGATCGTCACCTCGGACAAGAAACCGCCCGTGACGGCGCGCACGCCGGGGCAGAAACGGTATGTGGAGGCCATCCGGGCCCACGACGTGACGTTCGGCATCGGGCCCGCGGGCACCGGCAAGACCTATCTGGCCGTGGCGCTGGCCCTGGCTGCGTTGCGGGAAAACCAGGTTTCGCGGATCGTCCTGACCCGGCCCGCGGTGGAGGCGGGCGAGGCGCTGGGCTTTCTGCCGGGCGACCTGTACGAGAAGATCCTGCCGTATTTGCGGCCGCTGCATGATGCCCTGCACGACATGCTGCCGGCGGAGGAGATCGAGCGGCACATGCAGCGGGGCGTCATCGAGGTGGCGCCGTTGGCGTACATGCGGGGGCGCACCCTGAACAATGCCTTCATCATCTTGGACGAAGCCCAGAACGCCACGACGGAGCAGATGTTCATGTTCCTGACCCGCCTGGGACACGGAGCCAAGGCGGTGATCACGGGCGACGAAACCCAGATCGATCTGCCGCCGCACAAACAGTCGGGGTTGTTGGAGGCGCATCGGGCGTTGGAGGGCGTGCCGGGGATTGCGATCGTGGAACTGGGCAAGGCGGACGTGGTTCGGCATCCACTGGTCCAGCGGATCATTACCGCGTATGAGCAACACCGGGGGCGGCAGAAGGCTTCGCGTTGATCCCGGCCGGAGATCGTCCGCCGCAGGGGCCGGTTCGTGCGGGGACACCCCTGCAGAGACGCCGGAGATTGAGGATTCTCCCGGGGGACTTCGCGTGGAGGTCAGCAATCGGCAGCGAAAAGTGCCCGTGGACGGCCGCCAGGTGGGTCGACTGCTGCGGTTGCTGCTGGGCGAGGCGCTCGGGTTGAAGCGAGCCCACCTCAGCGTCTGTTTGCTGGACGACGCAGCGATGGCGCGGTTGAACGAGACCTACGTGCACCACGAGGGCCCGACGGATGTCATCACGTTCGACTACCGCGAAGGCGGCCCGCCGATCGGGCGGGACGATCTGTGGGGCGAGATTTGCGTGGGGGTGGAGGAGGCGCAACGGCAGGCGCGGCGTTACGGCACGCGTTGGCCGGCGGAGGTGGCACGGTACCTGGTGCACGGGGTGTTGCATCTGCTCGGATACGACGATCAACGGCCGGCCGCCCGGCTTCGCATGAAACGGGAGGAAGACCGGTTGTTGCGGCAGTTGCGGCGACGGTTCGCCTGGGAGAACCTCCGCCGGGGCGCGGGCCGAACAAGGCGGACCGCGCCCCGAGGCGCGAGAAACGGACGACCTGGATCGGGCTTGTGAAAAAGACTCTTTTGGCGCGGTGGCAGGCGAATTTTCTGGCCGGGCTGGCGGTGGTGATGCCGGCGGCCCTGTCCGTGGCGGTGGTGGTGTGGCTGTTCGGCACGGTGTCCAACTTCACCGACACGTTGTTGTTCTTCCTGCCGCGGCGCCTGACGCATGCCCAGGGTGGCACAGGGCCGATGTTTTGGTACTGGAAGCTGATCGCCCTGGGGCTGGCGGTGGTGCTCATTGCCGGGGTGGGGCGGATCACCCGGCATTATCTGGGCCGGCGCCTGATCAGCTGGGTGGATCAGGTGATCCTGAGTGTTCCGTTGCTGAACAAGATTTACTCGGTCCTCAAGCAGGTGAACGAGGCGTTCTCCCTGGGCAAAAAGGGGGCCTTCCAGACGGTGGTCCTGGTGGAGTTTCCGCGACCCGGGATGTATGCCCTGGGGTTTGTGACGGGCGAGCACGAAAACGAAGTTGAGGAGGTGGTGGGCGAGCGGGCCGTGACGGTGTTCGTGCCGACGACCCCGAATCCCACTTCCGGGTTTCTGCTGGTCGTCCCGGAAACGCAGCTCCGTCGCCTGCGAATGCCCGTGGGCGATGCGGTTCGATTCATCGTCAGCGTGGGCGCCATCACCCCGGGCTCCCCGGCCCCGGGGAACGCAACGGTTGCAGGGATCTCCGAAGGGGCGCAACCGACCGGCACAGCCCCGGGACCGGGGCCGGGCTGACATGTTGGAACGAACCGACGGCTTGATCGTCCGGGTACGGCCGCTGACGGAAACCAGTTTGATCGTCCATTGGGTGACCCGGGCGCACGGCCGGCTGGCCACGGTGGCCAAAGGGGCGCGTCGGCCAAAATCGGCGTTTCAGGGGCGACTGGACCTGTTTTTCTGGGCGGAGCTGGTGTGGCAGCGGAGCCGACGGTCGGAACTGCACCTGCTGCGGGAGGTCACCGTCCTGGATGCGCATGCGGACCTGCGGACGGATTGGGAGCGGGTGCGTCTGGCCGGATACGCCGTGCAGCTGCTCGAGGCCAGCACGGAGACGGAAACGCCGATTCCCGCCCTGTTTGAACTGCTCCTGGGCCTGGTGCGGCATCTGAATACACATCCGGCGCAGGGCCGGGTGCGACTGGCGTACGAGGTGAAGTTGCTTGCGTTGCTGGGTTGGCCGCCCGAGGTGCCGGGCCAGGGGTTGAGCGACGCGGCCCGAGCGTTGTTGCGGGAATTGGCGCGCCGGGATTGGGAAGCCCTGGGCGAGTTGAATCCGACGCCGCAGACGGTCCGGGAGGTGGACGCCTGGCTGCGGCGGCTTTGGCGGGACCAGGCGGGCATGGGCCGCAGGCTGCACGAGGGACCTGACGCGGAACCCTGACCGCGGAACCGCCGGGAACGGGGCTTCTGCCGGCCAGACGGCTCCGGGCGATCCGGCTTTAGGCTTGCAGGTTACGGCGGGGATTTGTTAGCACGGCCGCATCCTTATGGCGGCCATTGGGCGATTTCAACGAGGTGACGAGGTCTTTTACGCCAAGGTGGTGGAGGGGGAGCTCTACCGCCTCCAAGGGGATTTGTTTGGGTCGTCCACGTTCGAGAAGAAGCCGATCCCGATGAAGGGCGTGCGGACCCTGGTGCCGGTCACGCCCAGCAAAGTGATCGCGGTCGGGTTGAATTACGCCGACCACGCGCGCGAGACCGGCAAGGCGCTTCCGAAAGAACCGTTGTTCTGGTTCAAGGCGCCCAGTTCCCTGTTGCCCGATGGAGGAAAGATCGAGATCCCGTTTCCCGATCATCGCACGGATTACGAGGCGGAACTGGCCATCATCATCGGGCGCCGGGTGCGCAATGTGACGCCCAACGCGGCCTCCCGATACATCTTTGGGTACACCGCGGCGCAGGACATTACGGACCGAACGTTGCAGGCGGCCGATGGCCAGTGGGGTCGGTGCAAGTCGTTCGACACATTCACCCCGTTGGGACCCTACATCGAGACGAAGCTGGACCCGCACGATTTGACCATTCAGTTGTTCCAAAACGGTCAGTTGCGGCAGAACTCGCACACCAGTCAGATGGTGTTCAACTGCTACGAACTGGTGAGTTTCATTTCCACGAATCTGACCCTGTTGCCGGGCGATGTGATCCTGACGGGGACCCCCAGCGGCATCGGGCCGATTCAGTCCGGCGACCGTTTGGAGGTTCGGATTCAGGGGCTGGCCCCGTTGATCAACACCGTGAAGTGAGTCGACGGCCCGAAGCCACGGGCGCGGCTCGTTCGGGGCGAGGAGGTTTTCATCATGCGTTGGACCCACACACTCATTCCCACATTGCGCGAGGCGCCGGCCGAAGCGGAGATCGTGTCGCATCAGCTGCTCCTGCGGGCGGGTCTGGTGCGCAAGCTGGCCGGCGGGGTGTACAGTTTTCTGCCGCTGGGCTTGCGGGCGCTGCACAAGGTGGAACGGATTGTGCGGGAGGAAATGGACCGTGCGGGGGCCGTGGAGGTGTTGTTGCCGGCACTGCAGCCGCCCGAGATCTGGCAGCAATCCGGCCGGTACGAGACGGCGCGCCATGTCTTGTACAAGGTGTACGACAGCGCGCGTCGGGAATGGGTGCTCAGCCCCACGGCCGAGGAGGTCATCACCTTGCTGGCCGCCGCCGAGATCCAGTCCTATCGGCAGCTGCCCAAGAACTTTTATCAGATCAGCGTCAAGTTCCGCGATGAGATCCGGCCCCGCTTCGGGTTGATGCGGGCGCGCGAGTTCATCATGAAAGACGCCTACAGCTTCGACGTGAGCGACGAGGCGGCGCAGGAAAGTTACCGGCGCATGTACGAGGCCTATACCCGGATCTTTGCGCGGTGCGGTCTGCGCACGTTTCCGGTGGAAGCCGACACGGGCGTGATCGGCGGCAGTTTGTCGCACGAGTTCATGGTGCCCGCCGAGACCGGGGAGAACGAGGTGGCCTACTGCGAGGGCTGCGGATACGCCGCCAACGTGGAAAAAGCCGTGAGCGCGGCGCCGGCGGCAGCCCCGGAAACATCCGGCGGCAGCACGCCGGCCCCGGAAAAATTCCCCACGCCGGGCGTGCAAACTATCGAGGATTTGACCCGGCCGCCCTACGGCATCCCGGCGGCGCGACAGATCAAGACCCTGGTGTACATCGTGGAGAGTCGGCCGGTGCTGGTGCTGTTGCGCGGGGACGACCAGTTGAATGAAGCCAAACTGGCCGCGCGGCTGGGCACCACCGTGTTCCGTCCGGCTACACCGGAAGAGGTGTATGCCACGCTGGGGGCGCATCCTGGGAGTCTGGGTGCCGTGGCCACCACGCTGGCAGACCGGGCCGTGCCGGTGTGGGCCGACGAGCGGTTGCGCGGAGCCACGGACATGACCACCGGTGCGAATGAGGACGGATATCACCTGCGGCATGTGAACGTGGCGCGGGATCTGCGCGTGGATCAGTGGGCGGATCTGCGCACCGTTCGGGCGGGCGAACCGTGCGCACGCTGCGGCCAACCGCTCCGAATCCGCCGGGCGATCGAGGTGGGTCACGTCTTCAAGCTGGGTACCAAATACAGCGAGAAACTGGGGGCGACGTTCATCGACGAATCGGGGGTGCGCCGTCCCTGCGTGATGGGTTGTTATGGAATTGGCGTTACCCGCACCCTGCAGGCGGTGATCGAGCAGTGTCATGACGCGGACGGCATCATTTGGCCGGTGAGCGTGGCTCCGTACGAGGTCTGTTTGACCCCCTTGCAAGTGGCGGAGGACTCGCCCGTGTGGCGGGCGGCACAGCAGCTGTATGCAGCGTTGGTGGAGGCCGGGATCGAGGTGATTCTGGACGACCGTGAGGAGCGACCGGGGGTCAAGTTCAAGGACGCGGATCTGGTGGGGTTCCCGTTCCGGGTCAACATCGGCGAGAAATCTCTGGCGCGGGGCGAGGTGGAAATCAAGCGACGCGCAGGCGGGTTGGAAACCGTGCCCGTGGGACAGGCCGCGGACCGGGTGGCGATGCTGGTGCGGGAGGCGCGGGCAGGCCGGGGCGGGACCACCGGGGATTCGGGCCGGTTTTGAGGCGCGGACCTGCGGCGGCCGTCAATGATCGTTCAGCACGCGGATCCGCAGATTTCGAAACCAGGTCTCCGTGCCGTGGTCGGTGAGCATGATCCGGCCCCGGCATTTTTCTCCGAAGCCCGGGCTGTTTCGGAACTTGCTGGCACGGATGGCCTCCCGCAGGGCCGGACTCCCCAGTTCGTAGCGCAACGCCAGCTGCCCATTGAGCCAGTGCTCCACGGTGTGGCCCCGGACGATGATGCGCGAAAGATTCCACTGGCCGGGCGGACGCGACAGTACGCCCGCCTCGGGTGCCAGGACGTCGTAAAAGGCGGCGGTGCGATGCCGCGGATCCGTCACGGTGCGGTCGTCCACCATTTGGTATTCGTGACCCGGGGCGGAGGGCCGGGACTCCAGTACGAGGTATTTCACCCCGTTGTTGCCTCCGGGCACGATCTTCCATTCCCATTCGAACTCGAAATCGACAAATTCGGCCACGGTCACAAGGTCCCCGGCCCGGCCCCCCGGCCACCGCACGAGGCATTGGTTGGTGATGACCCAGCCCCGTTTGGGGAAGTCCGCCCCCTGCCAGGCGCGCCAACCCCTGGGGCTGTGACCGTCGAAAAGGCTTTGCCAGGACATCTCCGGATCGGTGGCGGTTTGTGCCGATTGGGCCAGGGCCGCCTGAGGGATTGAAAGGATTGCGGCCAGCCCGATTCCCGCTGCCAGCAAACCTGCGATTCGCCGGAGGCGGGTCGGTGAACGGCTGACCTGTGGGCTTGAGCTTTTGCGGGTCTGGTTGGTTGGCATCGCGGTCATGGCAATCAGATTGGACAGGCGATGGAAAATGACAAGCGGCCGCACAGGCGTGGGGCGGTGCGTTTTCTTCCCATTGCCGGGCGTTTCCCGGCCCATGCGGCGCGACTCAGGGACCTGTTTCAACCCCGGCGGGCTCTCGTTGAACCCGAGCCCCATGATGGCCGCGCGATCCGGGACGAAGGCAACGATTCTGCCCGTCTTTGCGACAGGATGGACGGTCCGCGAGGGCGACCCGGGGACCGGCTTGACTCACATCATCAAGATCGCCAACCGCTTACGGCCCTCCTTCGGCCATGTGCACTCGCAAATCACGTGGCGCAACCACGCCCCACAGGCCCGGCCAGGGTGAACGGCCGTTTTTCAATGACGACCGGCTGACTTCCCCGGGACACGACCGGCGTTTGTTGAACCCGCGGTGGAGCCCGTTTGGACCTCCGCGGCGTCGCTGCAGGAGGATTTGTCCATCGGAAGTGGCAGCGCGGTTGGCTCCGGGCCCGGTCGGGTTCAGCGTGGCTTGCGCGCCGGGCCGGGCGAGCGCGTGGACAGGTCCGGGGAGTGGGCGATCCGGCGAAACATCGTCCCCCCAGCCGCATCCGGGTTGGGAACGGGAGCTGACGGCCCCCGGACCCGCGCTCTGCTGTTCGGTTGCTCCGGGAACAGGGTGCGGCGAAAGTTGCCGTGGCAAAACGGGATCGGCTCCTGCCCTTGACGTTGTAGACCCCCATGGCGTAGATTCGTAGTGCGGTTAACAGCGTGCTGGGAGACCAGCGGGTGGAAGTCGGAAGATTCGCATCTGCCGACTTTTTTATTCTCCCAAGGCGGCTGGCCGCGAGGATTGGGCGCTATGAACATGGATTTGATGCCGGTACTGGAGTACTTCGAGCGCGAGAAGGAGATTCCGCGCGAGAGACTGCTTTCGGTCGTGCAAGAGACGATCTTGTCTGCGGCCAAGAAGGCAGTGGGGCCAGCCCGCCAGCTTCGGGTGGAGATTCACCCAAAGACAGGCGACATTCGCGCTTTTGCGCGCCTGATCGTGGTGCAGCGCGTGGTCTCCAAGCACGATCAGATCTCTTTGGCGGAAGCGCAGCGCATCAAACCCGATGTCCAGATCGGCGAGGAGCTGGAGGTGGAGGTGACGCCGGCCAACTTTGGCCGGATTGCCGCTCAGCTCGCCAAGCAGCACATCCTGCAGAACATTCGGCGCATCGAAAAAGAGATCATGTATGCCGAGTTCAAGGATCGGGTGGGCGACATCGTGAGCGGCACCGTCCGCCGATTCGAGCGGTCGGATGTGATCCTGGACCTTGGCAAGTGTCAGGCCGTGCTGCCCAACAAGGAGCGGGTCCCCACCGAGGAATACCAGATCGGCGACCATATTCGCGCCTATGTGAAACGGGTCGAGCTGGGGCCCCAGGGCCCGGAGATCATCCTGTCGCGGTCCGACGAGCGCTTTGTCATGAAACTTTTCGAGTATGAGGTGTCCGAGATCCGTGACCACACGGTCGAGATCAAGGGCATCGCGCGCGAACCCGGCTTTCGCACCAAGCTGGCCGTGCACAGCCGGGACGAGAAGGTGGATCCGGTGGGGGCCTGCGTGGGCTTGCGCGGTCAGCGGGTGAAGAACATCGTGCGCGAGCTCAACAACGAACGGGTGGACATCATTCGGTGGTCGCCCGACATTCGTGTGTTTGTGAGCAATGCGCTGGCACCGGCCAAGATCAAGTCGATCGAAGTGGACGAGGCCCGGAAGCGGGTCAAGGTGATCACCACCGAGGATCAGTTGTCGTTGGCCATCGGAAAGCGGGGTCAAAATGCTCGTTTGACGGCGAAGCTGACCGGGTGGGAGGTGGACATCGAGGCCGAGGTGACCGTGGTCAAGGGATTCGAGGAAAAAGTGGCCGAGGCGGTGGAGGCCTTGGCGGCCATTCCCGGCATCACGCGCGAGCAGGCCGACGTGCTGGTGCATCATGGACTGACCCGGTTGGAAGACCTGTTGCAGGCGGAAGAAAGCGATTTGCAGGAGATTCCGGAGCTTGCCGATCAAGCGGCCGCGATTCTCGAAGCGGCCCGGGCCGAGGCGCAGCGTCGCACCATTCCGCTCGGTCAGGACGCATTGCCCAAGCAGTCCTGACCGCCCCTGCTTTCGTGTTGGCCATGGCCGGCGCTTTTGATACCTTCGCCGCCTGATGCCCAGACGGTGCATCGGCCTGAGGACAGCAAGCTTTTATGCCCGTTCGCATTTACGACATCTCGCGCCGACTCGGCCTGGAGAACAAAGAGGTTCTGGCCAAGGCCAAGGAGTTGGGCATTCAGGGCGTCCGCGCGGCCAGCAGCACGCTCGACAAGATTACGGCGGAGTACTTCGAGGCCGAACTGAGGAAGATCTTCGCGGATAAAATCGCTGCGCGCCAATTGCAGGAAGCGGAGGCTGCCGCCCGAGCGGCGGCGGCAGCGGCCGCAGGCGCGGCCCCGGAGGCCGTCGAGGAGAAGCAGGAGGCTGTGGCGGTGGAAACCGTGGAGGAACCGGTCCCGGCGCCCCCTCCGGAGGCCGCGGCTCCGGCCGCGCCATCGGTTCCTCCGGCAGAGGCCGCCCCCCCGGCACCCGAAACTGTCACCCCCGCTGCCGTGACTCCTGCGGCTCCGGCGGCGCAGACTCAGGTACCGGTGGCGGAACCGGTCTCGGCCGACAAGCAAAGCGTGGTGTCGGCGGGAGCTGCCTCCGTGGAGCCCGCCGTGGTCTCGGAAGTCCTGGCCCCCGCCGCAGTTCAGGAGCTTCCGTCCAAGGACACCAGAGCCGCGACGCCAGCCGTCCCGGAGACACCGCCCGCGCCGGCCCCAGCGCCGGGAGAGGTGCCCGTGGCCGCTCCTCGTCAGGAACCTCGCGCCCCCACAGCCCCGGCGCCCACGGCAACAGAAACCCCCCGTGGGACC
>JAOADM010000085.1 GCA_026417315.1 Limisphaera sp.
CCCCGCCAGCCCCAACTGCGGCAGGCCGGGCCGCCGTTCCAGATCGGGCACCCATTGATGTGCCAGACTCAACAACACCAGCCCCACGTAAAAACCGAACCCGAAGTGGAGAATCCAGCGGCGGAACGATTCCAACCCGACGGGTTGGCGCGTCATCTTCAACGCCCATCCCAGGGCCGACATCCCCACCACCGCTGCCAACGACACCCGCCACGTCAGATGCTCGCCGGACCACGCCCGCCACAGCAGGCCGGCCCACGCTCCGAGAAGAACGCAGGTCAATACTCCCACCACCAGCCGCAGCAGCGCCTCCGGGCGCCAGGGTAAATCGCACTTCATCACTGCCGAATCAGCCTAACCCATCCGGGACCACGAAACGAAGCAAATCGGGCCCGCCCTGCATGCGATGCGATCCACCCTGCTTCATGTCGGCAACGGGCGTTTGCACGAAAAGGTCCCGCCGGGTTCCCCGGCCGACGGTCCGTTTCCGCGGTGCAGGAACCGGCTGACGGGCTCCGTGAACGCCGGGGAACCACCGAGCCGCCGAGTTCATGGCAGAATCGAGCCGGCGGATCGGTCTCTCGAGAGGGCCGGTCGTCGACTCCCGGATCGCTCGGTCGCGTTTGTCCGGAAGGCCCTGCTCGTTCCGGAAATCTTCTGCCGCGTCCTGCGCGGCTCGAACGGCCACCTTCGTGTGTGACTGCCCTGGCCGGGATTGCTGCGAATCGCTATTGGCCTCTTGCTGCCGGAGCGCTCTCGGTTCCCCTCAGCCGGTTGACCGCAATGATCCGGAGAACCGAAGCTTCCCCATTCCACCTCTTCGGCAGGCCTTTTGCGAGTGAGGCCCATGTTCGACCGTGCGATCATCCGCGGCCACTCGAACTACAGCTTGCTGGCAAGCCTGTGGATCTGTTGGCACATCCAATGCTCTTATCCTGATGGTGCGAGGCGAGAGCCGCCTCCACCCCGGTGCCGGTGGTTGGGGTCGAACAGGAACGGGATCATGCGCAAGTCATTTTGGTGCAATGTGTTGTGATCATTCCGCTGCGATAGCGGACCGCGCCAGCGCTCGGTCGGCTGCGAACGAATCGTGGCCCCGGCAGAAGCCGGGCACCGGGGGCGCCGCTCCTCCCTTGGGCGCCTTGTTCCGGGTCGTCTCAAACTGGACCAGCGGCGGTGCGATGCGTTCAAATTTTTTTCCAAAAACCTGTTGACAGGATTCGACGACTCTGGGAAAGTGGCGTCGCACACGGTAAACAACAACAGCACAGAGGACCATGAGAACCAAAGCACTACTGGTCGCTGCGACCTTCGCAGCAGGTCTCGCCACCTCAATGGCGCAAAACGTGTACTCCCTCAACGTCGTGGGGTACTACAACATCACGGTCCCGGCGAACAGCTTCGCCCTGATCGCCAACCAGTTGAACACGACGAACAACACGTTGGCAGCTCTTCTGCCATCGCCGCCTGATGGTACTCAGTTCTACAAGTTTACGGGTAGCGGCTGGAATGCATATACGTTTGATGCCCTGGAAGGAAGTTGGCAGCCAGACGGCAACGTCACCCTTAATCCGGGCGAAGGTGGGTTCATCAAGAATAACACGGGAAGTTCCATGACAATCACCTTCGTGGGCGAGGTTCTCCAAGGATCGCTTACGAACCCGATCCCCGCTGGCTATGCGGTTCGAAGCTCCATGGTGCCGCAAGCAGGTACGCTTCCATCGCTGGCCTTCCCTGCAGAGGACGGCGACCAAGTGTTCCAGTTCACTGGTAGCGGTTACAATGCCTTCACATATGACGGCTTGGAGAATGCTTGGACCCCTTCCACCCCCAGCGTGGCAGTGGGTGAGGCGTTCTTCAGCCGGAAGGCTGCGGCCGTTAACTGGGTACGCAACTTCACCGTGCAGTGAAGCAGTAGTGGACTGGTACGCTTACAGGAACTGAAACATCCGAACTCTATCAGGAGGATCCATGAAAAAGCTAGTCATCAGCCTCGTCACGACAGCGGCAGTAGCTTCTGCTCTGGCGCAAGGCACGGTCACCTTCAACAACCGTGTCGTGGGTGTCGTAGTCGCTCCCATCTATGGTCCGCTGGGGCCAAACGACACCGTGTCTATTGTTGGAAACACGTCTGCAGGGACGCCGGCGGGGACGGCTGATTACGGTGGCCGACCATTGTTGGCCGGAAGTGGTTATACTGCGCAACTCTTCGCTGCCCCAGGGGCTGGTGCGGCGGAGTCGAGCCTGCAGCCCGCAACCCCCACGACCACCTTCCGCACGGGTGCTGCCGCTGGCTTCGTTGTAGCTGCAACGGCGACGCTTCAGGGTGTGCCTGCCGATGCTCCGGTTGCGACCCTGCAGCTCCGCGTTTGGGACAACAGAGGGGGCACAGTCACCACGTGGGCTCAAGCAGAGGCCCTCTGGCTCTCTGGCCAGATCGCTGCTGGGAAATCCCCACTGTTCAACGTGAATGCAATCGGCGGCATTTTCAACACGCCGCCCAACTTGGTGGGCCTGCAGAGCTTCAACATCTACTACATCCCCGAGCCGGGCACGCTGGCGCTGCTGGGCTTGGGCGCGCTGGGCCTGATGATCTTCCGTCGGAAGTAATCGGCTGACAGCCTTTTCCAGGGCCGCACGGTTCACCGTGCGGCCTTTCTTTTTCACAAAAACTCTCAGTCCCTTGCTTCGGTACCCAGGGAGCAACGCGGACGGCGCACGTCATTCCCGGGCGGCAGGACAGGCCTCGGCATTCGCTTCGCCACCATCGAACGAACCAATCGCCTGCGGACACCCCGAGCCGACCGCCCATGCCCGCATGGCCGCGGCGCAATGCACGCGGAGGGGACCGTATCGAGGAGGTTGTCGAACCAAAAGTGGATCTTCCAGACGGAGGTAGTGGCTGGCCGGTCACGAATCGTAACGACGCCAATGGCCGAATGGCCTTCGCGAAAAACGCCCGGTATCCGCCTCCGGCAGGCGGCGGAGGATTCAACAAGCCCGCGCGGTCCTGGGAATGGTGATCCGTCCGTCTGACGACTCTTCAGTCGGGCGCGACCCGGCCGAGCCTCGCCAGCCTTCCGGCTGCCACGGAGTCGAGCACTGGGTAGCCACCCCTCGCAGGGGGCGGACTGGGAATCGAATCTCGGCCTCGCTCCGAGTGTTGCGACCGCTGCCGGGCAGCAAACAGAGAGTTGTTACACCGACTTTCGTCGGTGGTTGGCAGGCTTTTTCGAAAACCCACCGATTTCCGTTGGCGGCTACTTGAGCCGCTTCTGCAGGTCCTGTGGGCTGTCTATTCTGTGTGTTCTGTGTGATCTGTGGGCTTTTCATCTCCGTGTTCTGCGGGCTGGAAGCCCGCGATCGGGAGGTGTAGCCGCCGCCGGGAGGCGGCGGATCGGAGGATTCTGAATCCGTGCCTACGTTTGCGGGTGTACTCACCGCAGTACCTCAGCGATCTGTGGGGCGTTCCCACGACATCCGTCGGTGGCTGAGAAGTTCTCTGCACCATTTCCGTCGGCGGCTACGTGTCGTAGATCGGGTCGCCACCGCGGGAACTCGGTGGGTGCTCACCAGTCCGCGGATTGCCATGGCAGGTACAGAAACGGATTCCGCCAATTGACATCGGCGGCTACGGAACAGGGTCCCGCCGACTCCCGTCGACGGCTGCCGAGCGACTTCTGTGTATTCTGTGTGATCTGTGGGCTCTTTTCTCCGCGGGTTCTGCGGGCTGGAAGCCCCGGATCCGGAAAGTTTTGGAGCCGTCGCCGGTAGGCGGCGGACAATCCATGCAACCCACGCGCCCACGCGATAGGTCATCGGTACCATCCGCCGACTGCCATCGGCGGCTACGGGGTGGGGGAATTCGGCAGCCACCGCGGGAACGCGGTGAATCTTGGGTCGGTCCGCCGATTCTAATCGGCGGGTTCTGCAGAATTTCTGCGTCTCCTGCATGCACCATGGGCTTTGCTTCGATCCGTATCTTCGACTCGAGCCGGGCAACGCCCCGATCGACTCTGGTCGAAAGAGGCGGAGTCGGATTCGCGGTGCGCGAGGGGCCGCAACTGCAGGATTGCGTCGCCGATTGCGCGTCCATCTACTGTTGCCCGTGCTATGAAAACCAGAAGTCCTCTCCTCGCCTTCAACCTCCACGCGGTGCTGCTGTTCACCCTGGCGCTCCCCGGTCCTTCCGGCCGGGCAGCCGAACCAGCGGGTGCGCCTCGGGTCGTGAACCCGGGCCCGCCGCCCTCGGACGCGATTGTCCTTTTCGATGGGAAAAACCTGGACGCCTGGGAGAGCGAACAGGGCGGCCCGGCGCGCTGGCGCATCGAGGACGGTGCCATGGTGGTGGTCGGCGGGACGGGAAACATCCGAACCCGACGCGCCTTTGGTGACTGTCAGCTTCACATCGAGTGGGCCACCCCGGAAAAGATCGAAGGCGAAGGCCAGGGGCGCGGCAACAGCGGCGTCTTCCTCATGGGCCGGTACGAGGTGCAGATCCTCGATTCATGGCAGAATCCCACGTATCACAACGGGCAAGCCGGCGCCGTCTATGGTCAGGCACCTCCCCTGGTCAACGCCTCCCGGCCCCCCGGCCAGTGGCAAACCTACGACATCATTTTCCGGGCGCCCCGACGAGATGGCTCCGGCAAAGTGGTCCGTCCCGCCACCATTACCGTGCTTCACAACGGTGTGCTGGTGCAGGACCACTTCGAGATCCGGGGCAGCACCTACCTGGAGCGACCTCAATACGAACCGCATCCGGACAAACTGCCCTTGGTCCTTCAAGACCACGGTAACCCCGTGCGCTTCCGGAACATCTGGATTCGAGAACTTTGATCTTTCGGCTCGACCTGTCTTGTGCGTCGGCCGATGGATCCGCCGAGCCTCCATCCGGTCCGGGTCTGACCCCGACCGGACTTCCCCGGCCAAGAGCCGTTTGCGTGAACCGGGTCGAGGCCGTTTCCGGCCAGGCCCCGGCGACCCCCGCGGTGCTCCCTCCGCAAAGGTGAGAGATTGGAAGGGAATGCCTGCTCAGCCGGACCGGCAAGACCTTGCCCCGGGCGGGAAGGGGGACTTGCAGAAGCCCCTCGAGACCACGGCCTCCTACAGGGCTCGGTTCGAAGGGTTTTCCCAAGTGTTCCAGGGACTTGCCCTGCCGTTCCGCGGAGAGAGGGACTTCGGCGAGGAGGGCCGACGACGTTGCTGGGGAGCTTCGAACCGAGCAGGAACCGGCGCCCGACCCCGGGGTGGGGCACGGCGGGGAGCGACCCCGGCACCTGTTCCGGCGTGGAACCGGCAGTCGGCGCCGGACCGGAGATCGGCCTGATTTCGAAGCGAGGGTTCCAAACAGGCCGGTTAGACCAGACCTTCAAGAATGTGAGGCAGCCGTTCGAGACTGCGCTCGAGCGACGCGCGCGCGATGGCCTGCTCCGAATCCTGCGGGTTGGGGAACAACAGCTTCCAGCCGGCCGACTCCTGGCACTGCTCGCGAGTGACGGGCACGTGGTTGCCGCTGTAGCCGATGCCCTCGGCCCGCAACAACAGGTCCGCTACATGCACCGACGCCACCAGCGCCGTGTGCTGTTCCGAGTCCTGCGGCCGGTGATGATAACGGGCAGCACGGACCATCAGGTCCGGCAGCCGTTGCCGCTCCAGATACATCGCGCCCAGTTCGGCATGGTCCAGTCCCAGGATCTCACGCTCGATTTCGGTCAGTTCCCGCGTGCCCGCACCGGCCTGACGATGAATCTCGGCAAAATGCTCCGGGAACGACCAGGCCATCACGATCTTGCCCACGTCATGGACCAGCCCCGCCACATAGTCCGACTCATCCATCGGCGTTTGCACCGTGCTGAGCACTTCGCGCGTCAGCAGGGCCACGCCGATGCAGTGCTGCCAAAATTCCCGCCAGGGAAACTGGCACTGCCGCGTCAGGCGCTGAAAATCCTCGATGATGGGCGTGACCAGGGCCAACTGCCGGATCTGTCGCACCCCCAGGTAGAACACCGCTTCCTCGATGCTGTTCACCGGCTGCGCCAGGCCGTAATAGACAGAGTTGACCAGCCGGAGGAGCCGCGACGTCAAACTGGGATCGCGCCGGATGATCTCCGAAATCTGTGCCGAGTAGCGCTGCTCCGCATGCAACAGCTCTTGCAAGGCCTTGTTGATACTGCCCAGGGACGGCAGCGAGGGACAACGCGCCAGATGAGCCTGAATCTGACTCAGGCTCAACGGCCGCACAGTGCTGTTGGCAGCGACTTCCGGCATAGCCTTTTGTCGAATCGATACCTGCCTCTTCATCGGCAGAGACCGACCGGGAATTGAGGAAAATTCGCCGACCCTGACCGGGTGATCTCCGCCCTGAAGGGGCACGGAAGCACGGACCCGGAAGGTCGACGATGATCCCGCCGTCCCGCAGGTACGGCGTTTGCCGCGGCCTTTGACACCCGGCAGAGTTGCCGGGATTCCATTGTCGCCAATGAGACTCCCGATTCAGGGGGTGGCATCGGGAGTGGGAGGCGAGGTCGGACGTCGTCGCACGAATGGAGTGCTCGAGGCCACGGTGCCCTGCTGCCTTGAGAAGGCCGGAACCCGTTGCCAGCCCACCGACGGAGTCAGAACTCGCCCGGCGCCCCTGCCGCATGGTAGCGCAGACTTCTGACTCTGCCGGATCGCAGCCCTCCGGTCTGCCGGCGCTTCGGCAAGCAAACTTGCCCGCCTTACCTCGATCGCCACCGACGCAGCGTGAAGCCGCGAGCTGGCTCCCCCGAACGCAGGCGCTTGTCTCGAGCGTCGTGTCGTCTGCGCGCCGGAAGCCCGCGATCCGGCAGGTTGGGAATCTAATTCGATCGCCGGCGCCGTCGGGCGGCGGACCGGGGGATTCAGAATTCTCAGCCCCGCCCTCAGGTGCAGCCACCGCAGCCGGGCACGAGCTTCCAACTTCTTCCACCGACTTCCGTCGGTGGCTACCGCGCTTCTTCGAGATCCGCCGATTCTCATCGGCGGCTACCAAATTGGGCTTCGCCGGCTCACCTCGGCAGCTACGGAGTGGTGGATCTGGTAGTCATCGCGGGAACTCGGTGGACCACGGGGCAATCCGCCGATTCTCATCGGCGGCTACCGAGTTGGGCTCCGCCGACTTCCGTCGGCGGCTACAGGTCAGTTTCTGCGCGTTCTGTGTGATCTGTGGGCTTTCCTTGGGCGTGGCCGCCGCCGTCAGGCGGCGGACAAGATCCCGATTTCGGCTGGCCAGCGCCCAACCGAGCAGGGCCCTGCGGTAAGGGGATGGATCTCGGGCCGGCCACCGAGTTCGGTCAGCGGCTACGGAGTGGTGGATCCGGTGACCACCGCGGGAACGCGGTGGACCATGGATGGATCCGCCGGATTCCTTCGGGGGCTCCCAACTGGCGCCCGCCAGACTAACGGCGGTGGCTGCCGAAGGCCCGTCCGCGTGCCCTGCTCCCGGCCTTTGCAGGCCTGTTCAATCCGACTCCACCGCAGCGAGGGCCGGGTGGCCCACCTTGATCACCCCGGCTGCCTATTCTGCCTGATCTGGCGCCCTCACCGCCGTGCTCCGTGGCTTCTCCGAGTACCGCGGGACACACGAATCAGAAAGCGTCACCAGCGGTTCACGCTCCGGCCTTCAGAGAATCGGGCACCGAACGTCTACGAAACGCGCGGAGGAAACCCGACTGCGCAAAAAAGTTGCTTCGCGTTCCGCTCCGGTTTTACACCATCAGTTGCCCAAGGCATTCGCGGGGACGGGCAGAGCGAGCGGACCGGGCCCGGGATGGCGCTCCCGCCCGTACTGCGAGCCGGCGGCCGAAAGGATTGTCCGTGACCATGAAACCGATGCGCGCTTCTTTCGCCTGGCTGTGGCTTGTCTTTGCTGCTTTGGCACTGCCCCCGGAAACCGGCCTTCGAGCCCGCGATTACACCCGGGAATCGCCCGAGGCGAAGGCCCGGCGGATGGCCTGGTTCGAGGCCGCGCGGTTCGGCCTGTTCATTCACTGGGGGGTCTATGCCGTGCCGGCCGGCGAGTGGCAGGGCAACACCAACTACGGCGAGTGGTTCCTCGAAGAAACCCGCATGCCGGTCTCCCAATACGAACGATTTGCCGATCAGTTCAACCCGGTGCAGTTCGACGCGCGCGCCTGGGTCCGCGCCGCCAAGGCGGCCGGAATGAAGTACATCGTGATTACCAGCAAGCATCACGACGGCTTTTGTCTCTGGGACTCCGCGGAGACCGACTGGGACATCGGTCGCACCCCGTTCGGCCGGGCAGGGCGCGATCCACTCAAGGAACTGGCCGATGCCTGCCGCGAAGAGGGTCTGCGGCTGTGCTTTTATTACTCGATCATGGACTGGCACCACCCCGACTGGGGCACGCGCCGTCCCTGGAACGACCGGGCCACGGGGACGCCGGACATGGACCGCTACGTGGCCTACATGAAGGCCCAGCTCAAGGAGCTTATCACCCGGTACGGTCCGCTGGGAATCCTCTGGTTCGACGGCGAATGGGAGTCGCCCTGGACCCATGAGCGCGGGGTGGACCTGTACAACTACGTGCGCAGCCTGCAGCCGGACATCATCATCAACAACCGCGTGGGCAAGGGACGCGCCGGCATGCAGGGTATGGACCGGGGCCGCGGCGTCGGCGATTACGGCACGCCGGAGCAGGAAATCCCGGCCACGGGATTTGGCCCCGGCGTGTATTGGGAATCGTGCATGACGATGAACAACCACTGGGGGTACAACAAACACGACCACCACTGGAAATCCGCGCGCACATTGATCCGAAACCTCGTGGATTGCGCCAGCAAGGGCGGCAATTACCTGCTCAACATCGGTCCCACGGCGGAAGGCACGTTTCCCGAACCCAGCCTGCAGCGGCTGCAGGAGATCGGCCGCTGGATGGAACGGAACGGCGAATCCATTTATGGGACGAAGGCCAGCCCGTTCGAACAGCTTGCGTTCGGTCGGTGCACCCAAAAGCCGCTGCGGGACGGAAACACGCGGCTTTATCTGCACGTGTTCGATCGACCTGCCCATGGCCGGTTGATCCTGCCCGGCCTGGTCAACGCACCGCTGAAGGCCTGGTTGCTGGCCGACGGCACCCCGCTGCCCGTGCGGTCCGAAGAACAGGGCCTGGTCATCCCGTTGCCGGACCGTCTGCCGGATCCTGATGTGACCGTGGTGGCGGTGGAGATTCGCGGCAAGCCGCGCATCGTCAAACCGGATCCGTACGCGGACGAGACCCCGGCGCAGCGCGACGCGCGCATGCGCTGGTGGCGCGAGGCACGCTTCGGGATGTTCATCCACTGGGGCGTCTATGCCGTGCCGGCCGGCACCTACAAGGGCCAGCGCATCCCCGGCATCGGCGAGTGGATCATGAACCGCGGGAAAATCCCCGTGGCCGAATACCGCGCATTCGCCCGCTCGTTCAACCCCATCTTTTACGACCCGGATGCCTGGGTGCGCCTGGCCAAAGAAGCCGGCATGAAATACATCATCATCACCAGCAAACACCATGACGGGTTCGCGCTGTTCGATTCGAAGGCCAGCGATTGGGACATCGTGGACGCCACGCCGTATGGCCGCGATCTGCTGCTCCCCCTGGCGGCGGCCTGTCGCAAGCATGGGATCAAACTCGGCTTCTACTACTCCCAGGCCCAGGACTGGGTCAATGGCGGTTCGGCCGCCGGTGGCAAATGGGATCCGGCCCAGCACCGCGACATGGACGAGTACATCCAGCAGGTGGCGGTACCGCAGGTGCGCGAGATTCTCACCCGCTACGGCGAGTTCCCGGCGGTCCTCTGGTGGGACACCCCGGTGGACATGAATCGGGAGCGGGCCGATCAGCTCATTCGCCTGCTGCGGCTCAAGCCGGGCATCATCCACAACAACCGCCTCGGCGGCGGTTATCGCGGCGATACCGAAACCCCCGAACAGTACACCCCCGCCACGGGCTATCCGGATGGCCGGGATTTCGAGGTTTGCATGACGATGAACGACACCTGGGGGTACAAGAGTTACGACCACAACTGGAAGCGCACGGAGACGCTGATCCGAAACCTGATCGACATTGCCAGCAAGGGTGGGAACTACCTGCTGAACGTGGGCCCCATGGCCGACGGGCGCATTCCGGAGCCGAGCATCCAGCGGCTGAAAGAGATGGGCGCGTGGATGAGGGTCAATGGCGAGGCCATTTACGGGACGCGGACCAGTCCGTTCCGACGCCTGCCCTGGGGCCGCTGCACCACCAAACCCCAGGGCCGTCACACGATCCTGTACCTGCACGTGTTCCAATGGCCTGCCGATGGACGACTGGTCGTGCCCGGGCTGAAGAACCCGATCCAGCGGGCCTGGCTGCTGGCGGACCGCCGCGCCAAACTCACCGTGACCCGGACCGACGGACAGCAGGTGATTACCGTGCCGACCACGGCCCCCGATCCCATCGCCACGGTCGTGGCTGTGCGGATTGCCGGTCGACCGGAGGTCGAGCCCCTGCCGATCTATCCGGAGGCCGACGGACGCCTGCGCCTGGACGCCATGGAGGCCAACCTGCACGGCAGTCGCATCCAGTACGAGTCCGATCGCGCCAAACGCTGCATCGGATTCTGGACCGACCCGGCCGACTGGGTGGATTGGGAGATCCAACTGGATCAACCGCGGCGCTACCGGGTCACGGTCGAGACGGCGGCCGAGGCGGAAGGTGCACGACTGGTGTTGCGCGCCGGAGCGGCCGCGTTGCAGGCCACCATTCCGCGTACGGGCGATTACACAAAATTCCAGCGCACCGAGGTGGGGGTGATCGAGCTGCCGGCGGGCCGGTACCGGTTCGAAGTTCGTCCCGTTGCGGAGGGATGGCGCCCGGTCAACTTGCGCTCGATTCAGTTGCGTCCCGCGGAGTGAAACAGTCCGCGCCGGGCCGGTGCCGGCCGGGTGCAGCGGCGACGCACCTCCGATGAAAGCCCGGCCGGCTCTCGCCAACAAAAGCCCACGGAACACGCGAGACGCGCAAAAGCTGCTCGTGGCCGCCGACGATGGTCGGCGGAACCGAACTCCGTAGCCGCCGATGGGAATCGGCGGACCTCAAGGAATCATGGGACGCACCGACGAAAGTCGGTGGAACAAGCCACAAACTCGTGCCCGGCGGCGGTGGCTGCACCCGGGGGCAGAGCCCCTAGTTCGAAATCCCCGTCCGCCGCCTCACGGCGGCGGCTACGCGGAAGGAAAGCCCACAGAACACACAGAACACTTAGAAGCTGATTTGTAGCCGCCGACGGAAGTCGGCGGAACCGAACTCCGTAGCCGCCGATGGAAATCGGCGGACCTCACGAAAGCATGGTAGCCACCAACGAAAGTCGGTGGAACAAGCCGCAAATTCGTGCCCGGCTGCGGTGACTGCGCCCGAGGGCAGAGCTACAAATCCGAAATCCCCCGTCCGCCGCCTCACGGCGGCGGCTACCAAACGCCCCGTGGCGAAGGTCGCTTTACTTGGTGTATCACGGGCTTTCAGCCCGCGGACGTGGCGGGTTCGAAAACGATCCTGATCGCCGAGACGGCCCGAGCGCGCAGAGCCGCATTGCGCTCGGACGGAGGACGGGGCGTTGACGGACTCGAGGCGCGGGCCTAGGGTCGGATTTGTGGAGTTCGAGTTGGTGGCACCCTACAAGCCGGCGGGCGATCAACCGCAGGCCATCGAAAAACTGGTGGAGGGACTGGAGGCCGGGGCGCGGCACCAGGTCCTGCTGGGAGTGACCGGCTCCGGCAAAACCTTCACCATCGCCAATGTGATTGCCCGCGTGCAGCGGCCCACCCTGGTGATCTCGCACAACAAGACCCTGGCCGCGCAGCTGTACGCGGAGTTCAAGGGGTTCTTCCCGCGCAACGCGGTCGAGTATTTCATCAGCTACTTCGACTACTACCAGCCGGAGGCCTACATCCCGCGCACCGATACCTACATCGAAAAAGACTCCAGCATCAACGAGGAGATCGAGCGGATGCGGCTCTCCACCATGAGCAGTTTGTTCGCGCGGCGGGATGTGATCGTGCTGGCCAGCGTGTCATGCATTTACGGCATCGGCAGCAAGGAAGACTACGAAGCGATGCTGATCCACCTGCACGTGGGCCAGGGGATGAGCCGGGAGCAGCTGCTGGAACGGCTGGTGGCCCTGCAGTACAGCCGCAACGACATCGCCTTCCAGCGCGGCCACTTCCGCGTACGCGGCGACACGGTGGAACTGTGCCCGGCCTACAGCGAAGAAGCGGTGCGAATCGAGTTTTTCGGCGACGAAATCGAGCGGCTCACGCGATTCGATCCGTTGACAGGGCGGAAGCTCGATGAGCCGCGGCACCTGACCATCTTCCCCGGCAAACAGTTCGTGACGACCGCCGACAAGTTGAAGCGGGCGATCGTGAGCATTCGGGAGGAACTCGAAGAGCGCGTGGCGTGGTTCGAAAAACAGGGCAAGCTGTTGGAGGCCCAGCGGCTCCGAATGCGCACGGAGTACGACCTGGCCATGCTGGAAGAAATGGGGTTTTGCTCGGGGATCGAGAATTACTCGCGGCACATCGCCGGCCGGCCACCGGGATCGCGTCCCTGCACGTTGCTGGATTTCATGCCGCCGGATTACCTGCTGGTCATCGACGAGTCGCACGCGACCCTTCCGCAACTGGGCGGCATGTACGAGGGCGATCGTTCGCGCAAACAGACGCTGGTGGATTACGGATTCCGCCTGCCGAGTGCACTGGACAATCGGCCGTTGCGCTTCGATGAATTTCAGGCGTTGCAGGGACCGACCATTTACGTGAGTGCGACGCCGGGACCGCGGGAACTGCAGTGGGCCCGGGAAGACGCCCTGCGAAGGGCCGGCCGGAAAGTGCAGGTGCAGGGCGTGACCCTGACAGACGACCGAGCGCCGGACGAGGCCCCCGCCGGGGCAGAGGCAACCCCCATGCTGGCCGGCCCCATGCCCGGCGTGGTGGAGCTGGTGGTGCGGCCCACGGGACTGGTGGATCCCAAGGTCACGGTGAAACCCCTCAGGGGCCAGATCGACGACCTGATCGAGGAATGCCGCAAGCGCGCCGAGGCCGGCGAACGGGTGCTGGTGACGACGCTGACGAAACGAACGGCGGAGGAGTTGACCGATTATCTGCGGGAAATCGGCATCCGGGTGCAATACCTCCACAGCGAAATCGACGCACTGGAGCGGGTGGAAATCCTGCGCGCCCTGCGCAAGGGCGAGTTCGATGTGCTGGTGGGCATCAACCTTCTGCGGGAGGGGCTCGATTTGCCGGAGGTGTCGCTGGTGGCGATTCTGGACGCGGACAAGGAGGGTTTTCTGCGGAGCGAGACCAGTCTGATCCAGACCGCGGGTCGGGCCGCGCGACATTTGAACGGGGAAGTGATTCTGTACGCAGACGTGATGACCGAGAGCATTCGGCGCTTTTTGGCGGTGACGGAGTACCGGCGCCAGAAGCAGCTGGAATACAATCGCAGGCACGGCATCACGCCGCGGAGCGTCCAGCGTGCGGTAGAGGAAAGTCTGGGGGCGCGGGAGGCGACCCGACAAGAAGCCGAGTCGGTGCTGCGCGAGACGGGCGGGGACGTGGATTTGACGGAGACCATCGAGGAGCTCGAAGCCGAAATGCTGGCGGCGGCCGAGCGACTGGAATTCGAGAAAGCGGCCCTGTTGCGGGATCAGATTCGGGAGTTGAAGCGCATGCTGCAGCCGGGCGGGACGCCATCCACCGTGTCGGCGCGCCCCGCACGATACCCAACGCCCCGCGCCGCTGCCCGAGGGCGCCGGCCCGCGCGGAAAACGTAGCGCACCGCGCCGGAGGGCGACTCCGGGCGGCTCAGGGGCCGGACGGCTCGACCCGCAAAACCGATGGGGGGAGCACCGCGCGCAGGGCTCGTCCGGTGTGACTGGCCGCGCAGGCGGCAATTTGCTCGGGAGTGCCGACGGCGACAATCCGCCCGCCCTCATCGCCCGCCTCGGGCCCCAGGTCCACGATCCAGTCGGCGCACTTGATCACCTCGAGGTTGTGCTCGATCACCAACAGCGAAT
>JAOADM010000086.1:0-5688 GCA_026417315.1 Limisphaera sp.
GCCCGGCAAGGTTCGCGCCATTACCGGCGGCTCAGCCGCAACCGATAGAAACCCGCCTCGGCCGGAGCCAGTGCATCCTGCCATCGCACCCGCGTGGCCTGGGGAAGGATCTCGTCGCGCACCACCGTCCAATCGCGCCAGTCCGTGGTGCGTTCCAGAACGTGTCGCCACCCCGGCACCGAAACGAACTCGAACCACTGTCCCCCGGGGGTTTGCGTGATTTGCAGCACCGGCCGCGAAATGCGAACCACGACCAGCGTCACCGGCGAGGTAAGCCCCGAAACCACAACCGCCGGCGGCGCGGTTTCGAAAAGGAAATCAAGGCGCGTCCAAACCCCTCCCGGGGTCTCCTGGCCCCAGACGTCCAAATCGCGTCCGTCCTCCGAGCATCCTGCCGGCAACCGCACGCGCGCTTCGGCCTCCGAAACGAGCGGGGTGTCGGGAGAGAAGGGCTGCAAGGCAAGGTGCACTCGAGCCACCTCACAACCGGAATCCGGTGCAGGACCCGGTTCTGGTGGAGCCGGCGCGGTGCTCACCCACACCGGCTGATTCAATGCGAGCAGCCGAATCTGCACGGCCCACCGTGCCGGGTCGTGGGGGGATTGAAACCACAGATCGGCCCGACCTTCAGCCACGTTCCGGGGAAGCATCCACAAGCCCTCCCCGACCGTGAGGGGACGCACCCGCGTGATGGCGTCCACTTCGCCCCCGGCGCGGTCCGGCGCACGGCCCTCGATCCTGACGTAGCGAACCGCGGGAAATCCCGAGGGAGTCAGATCGAATCCGGTGCCGCCGGCCGATCGGCCGTAAAGTTTCATGACGTCAGTGGCCAACCAACCCCCGTTGGTCCAGAGCTCCGAAAGGGCAGGGTTCACCGGCAGGGTGCAATCCGTTGGCTCCGGGCTCCACCGCCCGGCGTCGCGGTCCCACAGGTAAGCCTGAGTGGGAAATGCCGTGTCGGCAAAAGGCCCGGACTCATACGTGTACCACGACCAGGTGTCCGGATCGTCCTCGCGTTCGTTCGGGGCCCCCGTATAACCGGGGCTGACCGACACCAGGAGTGGCTCGGCAAACAAGGTACCCGTCAACCGGAGCGCCGCGAGGCTGTTTTCGTCGGACACCGCGCGGTCGGCCACGTAAAACGCGTTCCCGAAAACGAGGAAGTCCAGGCCAAACGGATGCGCCGGATCATTGGTCAATGGCGGGTCGAACTCTGCGATCAGATGGCAGCCATCGGGAAACGTCAGCAGCAAGGGGGAACCCTCTGGTGCGTCCCGATGAAAAGGTGCTTCGACCACGCTCGCGCGCCGCATGGACTCACGGCCCGAGAAAACGGCCCATAGATCGTGAAACCAACGGGTCGGCGGGCCCAGGACGGCCGTCGGATCGTCATAGGGCGATGCGCCGAAAGGACCATGGGCCTGCAGCAAACGGGTTGTGTAAGGACGGACCGGCCCGGGCGCGGCCGCGGCGGGAAACGACGGGTCTGTCGATTGAGTCGCGTCCCAGACCAGTGCCACCCAGGTACCATCGCGCAGTTCGCACTCCTCCAGCGCGGGTCCTACGGGGATCCAGTCGCCGGAGACAGGCATGTGCCCAAAGCCTCCCTGGCCGCCGGCTTCGCGCCAGACGTGCCACGTATGGAGAGCATCTGCAGGTGCGTACCAATCGCCCGGTTCCAGCGGTTGGAGGTTCTGCAGCTCCGTCGTCGTAACCGACACAGGCCCGGCAACAAAGGCCTCGGGCAACAGCCATCGCTGCGGCCCGCGCAGGCCGAACCGCTCGTTCCGGTTTGCGTCCAGCCCTACGGCGCGCACCACCGTCGCACCTGCAACTTCGGCCGCGGTCAGTATGAACAACCGACGGTCCGTTTGCAGAACGGCGTGAACGAGGTCCGCGGCGGTTGCCGTGCCGTTCCAGCGAAAGCCCCATGCCCATGCGACAGCGACCGGCCGCGACAAGTTTGTGCCGGACGAAACCGGGGCAGGCACGGGCCACGCAACGACCAAGGCCGCCCGGTTCGTGCCCGTGCCTGCCCACACTGCCAGTTCGTCCAGGCTCAAAGCCAGCGCAACCGGCGCCCATGCGAGCACCGGCACGGAGAGGAACACTCGAACCAGGTTTTGCACTGCATCAGGCAGGCTGACGCCGCGCCCAGGCCAGCAAGCCTCCGCCCAAGAGGAACAGGACCCACCCTGTGGGCTCCGGCACTGGCGCCGGCGCGGGCGTGCCGGGAGGTTGACCGGCGAAGCCCGGGGCGAACCGCCACCCGTCCCACACGCCGTCGCTCAAGACCCGGTCGGCCGCGCCCACCATGGACGAGGCCCACGGGTCGTCGGCCGTGCTCTTCGTGTAGTAAGCCCAGAAGCCGTTGTTCCAGCCCTCCCGCCAGTGGTCGGCCGGATCGTCCGCCGTGCGGGCGTCGTTGGGGCTCAGACTCCATGCAACGCCGTCGGCGTCAAAGCCCGGGGCTGGCGTCACCGAGAAGATACCGTTGTCGTTTCGGTCGTAACCAAGGCCGAACACGGCGGTGCCCCAGGCGTATTGGCCCAGGTGCGCAAACAACCGTGCGTCCGCGCGGACCACGGCCACCAGCATGTCGAGGCCGGAGGCCTGGCCGTTCCATTGATAACCCCACAACAGCGACTCCGGTCCCAAGCCATCGGCCCAATCGATGACCAGGGCCGCGCGATTGGTCCCGGTGCCCACCCAAAACTGCACCTCGTCAAACGTGGCGCCTGCACTGTTCACCCCCAGCAGCCCCGCACAGGCGGCGCTGCCCCATCGTAGAAGCAACATTCGTTTCTGCATGTTCCGGTCCCTGGTTATGGCCGTGCGGGAGGCGTGGCCCCCGCACTGCCGGGTTTGCCAAGACGAGACCAGAACCGGGCAAGGCGCTTGCCGCGGGCACGGTTTCCCAACAACAAACGCCTTCCTCCGGCAAACGACGAAGGAAGGCGTTCTTGAGAAAACGGTGCTGCTCGGAGCCGCGGACGTGCCGTCGGCCCCGACATCGGACTGGCCTCATCCTTCTCTTTTGCGGAGAAGTGGATCCCGCTCCGGGCGGAATCCCGACGAGCACAGGCCAATCGGTCTCCTGACTCCGGGCTGCAAACCGTACTCCCGCCTTCCCACGCCGATACGCGCAGTGGCCTTTGGGAGCTTGTCACCCGTTACAGTGGCGCAACCGTCCCCGACTTACACGGGGTTCCCATCACATTGGCCTGTGGAATTCGCGACCGCGGCCGGCAAAGGGGCGCGCGGCTTCTCTCAAAGAGCGCCGCCCTTGTAGGCGCATTTGTCATGGCTGTCAAGCGCGGCCGCAAGGCCCGCGCCCGGCCCGGCGCAGCTCAGGTTTTCGACATGCCCAAGAAGTTACCGGAGTTTGGAACGTCCCCGGCACGGGAAGGCCGGGGAAAAAGGACGCTGCCCGGAGGTCCTTGAATCCGGGACTCGCAACAGAAAACGTGTCTGCCACTGACTCCAGATCGCAGGGGCCATTTCACGTGCTGAAGGCGCATCCCATCCAGATTCTGGCCCGACGGGCAGCCATGACGCGTGCCCGGGGGCGCAACCATTGACCCGACATCGAGGCAAAGCGGTTACCGAGCGTGCTGCTCTGAGCTGTCGCATCTCCGCCCCGTCGACGCGGGTTCGCGGCACGCCGAAGGGGCGAAACCTGCCCGACGTCTTTTGAGTTGGGTGGCCATTGGGTCTGCCAGGGATTCCCGAGAAACGGTCGTGAGTCGGCACGGTCGGTTCACACCGGGAATCCGGAACGGGCCTGCCGGGCGCAGCGGTGCTGTTCAACCTTCGGCTCCTTCGGTGAAGGACCCCGGGCCTGTCCACGTTGTGTGCAGTTTGCCAGGTGATTCCCCACACAGGCTTCGTCGGGTGCCCCGGCAAAACTGCCGGAGCCCCATCGTGGGACGGGAAGGCCGATCTCGTCCGGCGGTTTTACGTGGGTTCTCGGGATCAGAGCTCAGCAGCTCGCCGCTGCGCCGACCCAGTAAGAAGACAGGGGACGAGGCCGTGGAGCCCGTCCCCTGTCCCGGGGTTCAGAGCCAGGACGCAGTTGCGCCTATGGATAAACCAGGCGGTAGAAGACGTTCGTCCTGGAGGCGTCCGGTACGATCAGCACACGATTGGTGTTCTGCGAGCCCGGCACCGGGTACCACTGATCCGAGGCGGTGATGCTGACGGCATTGCTTTGCAGCGTCCACCCGGTGCGATCGGCGGGCCAGGAGAGCTCGAGCTGCCCGGCAGTGAGCACCGCCGTGATGTTGGTGGGCGTGGTGTTCACACTGGGCTCTGCTCCGCTGAGCAGGCGGATGGTGCCGTCCACCGCCAACATGTTCGTCCAGACATATTGAATCGAACCGTCCACGTTCTGGAACGGCAGGTTGATGGCGCCGAAGTTCTCCGCCGGGACCGGCTTGCTGAACAGCTGGAACACGTCGCCGGTCTGCAGGTTGTTGGTGTCCAGTTGGCTCACGTTCAGAGTGACGCCGGGCTGGATGGTGATGTTGTTGAAAGCCAGCCGGTCGCTCTGGGGCCCGGCCGAGCGGCTGATCCTGAAGTTGAGCGTGCCACCCACGGTCAGATCGCCATCCACCGTGAGGGTCCCGTGGGCGTTGGGGAATCCCGGCTGGATCGAGCCGGCCCAACTGATCTGCACGTTGCCCCGGATGGTGCCATTGCCCTGCAGCGACTGTTCGGCCGCCGAGCCCACGTCCAACAAACGGTCGCTCCGTCCGGTGACATCCAACACGCCCGGCGCCACCACCGTGATCACCGGCGAATACCCGATGGAGCCGTCGCCGCTTTCGGGTGCTGCGGCGAGGGCCAGGACACCATTGCTGATGGTGGTGTTGCCCGTGTAACTGCTGGCGCCCGTCAGCGTCCACTTGCCGCTCCCCACTTTGACCACGTGCACCACGTCCAGAATGGTGCCGGCAAAGGTGGCATCGGTGTTGAGCCCGCCCACCACCATGGTCATGGTCTGACCGGGGGAGCCGCCGCCGCCGGAGGCAGCTCGAATTGTGGCCATGGGACCGCCCGAGATTTCGCCGAAGGGAATGATCGAGTTGGCCGCGGCACGGGAGTACATGCTTACGTTATCCGCCAGGTACACCCTCGCGTTCGGGAACCCGCCGGCCGTGGCCACGCGGAAGTCGAACCCGGACGGTGCCGGATTGACGGCGTTGGTGATCACATTCAGGCGGCCGTGGAAGTTGGTCCAGTTGCCGGCAATGTCTCCGCGCACGTAGTTGACGCCGAGGTTGACCGTGCCTTCACCAGAAACGGTGCTGCTCCACGTAAACCGGCCGGGCAACCAGAACGTGATCTCCTGCCCCGCCGGCACATGGACCGGCACGCCGAAGTTTCCGGAGGCCACGGCTCCGGACAGATCGTTCACAGTGGCCGCAGCCAACTCGACCACATTGGTACCCACGGCGGTCAAGGTGCCGGTCCCGAACGCGTTCCCGTTGACGCTCACGAAACCATCGACCGCCGGACTGGTGGGGGGCGGGACCAACGTGACGTAGGTATTGCTCAGGAGCGTGCCGCCGCTGTAGGTGTTCGGACCGCCCACGGTGCTGATTCGGTTGCTCGGGCCGGCAAAGACGAGACTGCCGGTCCCTTCAACGAGGTTGGTCAGCGTATAGACCGGCGGCCGATGGACCG
>JAOADM010000086.1:5698-14004 GCA_026417315.1 Limisphaera sp.
ACCGCGAGTCGGCCGGGGGCCTCCACGGTGATCCTGCCCGTTCCAAGTTGACCGGAATCGTTGACCCCGTCACCCAACTGCAGAGTACCCCCCGTAATCCAGGTGCGGCCGTAGGCATTGGCCTCACTGGTCAGGACCAGAGTACCAGGGCCGAGCTGGGCCAGGGTGCCATCGGCGCCGACCACGGCCACGGCGTTGGTGATGGTGTCACTCCGGCTGAAGGCCAAGGTGCCGCCGTTGGTCAGGGTCACCGTGCCGGCAGTCCCCAGGGTGCCCGTCAGGCCACCCGCGCCCACTTGCAACGTACCGCCGTTGACCAAAGTGCTGCCGGACCAGTTGTTGTTGGCTGCCAAGACCACCCGGCCCGGGCCGAGCACCGTCACGTTGCCGGAGCCGGTGATGCTGCCGGCGTTGGTCACCACGCCATCGCGATGGAAGACGAGGCTCCCCTGGAGATTGACAGGCCCGGTGCCGAGCGAACCCGTGCTGCCGCCGTCACCCACTTCCACTTGCGCACCCGGGGCGACGGTGGTTGTGCCGGCATAGCTGTTGTCGCCCGTCAAGACCACGGTGCCGGATTCCACAACGACAGAGCCGGCGCCGCGGATGGGGGAGGCCACCGTGCGGCGGTCCGGCAGATTGTAAACCAGGCTGGCGTTGTTGGAGATCGCGCCGGTCCCCAGACTGCCGCCCGCCGTGCCGTTGCCGACACGCAAGGTGCCGGCCTCGATGCGCGTGGATCCGGTATAGTCGTTCTCCGTCAGGACGGTGAGCGTGCCCGAGCCGCGCTTGGTCAGCGAGGCCAGGCCGGTCAGCCTGCCCGACCCTTGGAAGGTGTAGTCCGTGGCGGCGTCCACGATCGCCTCGGCGGGCGAGAGGCTGCCCACGAGGTTGACGCTGCTGTTCGCTGCGCCGGTCGCGTTGAAGAGCACGCTGTCCCCGTTCAGGAACACGTCCGCGTTACCGTTGTTCAACCAGTTGGCCGTGGTATTGACGTCCCAGGCGTTGTTGTTCAGCCCGCCCCGCCAGACCAGTTGCAGGGCCTGACCCGTGATGGTGAGGTCGATGGCCTTGGCCCCCGGATCGTGCACGAGCGACGGCACCAGACGAGAAGGCGGGTAGCCCGCGAGGGTCAGATTGGCGGTGGTGCCGCTCAGGGTGCCGCCGTAGGTGATGAGGCGGTAGGAGCCCACGGGCAGGGCTTCCAGTAATCGCACGGCGACCGTGTTTTGGCCGCTGAGATTCAGGTTGCCGCCCACAGTGAGGCGGTCCGAGGCAGTCGTGGAGAGGTCCATCTCCAGCGTGGCGCCACCGGCAAGAGCCAGGTCGCCGGCAAAGGTGAGCGTCCCGACACTGTCGCCGGGGCTGATTGTGCTCCCGTTGCCGGCAGTGACATGGCCGCGGATCTCGCCGCTGCCGGTGAGGGTCTGACCGGCGTTGAGGGTGTAGCCGGTGGTGCCCACGTCGAACGCGGCTCCATTGGCCACCGTGATCAGGGGCGTTGTGGCCAGGGCGCCGCCGGGAGCCACTTCCAGCGTACCGGCCTCGATGCGGGTCGGCCCGGTCCGGTTATCAATCGCCGCCAGGCGAACGGTCCCCGCGCCACTCTTCACCAATGCTCCGGGGCCGGTCACAGGCGTGCCCAGGGTCAAGGTCGTCCCTGCCTCGGGTGCAATCGTGCCGCCCCCGGCGGCGAACGTGAGGCCCCGGTTCGCATCATCGAGAGCGAAACTGCCGGTGGGGCGCAGGATGCCGCCATCGAAGGTCAATTGATCCGGCGTGAAGCTGGCCGGGGCGGAACCCAGGAACGACTCCCCTCCGAGAAGAAGGACGCCGCTCTCGAGAATGGTTCGTCCGGTGAAGGTGTTGGCCCCGGTAAGTCCCACGTTACCCTGGCCGCTGATGCGCAGCGGTCCGGGGCCGGAGATTACATTGGCCACCGTAAGCGTGGCACCGGCATCGGCACTCAAAACGCCACCGGCCGGGTCCAGCCAAATGCCGCGGTTGGCATGGCTCAACGTCTGATCTTGCAGGGCGCGCAGGCCGCCACCGGCCAGGGTCAATTGATTGGCGGCAAACGAGGCGGGATTGGGTCCGAGCGCGGCCTCGTTGGTCACGCTGAGGAAGCCCTGACGGACAATCGTTCGGCCCGTGTAGGGATTGGCACCGCCCAGCGGAGCGAGCACCAGTGTGCCCGAGCCGCGTTGCTCGACGTTGCCCGGACCGTCGATGAGGTTGGTGACGACCAGCAGATCGCTGCGTCCAAAAGCCAGCGTGGCATAGTTGGTGATCACCGGCGTCCGGCCGGGCTTGCCGCTGGTGCCGCTGCCGAACTGCAATACGCCGTTGCTGACCACGGTGATGCCGTTGTACTCGATGGTGGGACCGTTCAGGATCCACGTGCCGGTGCCCTCCTTGATAATGCCGATGCCATTGGCCACGCCGGGGGCGGCAAAGTTGCCACTGAAGGAGGCGTCGGTGTTCAGACCGCCCACGCGCAGGATCATGGGCAGCGAGCTGCCGGCGCCGGCGCCGGTGCTGTTGGCAAAGATGTTGGCAATGCCGGGTACGTCGGCCGCCAGCTCGCCGAAGGCGACCACATTCCCGCTGGCGCCGTTGTTGTAGATGTTGACGATGTTCGCATTGATCCCGTTGGTGGTGATGTACACGCGCGCGCCGGCCCAGCCTCCGTTGACCACAAAGTCATCAGTGAACCGCAGGTCGCCGGCCTGCCGCGGCGTGGCGGCCACGACCACGCGGCCGGTAAACCCGCCCCAGTTGCCGCCCAAGTTGTCGCGGACAAAGTCCACGAAGAGGTTCAACGTTCCGCCGCCGTGCACGTTGCCGCTGAAGGCGGGGAAGGCCCGCGGCGACAGGTAAAGAGTGCCGGTCTGGCCGGGCTCGATGACCAGGTCGTTGGGCAGGCCCGACACGGTGGGCGTGGTGCTCGGGTTGCTGCCGGGGACGGCGGCCAGGTAGCTGCGCAATGCGCCGCCGCGGAAAATGACCGGTCCGCCCGCTGCGCCGCCCAGGGCCACGCTGTTCACCGGGTTATAACTGTCGTTCCGGGCCGTGGGCCCCAGTTGCAACATGCCGTTGCTGATGATGGTCCCACCGCTGATCTGGTTCACCCCTGCCAGAGGACCGTCCGGCACGGGGCTCAACACCAGGGTCCCCGGTCCGTCCTTCACCAGCGTGTTCGTGGCGATCACGTTGGCGTTGATCGTGGCGATACCCCAACCCGTGATGAGGTTGGCCCGGTCGCCCGTGGCCAGGTGGACACTTACAAGGCTGTACGGCGACGCGTTGTTGCTGAGCACCAGGGGATACCCGACGTTGTCGATCTGCCAGTGCCCCACCGTGCTCGGATCCGTGTCCTGAAAAATCAGGTGCCCGATCACCACCGGCTGGTCCCCTTGCCCGGCCGCGGCACTGACCGAAATGGCGGCATTGTTGGCGGGGTCGGCCTGGAAGGTCGCGGTTTGATCCGGACCGAATGCCACCAGGCCATTCAACCAGTTGCCCGGGTCGTTCCAGAACCCCCCGGCGCCGCTGATCCAAGTGCCGCTTTGCGCCTGGGCCATCAGATGCGCCGTCGTCGTCCACAGCAACCCCGTCAGGGCCGCATATCGCCACCAGTGCTTCGATACCGCTCGACCGTGGAAGAGGGAGGCTGAAGAAGTCCTGCGTCCGCGCTCGTTCATAGGACCTTTCCTGGGTTGACAGCAGTCCGTGTCCGAATCGCCGCGAGCGTAACAGATCCGGGCCTGACGGCGGAAGCCATCGGTGCGGCGGCCAACCGGACGCGGACAGCTCTCGGGTTCATTTCCAAGCGACTTCACTATAGTGGCAAACAAGCCCTCGGCACATGGCCAATTCTGGCGATGAGGTCGGAGAAACCGGGAAACCCGGCACGGCTGCACGAAGCGGGTGAACCCGAGCCGAGCCCGAACCGCATGCGTCCACCCGGCCCCTGGTCAGCCGGGGTGTCGATCCACCGACCGCGTGTTTGGCGAAGGGTCAACCGGTCCCTCGAGGCGCGCACAGGGCTCCATGCGTCAGGGGCGCCTGAACGACGCAGCCGGTCCCCCAAGTTGGCCGCCGGGCCCGGGCGTCTCTCCGTGGCAACCGACAACTCGTCCCTGCGGTCCCCCGGCAGAATCCCCGCTTGGGTGGTGGTTGCCTCAAAAGCCGGGCCGACTCTTCCGACAAGCCGGGGCGGTCTATCTACGGAATTGCCTCCGGGCAAACCGTGGCCTATGCCGTCTCCATGCGCAGAGCAGAGACCGACCACGGACAGGCGCCTCTCCGGGCCGCGACGCGAGCAAGGCACGAAATCCTGAGGGCGATTGGGAGGGCAATCGTTCTGCTCGGGTGCCTGGGGCTGGGAATCGTCCGGGCTCAATCTCCCTCCGCCCCGCCCGAAATCGAACTCTTCAATGGCCGGGATTTGACCGGTTGGCGCACCCCGTTGGGGGACTGGCAGGTCGTGGGCGGGGTGGAACTGGATCCGGAACAACCGACCCGCCTGCGGCCCCTGCCGGGAAGCGGCGCGGTTTGGAACGGTCCGAAAGGCCGGACGGTCCACCTGGTCTCGGAGCGGGAATTCGGAGACGCTGAAATCCACGTCGAGTTCTGCTTGGCGCGTCGGTCCAACTCGGGTGTGTACGTCATGGGTCGATACGAAGTGCAGATCTACGACAGTTACGGCGTGGAGCGGGACAAGTACCCCGGGATTGAGTGCGGAGGGATCTATCCGCGGTGGGTGGGGGAGCGGGAGGTGGAAGGGCACTCGCCCCGCGTCAATGCCAGCGGGCCGGCCGGGGAATGGCAATCGTTTGACATCGTGTTTCGCGCGCCGCGGTTCGACTCCACGGGCCGCAAGGTGGAGAATGCGCGGTTTTTGCGCGTGATACACAACGGACAGGTCATTCACGAGAATGTCGAAGTGACGGGTCCGACGCGCTCGGCCCTGTTCGAGGACGAGCAGGCCGTGGGGCCGCTGATGTTGCAGGGCGATCACGGGCCGGTCGCGTTCCGCAACGTGCGGGTAAGGCCGCTTCAACTCCCCTGAACCGGATTGCCCGGCTTCTTAACGAGCCTTTGCCAGACCGGGAGCCAAGCCCGGTGGCGCGGCGCTTCATTCGGCCGGGTCCACGCGAAAGCTGCGCCCGGGCACGATCTCCCCATCCGGTCCCTGCCACGCGGCCTGGGCAAAATTCACCGTGATCGTGACGCCGTTGGCAAAGCGGGTCTGCTGCACCGACCGGTCCGGCGTCAAAAACCGGTGATCCGTCATTTCCTGGTAGCCCAGCCGGCGGACGATCGGACACACATTGCGGTAGCTTTGTACGAAGCGGTCCTTTTGTTCCTGCCAGAGTTTGCGGTCGAACATGAACATGGGCGGGGTGGCGTAAAGAATGTTGAACAGATCACGCAGATCCCACAGCGCGGGCAGTTTGTTGTTGTAATCGCCCCAGTACCATTGGGCCACCACGCAATCGTGGTACACCAACTCCCACAGGGGCAGTCGGTAACGCCATCCCACCTGGTACTTCGCGACGGGTTCGGGCACGTCGGTCCAGATCCGGCTCATGTTACGGCCGGCATCCGGCACGCGATAGGGGCCCAGGCTCAGCATCCCCTCGAAGTAATGGACAAACGGCACCGCGGCGTCGTGTCCGGTTTCCGAACCGGTGACCAGGTTCATCTCCTCGGAGACCAGCCGCAGGAGTTCCATCTTCCAGCGCCGGCTCTCCGTGCGGGTCATGGGATGGGCGGGATCGTAACATTCGCGCCAGGGACTTGCCGTGGTGGTGTCGATGAAGCGTGCCCGGTAAGGATGCGTGGCCAGCTCGGCAGCGATCCGGCGGCGCGCATACTCGGGCGCACGAAGGTCACAGAGCACCCCGCAGGGGATGCGATCCCCGTCCCGGGTCTCCACCTCCCAGCCGGGAATCCACCGGCCGCGGGCGTCCCGGATGAGATCGTGCGGCCAGGCCTCCGTGGGCCAGTCCGGATGGATTCCGCGCAGCCGCGGGAACCGGGCTGGGTCCATGACGTCCTGATAAATGTCGTAACGGCCGGTGAGCACGCCCAGTTCATTCAAAGCGCGGACCACCCCGGCAGGTTGTTGATGACTCCAAAGGATGCGCTCGATGCCGGTCTGCTGCATTTCCCGAACGATTCCGAGCGCATCCCGGTCCCAGCACCACACGTTCACGGCGCCGATCAGCAGGTCCACGTTCGGGTTGGCCCGCCGTTTTTGCTCGAGGGTTCGCACCAGGCCGAGGGATTGGGCGTGCCGACGGTACCGCTTCGCCATGGCGACGTGGCCGCCCTGGTCGAAAAACACGTATCGCAGTCGGCGGGGATATCCCCATTGACGCTTCTGCGGATCCCATTCCGGCGCCAGGAGCAGGCGCCCGTCCACGCGGTGCATGCGGACGGCGGCATCATCCGGCGTTTCCCAAATGGCGCTGTATCCGGCCCGGCCGTCGGTCACGCCCCAGAACGCCATGCACAAGCCGTGTCCGCCGTAGGCAATCAGCCGGAACAGCTCGACCTCCGGATCGTCCACGGGAAAGGAGATGCCCTCGTTCATGGGGAGGACCAGGGACTCGCCCGGGCGCGTTTCAAAGGGGTGCGGGTAGCGCACCGGACTGGTCGGCATGGGTCCGGGTGAATCCAGTTGCACGGTCCACTCGGGGGCATCCGGCTCGAGCCGAACGAGCATCTCCAGAGGCCGGCCCAGTCCGTAATGCAGCAGGCGCACCTGCCATTGGCGCTCGCCCGCGCGCACGGAAAGCACACGCAGTTCCCGATGCAGGGGGATCTGCCGCCACTGCCGCCCCGTGCGCCGATCTTCCACATGGAACGTGGCGTGGATCGTGTCGAACGCCAGCCGGAGCCGAGGATTTTCCAGAGAAAGCTCCCGCGGCAGCGACGGGTCGGGCTGGAAGTTCACGTCGTCCAGCCGGGTGAGGGTTACGTCATCCACATCGAGGCGGACCGGGCCGTGACCTATGAACCGCGGTTGCAGGGCAGCAACGTCTGCCGGCACGATCCAGCGTGTCCGAACCATTTGCCAGCCGTCGTCCGTCTCGATCTCCACGCTTCCGTAGGACCACTCCGCCACGGAGCCCGCGGCCGTCCAGGTCGAGGCACACAGAGACGCGGACCCATCGCCGGTTTTGCGCACCCACGCCGTCATTTCGTACACCTCGCCGGTCTTCGACGGAATGCGCAGCACGGGCTCAAAGGACCAATCTCTGGGTCCGTCGTGTTCGATGCGGGCATGGGCATTCCCCGAGTGGGCAGCGTTGGTGAGGAGGATCACCCGGCCCGCGCCGCGGTCCCGGGTCCAAAGGTCGCGCCAACCGACCAAGCCCTCCTCGAATCCGCCGTTGGTCAGCGTCAGGGCTTGGCAAACCGCAATCCCGGCCGCGAACCATATCAGGGACCACGGGCGCAGCATGGTGCCCTTTAGACGCCCGGATCGAAGGCGCGATTCATGGAAAGCAGGGGAAATGAAGGGAAACCCCGGGCCGGAGGGGATGCTCCGACGAAGGCGATCGCAGCCGCGGCTCCTGAACCGGCCCACGCTCACTGGCGCACGTCGAAGCGGTGAATCCCGGCGCGTTCGGCCTCGGCCCGGGCACGGCGCCACTCGGCAGCCGTAATGGGACGACCGAGTTCGGGAAAGCGCCGGTGTCCCTCGGGCCCGGTCACCTGCCCGGCCGGGCGGTACTGGTCCATCAGATTGAGGTACGTGTGCGGCGACAATTCCCGGGCCAACCAGGCCGTGACCTCCGCGGTGCCTGCCAGGTTGTGGGGCATCACCAGGTGCCGCACCAACAAGCCGCGGCGGGCCAGGCCATGCTCGTCAAGGATCAGGTCGCCGACCTGGCGATGCATTTCGCGCAGGGCGGCGCGGGCCATCTCCGGGTAATCTTCGGCATGAGCAAGGCGCCGGGCCACGGCCGGCGACCAGAACTTGAAATCGGGCATGTAAATATCCACCACCCCGTCGAGCCAACGCAGGGTTTCCACGGCATCGTACGCGCTGGTGTTGTACACGATGGGCAGTTGCAGACCGGCTTCGGCGGCGAGGGCCAGCGCTTCCAGGAGCTGCGGGACCACGTGAGAAGGCGTCACCCAGTTGATGTTGTGGCAGCCCGCCTTCTGCAGGGCCAGCATGACGTCGGCCAGTTGCTCCGCGGTCATGGGCTGCCCACGGACGGTGTGGCTGATGTCATGGTTTTGGCAGAACACGCAGCGGAGGTTGCATCCGGACAGAAAGATGG
>JAOADM010000087.1 GCA_026417315.1 Limisphaera sp.
GTTTTGTTCTCCACGGCTCTCGGGCAACCTGTTCGGCTTGGGGGACGATGGTCGGCTGTCGTGATGCATGGCGACAAAACGTGCAGGGGTTACGGTCGGGGCCGGGCTCGGGAGCCCCGGGGCGCCGGCGCGGTGAGCCCGGCCACACAATACTGGACGAACTGGGGCAGCAGCGTCCCGGTGTCCAGGGGATCGCACACGCCGTCGGTCTTCCGGACGACCCACGAGCGATTGCAGAGCATGAAGGCCAGCGCGCCCCAGATGAATTCGTATCGCCACAACAGGACGGCCCGCGGCAGTTGGGGCAGATGGCGGGCCAGCAGTTCCAGGAATCCCTGGCGCACGTTTCGGATGTGCTCCTGGAACCAGTCCTGAATGGCGGGGGTGGGGTCGGCGATGACGCGACCGATCAAATGCATGACGACGGAGCCCTGTCGGGCGTCGGCCTCGGCCAGGCGCAGGACGGGCCGGATCATCGCTTCCAGAATGGTTTCCAGCTCGGGCGGAGGGGAGCCGGGCGACGGTTGCAGGCGGGCCAGCGCCTGTTGATGTTCGGTACGCAGCGGACCGAAGCGGCGTTCCAGCACGGCGCGGATCAGCCCGGTTTTGGATCCGAAATAGTAGTACAGCACCGGCAGCGACACGCGGGCGCGGCGGGCGATGGCGCGGATGGAGGCGGGCTCGAATCCCCGGTCGGCGAAGATCTGTTCGGCGGCGGTCAGGATGCGTTCCCGGGTCCGACCGTCGCGGGCCGTATGGGCGCGCGGGTTCATATTTAACGAACGTTAGATATACGACTATGTCCCTCGTCCGTCAAGGGACCTCCCGGGTGCTCGGCCCGCCCCGCCCGGTTCGTCCCTCGGGCGGTCCTGGTGCGTGGAAACCGGGCAGGGGACGGGGCCGCCGGTCCGATCCGGCGATTCCCGGAAGCCGGCGGTCATGCCCGGGCCGGAGGGATCAAAACGGTTCGGAACTCCGTTGTTCTTCGCTCCCCTCTTCCCGGGCACCGCGCGGCAGGGGACTTTTGTGCCGGGGTCGGAGGGGCGAGGGGCACAAGGGGGCGCTGCGGGAGACCGCAGCACGGGCCCGGGCCTCGACGCTCAACCGGTCGGGCGCTCGGAGCCGGCGTCCCGGTTTTGTTGGAGGCGGCGGCGCCGTTGCTGCACGGCCTGGCGAAGGAGGTATTCGATTTGACCGTTCAAACTGCGCAGCTCCTGCTGGGCCCACGCCTCCAGTTCCTTCAGCAGCTCGGCATCCACCCGCAAGAGAAAGGCCTTCCGCTCCGCCATCAGAGAGACATGCGTGGAGGTTGGGGCTCGAATCCCAGCGCCCGGACGAATGCCTCGGGCCGGTCCGGGCTGATCACCAGGGTGCGCCCGGGAAACTCCAGCACCACACAGCGGGCCGGATCGGTCACCCAGGCCCGGAAACGCCCCAGTCGTTTGTTGTAGTACCAGCCGAGGGCGGCCATGAACCCTGCGGCGCCCCAGATGCGCACCGACCCTCGGAGTGCATGGGGATCGACCCGCGCGTCCTGCAAATCGCTCAGGGGAATGCGGGTCCACCAGAAGGAACGTCGGATCCAAAGTTCCCCGTGCCGGAGGGCGTAGCCGCGCACGCAGAAGAGCGCCACCCCTCCGAGGATCAGCCAGAGAACGCCCACGCCGAACCAAGCCCAGCCACGGGCGCGGGGCTGGGGCGCCAGGGCCACAACGCAGGGGACCGTCAGCAGAATCACGGTCAAAAGGGCCGTGCTGATCCGGTTGCCCACGCTCCAGGGCGCCTGGAACTCCTGCGGTTGGTAGGAGGAAGGTCTCACGGTGGAAGGAGGCAGGGGTGGGGAGGGCTCAGGGATACAGTGTGCCGGTGTTGATGACCGGGGTGACCTCGGTGTCTCCGCACAACACCACCAGCAGGTTACTGACCATGGCCGCCCGCCGTTCATCGTCCAGTGCCACCACCTTGCGCGAGGCCAGGTCGTTCAAAGCCATTTCCACCATGCTGACGGCTCCGTGCACGATCTTTTGTCGGGCGGCAATGATTGCCTCGGCCTGCTGCCGGCGCAGCATGGCCTGGGCGATTTCCGGGGCGTAGGCCAGGTGCGTAATTCGGGCTTCCTCGACCACCACCCCGGCCTTGGCCAGTCGTCGCTGCAATTCCTCCTTGAGACAGGCGGCCACCTCGTCCGCGTTGCTGCGCAGGGTGATCTCGTCTTCCTCGCCCTGGTCGTAGGCGTAGCTGGAGGCCAGGTGTCGCACGGCGGCCTCGCTCTGGACATCCACGTACTGGTGATAGTCCTCGACGTCGAACATGGCCTGGGCGGTGTCCTGCACCCGCCACACCACCACGGCGGCGATCTCGATGGGGCTGCCGCGCTTGTCGTTCACCTTGAGTTTCTCGGTGCTGAAGTTGTTGGCGCGGAGCGAAATCTTGGTGCCGCGGCTGTAGAACGGGTTGGCCCAGTGGAACCCGCTTTCTTTGACGGTGCCGTGATAGGCGCCAAACAGGATCAGGACCCTGGCCTGGTTGGGCTGAAGGGTGAAATGACCCGAGCTCATCAACCCGGCAAAGGCGCCGAGCAGCAGACTCCCCACGAACATGCCCATGGGGAAATGATCCTGCCGGATGCCCATGCGGATGGAATGGACGAGCAGCGCGATGGTGATCAGGCACAACAGCACGTTGACGGCCAGCATCAGCCAGCCGTTGGCGACGGAGACGACACGTTCCTGGCTGGGCGGTTTGCCTGTGCCGGGGGCAGATGAAACATCCAGATGTGCATTCATAGCAAAATGATATCACTCTGCAATCGGTCGGCAAGTCTTTTTGCAGCCCCGGTTTTGGGCCCGGTCTGCGCCCTTCGCCAACGTGGGGTCGAAAACTCCCTCCCCCGCCATCGCGTCCCAGAGCCCGGGCGGGCCGACTCCGGAGTTTGCCGCCGCAACGGGACGCGTTGTCCCTGCGGCTCCGGGCCTGCCGGCTGAAACCCGCGGGTGCGCGCGCATCGTCCGGAGCGGGGGCAGAAAGCCAAAGTCCAATCGTTGACGTGGGCCCGACCATCGAGTGCGGTTCGCCTCATGGGGCAGGGAGCGGTCCGTGGAAGACACAGGAGGGCCAAAGTCGCAGGGCGACGAATCTACACTCCCGACGGCGAGCGTTGTCGAAGGGCGCAGGTTCGCTTCACCGGTTTGAAGCCTCTTCGACGAAACGCCGGTTTCCCCCGGTTTTCTCGGGCCGAGGACGTACGAAATCTCGCCGAGCTTCAGATTGTGTCCAAAAAACCTGCAAGGCATCCACTGTCGAACAAAAGTCCGATGGATGCCTGGAGGTTTTTCTGCAAACGTCCAAAGTGTGAATCCGGGTTTCCGAGTCGCGGTGGCAGGGCGCGCCCTTTGGCGGGGCCGGGAGCGGGGGATGGGTTTCGGGCGCGTACCGGCTGGGAAGGGCGTTGCCGGCAGGTGGACTGGGAAAGACCCAAGGAGAGGGCGCGGAATCGGGGCGAGTTCGCGAAGTTTTCCATTCGAACCCCGGGTCGGGACGTTTGAAATCGCAGGTAATCAGGCGGGACAGGCTTATGCAAACTGAGGATGTTTCGCGGTGGCCACGGGTCGTTCGCACTTGCGGCAGGCCGACCGGTTGGGTGGTCATTTGGGTTCTCAGTGCGGCGGGTCTGGGCGGGGCGGACCGGGTGTGGGACGGGGGCGGTGCGGATGGGTACTGGCGAACGGATGCCAACTGGGTTTCCGACGTTCGGCCGGTGGCCGGGGACAGTCTGTTTTTTGCGGGCGATGCGCAATTGAGCAATACGAACGATTTTGTGCCCGGCACCGCCTTTGGGGGGCTGACGTTTCGGAGTCCGGCAGGGGCTTTTACGCTGCATGGCAACCGCGTCACGTTGAACGGCGGCCTGACGAATGAGCAAGCCCTGGTGACGCAGACGGTGGCGTTGCCGTTGACGTGGACGGGGCTGACACCGATTTGGGTGGCGGAGCAGGGGACCCTGGCTTTGACGGGTCCGGTGGATGGCGCCGGCGGTGGGCTGTTGAAGCTCGGCAACGGTGTGTTGACGCTGTCGGCGGTCAACGCGTTTGGCGGGCCGGTCGTGGTGCGGGAGGGTTTGGTGTCGATTGCTGCGGACGGGAGCCTGGGGGCCGTGCCCGGTGCGTATTGGGCGGATGCACTGGTGTTGGACGGGGGCGGCCTGCGCGTGACAAGCTCGATGGTGTTGTCGAGCAACCGTGGGGTGCGGCTGGGACCCACCGCGGGCCTTGGATACGGTCGAATCGAGACGGCCAGCGGCGTGACCCTGAGCTATGCCGGCACGCTGGCGGAAAGCGGTGGCACGGGCGGACTGATCAAGGGTGGGTTTGGTACGTTGACGCTGTCGGGGGCCCACACGTACAAGGGCCCCACGGCGGTGCGGGTGGGAACGTTGGTGCTGGACTTTGCGGGGCCGGGTGCTCCTTCGACGAATCTGTTGCATCCGGCCACGTCGTTGGTGCTGGGCGGGGAGACGGCCGGATTTGGTGCGGTGAATTATGCGGCGCTGGTCGTCAACGGGGCTCCGCAGCGCACGAATGAGCAGAGCTTCCACGGCACGCATGTGACGTTCGGGGCCGCCGTGGTGCGCGTGACCAATCAGGTGAACAATCAGGTGTTCGTCCACCTGGGTCCGCTCACGCAGGATCCCGGCGGTGTGTTGACGGTGATCAGTCCGGCCCTGGCGGGTGCCGGTCATGTGACCACCACGCGCACGAACCTGCACGGTCTGTTGGGCAGCTGGGCCACGATGGGGGATGGGACCGTGCTGTTCAACCTGGCCATTGCCACGAACTACGCACGGGTGGACGAAGCCGGCCGCCTGGTGAATTTCACGGATTATCGCGTGTATGCCACGGGGGAACGGCTGCGGGATGTTGCGACGCGCGAGACCAACCTGATGGTCGACAACAACTCGAGCGGGGACGTGGTGGTGGATGTGCCGAACGCGGGCACGTTGACCGAGGTCAACACCATTCATTATCGCCGCAACACCGCGGCCAGCGTCCGGATTGGCGCGGGCAACACCTTGCGGTTGGGACGCTACGGCGGCTTTTTGAAGTCGGACACCACCTCGGGTTTGACGCTGGTCATTGGGGAGGGCGGCGCCGCGGGCACGCAGGATGTGGGCACGTTGACGGCGGGGGACGGCGACAACAGCCCCGGCGAGATCGTGTTCCATCTGAACAGTACCAGTCAGTCGGCCGGGACCCTGGCGGTGGACGCCCGGATCACGGACAACGGCACGGGGGCGGTGACGGTGGTGAAAATGGGTCCGGGCTCGATGAAGCTGCGCGGGCACAACACCTACTCCGGCGGGACGTTCCTCTTACAGGGCCGAGTGCAAATGGTGGGGGGTGAAGTGGGGACGGGCAACGCCGACGGATGCGGTACGGGGCCCATTTACATTTTGCCCGGCTGTTACCTGTTCCCCAGCGGGGCCGGTCCGGGTGTGCCGGTCACCAACGCTGTGTACATCGCCGGCAATGGCACCGTGGGCGAGCCGTTGGGGGCGATTCGGACCAGTGCGGGATGGTTGTTCAACGGACCCTGGACGCTGTTGGGGGACACGACGATTGGAGGCAACGGCGGCGCCAGCGGGGCCATCGCGGCCCGTCTTTCGGGGCCCTATTCTCTGACGCTTTGTTCGCCCGCCACCGTGACCGGCACGGTGTGCCTTTCGAATCCTTCGAATGACTGGACCGGCACGACCATTTTGACGGCGCGACTGTCCGGCGGGACCCCGCCGCTGTACAACACGTTCCTCAGCGGCAACCACGAGGTCATTCCGAATGGCTTCGGTCGGGGCAACGTGGTGATGGCCGGCGGGGTTAATCGCTTCATTACCTGGAATCTCAACGGGTACAGCGAAACGATCAACGGCCTGCTGAACACGGGTCCGGGCGAAAGTTGCATCATCCTGAACAACGGCGCCGCTCCCTCCACGCTTACGGTGGGGGACAACGACCAGTCGGCCACGTTTGGGGGTTTGATTCAGGACGGGTCGGGCCAGTTGTCGCTGGTGAAGATCGGCGCAGGGGTTCAGACGCTGACGGGGGTGTGCACCTACAGTGGGGAAACCGTGGTGCGCGAGGGCACACTGGCACTGGCCGGTTCCGGCTCGATTGCGAACACGGCGCTGCTCACGGTCGAAGCCGGAGCCGCGTTCGACGTCTCGGGCGTCACGGGCGGTTTTACCCACCCCGGGCCGATCGCGGTTCGTGGGGGCACGTTGGTGCTGCGGTCCACGGTGAGTCCGGGGATCAGCCGGTTGCATCTCGAGAATGCCCGGCTGCGTTTGTTGACATTGTCCGGCACTCCGAGTTTGGAGGTGGGGACGCTGGAGACCGGGGGCGCCTCCAACGCCGTGGACGTGGTCTCGCTGGGGGCGGTTTCCGGATATCCGGTGGTTTTGCCCGTGCTGCGGTACAGCGGCGGGATTGGCGGTGCAGGGTTCAACTTTGTGTTGGGTCGGCTCCCTGGTGCGGGTACGACGGGCTATTTGTCCAACGACGTGGCGGGGGCGACGGTCTACCTTGTGCTGTTGAGCGGGCCGCGGCCGTTGACCTGGACGGGCGCCGCGGGATCGGACTGGGACGTGGGCCGGACCACCAACTGGTTGGCGTTCGGAACGACGCCGGCCGTGTATCAGGATGCGGACAGTGTGCGCTTCGATGACACGGCCAGCGAAACGACGGTCCGCCTGACGACCGCCCTGGCGCCGGGCGCGATCGTGGTTCAGAACACCACCCGCGATTACCTCTTCATCGGTCCGGGTCGGCTGACGGGCCTGACGGAGCTCTTCAAGGACGGTTCCGGGCGGCTCGTACTGGCCAATGAGGGGATCAACGATTATGCGGGCGGCACGACAGTCGCGGCGGGCACGTTGCAGATCGGCAACAACGATGCGACCGGCAATCTCCCCCCTGGCCCGGTGGCCAACAACGGCTTGCTGGTCTTCCATCGGAGCGACGACCTGGCGGTCAGCAGCACCGTGAGCGGGACGGGCGGACTTCTCAAGCGAGGTGCCGGGGTGCTGACGTTGAGCGGCCCGAATACGTTCGACGGGGAAGTGACGGTGGCCGAAGGCACCCTGCGGGTCGGGAGCGCCACGGCGTTGGGCAGTGGGATGGCCGGCACACGCGTCGAGGCCGGAGCCACGCTCGACGTCAACGGCCAGAACCTGGGCAGCGAACCCGTGCTTGTGGCCGGCAGTGGCGCGGGCGATCAGGGGGCCATCATCAACTCTGGGCCGGACCAGATCAACGCCCTGCAAAATGTGACATTGACAGGGCCGACGGTCTTTGGCGGGACCGGTCGCTGGGACATTCGGGGCGCAGGCTCGCAACTCTCCACGATGGGAGCCGCGTACGATCTGGTGAAGCGCGGCCCCAACCAGGTGTCGTTGGTGGGCACGACCGTGGACCCGGCCCTGCGGCATGTTACCGTGGAGCGGGGCGTGTTCTCGATCGAAACAACCACCACGGGCCTGGGGAGTCCCTCCGGCACTCTGTCCATTGCTTCTGGGGCCACGCTTCAGTTGTGGAACCTTCAAACGCCTCTGGACAAGGTGGTCGTGCTGCAGGGCGACGGTGTGAGTCCGTCATTGAACTGCGGGGCGGGCACACTCAATGCCATCGCCGGGCCGGTGACGCTGCAGGGCGATTGCGTCATCAACACCGCCGGGGGTACCACCTTGACGCTGGCGGGTGCGGTCGGCGGTCCGGGGGCATTGATCAAGACGGGCGGCGGCACGCAGCTGTTGACCGGCACGAGCAGTTATGCGGGGCCGACCCGTGTGCTGGGGGGAACCCTGGTGGTGGACGGTTCCAAGACGGGCACGGGTACGGTGGAGGTGGGTGCGGGTGCGGCCCTGGCAGGCGTGGGCTCCATAGCCGGTCCGGTGACGGTCGCGGGCGGTCGGGTCGCTCCGGGGAATTCAAGCCAACCGCAGGCCGCGCTCATTGTGGGCGGATTGCAGTTGGACAACGCGACGCTGGACTTCGATCTGGCGGGTGATCCGCAGGGGATGAACGACCGCGTGGTGGTGAATGGTGCGGTGGTGTTGAACGGCCTCACCACGATTCGGGTCAATCCCATTCCCTGGCTGGAGACGGGAGCCGAGTACACCGTGATTCAGTACAGTGGCCCCTTGACCGGTGGCACGAATCAACTGCAGGTGGTGGCGCCCAGTGGGTATCGCTTCTCGGTCGTGGATCCGGCCACGACGCCGGGCGCGATTCGGCTGCGGGTGGATTTCGCTGTGGCCAATCTGTACTGGCGGGGCGGCGCCACGGGCGCTCCCAACGTGTGGGATGCGGATCTGACGCCGAACTGGCTGCGGTTCGGGCAGATCGGTCGCTTTGCGCAGGGAGACTTCGTCAATTTTGACGACCAGTCCAGCCACCGCGAGGTCGAACTGCGCGGGGACCTGGAGGTCTCGGGCATGGTATTCAACAACTTCGTGCAGCCGTACCGGCTGGTGGGCCCGGGTCGGTTGACCGGGCCGGGCGGTCTGGAAATCAACGGTGCCGGACTGGTGCTGGCGAATCTGGGCAGCAACGATTTCACTGGCCCCATCACCATCAACAGTGGCTTCTTGCAGGTCGGCGACGGCGGCTCGGGCGGGAGCCTCGGCTCGGGCCCGATCACCAACTACGCCCAGCTCACGTTCGCCCGGAGCGGGGTGTTGCGGGTGAACAATCCCATCCGCGGGTTCGGTGTCATTACGCTGGAGGGCCCGGGGACGGTCGAACTGGCCGGAGCCAACAACCTGTTTAGTGGCGAGGTGCGGGTGCAGCGGGGCACGCTGCGCACCTTGAGCAGCACCGCGCTCGGCGATGCCAATGCCGGCACGTTCGTGGCCGAGGGCGCCACACTCGATTTGGGCGCCAACAACGTGAATCTGGGATTGGAACCCGTGACCGTTTCGGGCGCCGGCGGGGACGGCCAGGGCGCGATCATCAACAGCAGCGGCGATCCGGCCTTTGTGGGGCCGAACCTCCGCTATGTCACGCTGGCGGGCGACACCACCTTCGGCGGGACCGGTCGCTGGGATCTCCGGTCGGAACCTGCCACCGCGGCCAATGCCTGGCTGCTGACCGGGGGTCAGCCGTTCAAGCTGACCAAGCGCGGCACCAACATGGTGGCACTGGTGGGCGTGCAGACCGACCCGGCCCTGGCGGAAATCGATGTGCAGGAGGGAACCCTGGCGGTGGAACGCTGGACCACTCTGGGGGATGAAACGCGGCCTTTGACCGTCTTTTCCAATGCCGTGCTGCAGTTCTACCAGGTGTCCAATGTGCTGACCAAACCGGTGGTGCTGCGGGATGGCGCGCGGATCAACAACGCCAGCGGCACGAACGCGTATGGCGGCCCCGTCCAGTTGCTGGGCAGCAACACCGTGGTCGCCGGCGGCACCTGGTTGGCGTTCACCAACGTCTTGAGCGGCTCGGGCAGCCTGGTGAAGGAGGGTGGCTCCACCTTGTACCTTTTGGCCGTCAACACGTACACGGGTGCGACCCGCGTGCGCGCCGGCACGCTGGCCCTGGTGGGCGAAGCCAGCCTGACCGGGTCCAGTTCGCTGGTCATCAACACGGGAGCCACTCTGAGTGTGGTCGGTCGATCCGACGCCAGCCTGACGCTGCAGCCCGGACAATTGTTGGCCGGCAGCGGAACGCTGGATGGACGCTTGATCGCCACCGGCACGGCGCGCGTGGCCCCGGGCGAGGACGGGATCGGTACGCTCACCATCAGTGGCAGCGCGCTCTTGAGCGGTGTCACCGAAATCGAAGTGGACGGTGGAGAGGGACGGGCGGACCAGGTGCGGACGGTTCAGGGCGGATTGAGCTTCGGCGGCCGGCTGGTGATCTCTCTGCGCAATGGCCCGCCGGCCGGAGGGAGCAGTTTCCCTGTCTTTGTGTCCGGCAACGGCCAATTCACGGGGGATTTTGCCGAGGTCATGCTGCCCGAACTGCCGCCCGGGCTTTCGTGGGACACGAGCCGGCTGACCACCGAAGGGATATTGGCCGTGGTGGGAATGGCGCAGCCGCCCAGGATCGAGCAGGTGATCCGCACGCCGGACGGCCTGATCCTGCAGGGCTCCGGCGGCACGCCGGGTGGAACCTTCCGTGTGCTAAGCAGCCCCGACGTCACTTTGCCCCTGGCGCAATGGCAGGTGATCGACACCGGCCGGTTCGATGGCCAGGGCTTCTTCGAAGTTCGATTGCCGATCAGCACCGAACCCGGCGCGCGCTTCTACCGGCTGCAGGTCCCCTAGTATCCAACAATCACGAACCTTCGGGCTCTTGGCTGCAATCCTGGCTGCATCTCTCTCCTGGGAATTCGGGAGGAATTCGTTGGGCCTTGCCGAGGCTTCGGAGCACCCCTGGGTCGCTGGGTAAGCGTCCCGGGGCGGGTGCGACCCATTCGCGCACGGCGGTGGTTCAGTCCGGCTGAGCCGGTGGCCGCAGGACGGCTGGCAGGCGGGCGGACGTTTGGTTTGGAATGCGCACCGCCTTTGGCGGGCTGCCGCGGCAACTCTCGGTCCGGCGCAGCGCGTTGCGTGTCAATGCCCCGGATGTCGGCTTCCCGGCGACAAGGCTTCGGATCGGTTTGAGCACGTGCATCGCGGCTCCACTTGCAATCCCGCTGGCCGTCGAGCCCAACTCCGGGGCTGACCGCGGCGCCGGGCGAGAGCGGATCGAAAGGTGATATTCATCGCGCTTTTTCCAGCTGCCCCCATCCACCATGGGGTCTCAATGAGCTGAAACGGGCCGGCAGTGCACAACACCGGAAGAACAACCTTGACAATGGACCGCGCCGGCTTAAAACCCAGCCAAATGAATTTAACAAAAAACTCTTCTCGGTCTCCGCGTGGGACTTCAACGCGGAAACTCCCCTCCTCGGCATTGATCCTGGCGTCTGGCCTGGGCTTTCAGGCCTGGGCCGCGCCGGTCATCTCGCCCTTCGCAGCGGACCTGCCTGCCTCCAGTTACAGTGCGAGCGGGCAAATCGTGCATCCCACCCTGGGGCGGGCGTGGGCTGAGGACGCGTTCAATGGCGGCTACTGGAATGCGGGCAGCCAGGGGCCGGACTGGATCCAGGCCGACATGGGCAGCACCCAGACGCTCTCGATGGTGAAGATCCAGTATTCCAGTTCCGCAACTTTCTCCATCAGCGGACCCAACGTATTCATTCGCGTGTATCTCTCGGATGAGCCCATTGGCAATCGTTGGACGACGCTGACCCCGGTCGCAACTGCTCCCACACCCTTCGACCGTGGCGAGTTATTCGAGCTGCAGTTTGCCCCCACTTCGGGGCGCTATTTGCAAATCGTGGCGAACTATGCCACCTACTCCTGGGTTGCCCTGGGCGATACGCACCCCCGTCAAGACTGGGTCGATCCAATCTCGGTCCCAGAGCCCCGAGCAGGGCTCCTCCTGCTGGCCGGCCTGGGTTTGCTGGGACTGGGCCGAAGGCGTCTGAGAGCCGATGGCGCATCGGCATCCTAAAAGTGAGAACACGATGCTGCGGAACCCGGCAAGGGGCATGATCCATGCGCTCCGCGCCAGAGGGAAAGGGCGATCCATGTAACTGCGCTCCGAAGTGATTGGACGGCAGCCACTGTGGGCCCTCCCGTCACCTGGGAGCGAACGGCACACCGGGTTCATCCCGTGATCAGAGAGCGTGGTGCGCCGCAGGTTGGCCTCGAGGGCAACGACCAAAACCGGTGCGTCCGGATGGACCTCACGGCATTGCTCCGCCTCGGCGATGCTGGCGCGGCCGGGGCGTTTGCTGGGCGTCGCGGGTGGGTCGGCCTCCTCGCGGGAACTGCTCCGGCATGCTCTGTAGCGATGGATCATCGAATCCCCGTCGCCGGCGGTGACGCCGTGGAGCGGGCCGGAGGCCGAGTGGGGCAAACATCTCGGCTCGCTACTGTCCGGGTTGTGCGAGGATGCTTGCTCGGAAGCTGTGCGCCTCGAGCACGCACTCGGCGAGTGTGCTGCCGAGCCCCTTACGGCGTGGCGCGCCCAGAATCAATGCCTCTCGGTCCAAGAACGAGCGCATATGAGTTGCGCGGCACCCCGTTGAGAGTCGTGTGAAGCACCCGAGCACCCGGGGACCGACGTTCGTTGCGCGAGCAGGGGTCGGGACACTGCAGCGGTTCGTTGCCCTCATGGATTCCCAAACTGCCGGGACCGGTTGAAACGCCATGGAGCGTCCGTGCAGGCCGTCGACGCCCCTCCGGGGCCGGGCGCCTCCTGGCGCGGTGGCGCGTGTTTGGCGTCCATCCGCGACTCGTGCTCACCGGATGGCGCATTTGCCTGGCCAACGTGTCCCGGCAGGGCTGCCGTGGCTGCGTTGGCCCGGTAACTCATCCAGTCGCCCGAGGACGTTCTGCGCCGATTCGCTTTCCCACTGGCGCTTCCACGGTCCCAGCGGTGGGGCGGATGCCGCGCTGTGCCTGCCCAATCGCATTCGACCCACAGTGGCCGGCGGTTGCAGCGCAACCCAGTGATCCAGCCGGAGGAGGACCTCCAGCCAGCGGCCACTGAGCGGCCACTGGCTACCCGCACCAGGGACATCCGCACGTCCTCGAGGACTGGTGCCTTCGGCCGTTTGCCCCAACTGCCGGCGCAGCACCGCGGCTGGAAACTGGTACCGGAGCGCGTCCAGCCCCGGCACCGGGCCGGCCAGGGGAACGCGACGTTCCGTGGCATCGGCAAGCCGCCGCGACTGCGGTGCAGGGCCCGGGTGTAAACCGAATGCGGAAGGTGCGTGGATGGCCGTGGCTCAACCGGCTGGGTCTTTGGCGGCAGGGCAGCAGGAAGGGGTGGGGCCGGCCTTTGGTCCGGACGCCGGCGAGAACGCCGGTGTGGTGGCTTCCCCGGATGTAGCCCGTCGCTTTGGCTTCCGAGTGGCCGAGGCTTTGGGCGGCGGTGGGCCCGAACGCTCGGGGGGCCTTGCGCGAGTTGACCTGCAGCTTCGGCGCCACCCCGGGTAGTGAAGGCGGAGCACAGCGTGCCGGCCGGCGCCAACCGACAGGCTCGTCGGACGCCCCGGGTCCAGCCACCTGCTCGCCACCCGCCCTTTGCGAGAGCCGTGGCGGAAGGGCGCAAGGGCCATGGCCTGCATGGGGAACGCATTTGCGACCGGTCCGGTTCGGGTTCACACTTGCTTCGGGCGTGGCGCTTTGGTGTCATGAAGGTGCTTCACGCGGGCGACGATGCAACCGTATCCCAAACACTATTGCGGCGTCTTCGGTGTTTTCGGGCATCCGAAAGCAGCCGAGCTGACGTATTACGGATTGTTCGCCCTGCAGCATCGGGGTCAGGAGAGCGCCGGGATCGTGGTTTCCGACGGGCGCCAGTTTCGGGTGCACAAGGGGATGGGGCTGGTACCGCAGGTGTTCGATGCGGCCACACTGCAATCTTTGACCGGGCATTTGGCCATCGGCCACACGCGGTACTCCACCACCGGTTCCTCGCACTTTCGCAACGCCCAGCCTCTGACGGTGGATTGTGCACGGGGCCAGATCGCCGTGGCACACAACGGCAATTTGACCAATGCGGCCGCGCTGCGCGACGAACTGGAAGCGGCGGGGTCCATTTTCCAGACCACGGTGGACAGCGAGATTGTGCTGCACCTGCTGGCGCAGCCCCGTTGCAACGGTTCGACCAACACCCTGGTGGAGGCGATCCGGCGGATTCAGGGCGCCTTTTCCCTGTTGATCATGACGGAGACGGAACTGATTGCCGTGCGCGACCCGCACGGGTTCCGACCGTTGTCGCTGGGGCGGGTGGATGACGCGTGGGTGGTGGCCAGCGAGACCTGTGCGTTCGATTTGATCCATGCGAAGTTCGAGCGGGACATTCAGCCGGGGGAGATTCTCATCATCCGGGAGGGGGGATTGTTGAG
>JAOADM010000088.1 GCA_026417315.1 Limisphaera sp.
GAGCAGCCCGACCGCCGTGTCCGCGATCACCGTGTGAGCGATGCCCTGTTGCGCCAGCTCCCACGCGGTGAGTGCCGCTCCCTGGGACCTCGGACGGGTCTCCGCACAGTACACATGAAATCGAATGCCCCGCGCATGGGCCAGGTAGAGCGGCGCCGTGGCCGTGCCATAATCCACGCATGCCAGCCACCCGGCATTGCAATGGGTCAGGATCCGGGCCCCGTCACGGATCAGCGACACCCCTTGCTCGCCCAGCGCGCGACATTCCCCGGCGCTCCGGTGGGCGAATTCCTCTGCGGCCGCCAACGCCAGAGCCTGCTTCTCCGAAACCGTGCGTCCCGCGCGCATGGCGGCCAGGACCTCCGCCATCGCATGGGCCGGATCCACCGCGGTGGGGCGCGCCTCCAACAAGGTGCGGTGCACCTGACGCACGTGTTGGTCAAACCGCCGACGGTCGTCCCCGGCAAACGTCCGGACCCCCTGCGCCAGACCATAAGCGGCGGTGGCGGCAATCGCCGGAGCCCCGCGCACGACCATTTCTCGGATGGCCTGCGCGGTTTCCTCGTGGGACTTGCAGCGGAGGATGCGAAACCGGTGGGGCAACTGGCGCTGATCGATCAAACAGACGGCATTCGCAGCGGCGTCGAACGTCACACTTCGAAACGACCGGGTCCTGCCTGCCATCGTTACGTTCATGCGTCAAAAAAATCATTCCCCGGGGTCATTGCCAATCGCTTTTGCCGGCCGCGGTGGGTTTCCGGTCCGGGCCCGCGTCGCGCCAACTGAGTGGCCACCGGCGTGGGATCCGTGGCCATCAAACCTGCTCTTGGGAGTCCTGCGATTTCAGCCAAAGATCCGGCGCCGCGGTGTTTCTGAGAATGCCAACAACGCTGGTCAACAGCCTCCCGCGCCTGCAACGCCGCCGGTCGAGTCCCTCCGGCCTCCAGACGGCTTGCCCCGGGTAAGATCCAACGGTGCTGCTGGGTCCTCCTTCGGCCGGGAAGGGACGACAGCCACGATGCGTCGCTGCTCGTGACGCAGACCGGCGCAAACTCCGAAGCCGTCGGGAAAAGTCCCGGCTGTGAAGGCATCCGCATTTCTGAGTTGACTTTTTCTTATTCTTATTTTGGCTGTGCCAAAGCTTGGAGCGAATCGCCATGAATCGTCGGGAGCGATGTGCACTTTCCGTGCGCCAGGGCGGTGCGGCTGGGCACCCGCATTGTATTTGTTTCCTGCTGCCGGCCAAATCCCGCGTGGGTTCTGAACCGGAGGGTGGAGCGGCCTGCGGCGGATTCGTGGCGGTTGGTCTCACTCCTTATCGGCGCACGCCGCATTCCTCGGCGGGGGAAGTGGCCGGCCTTCAGGCCGAGCCCTTTCCCCCGGGGGAACGGTGGACAGGCCGTGATGTGTGCCGTGGCGTCGCTCTGGTTGTGGCCGGTGACAGCAGGGTGGGGTGCGATTGCGGACGACGACACCGGCATCCGAGTCATGGGCCGGGTGCGAAACTCGTTGCCACCGCCCCCCGACCGTGTGTTCGACAGTGTGGTTGGATTTGAGGGGGTGTCAAAGGGGGCTTGCTGGAACCTCACGGCGTTTTACACCAAACAGCAGCGGATCAGCATTCATGGCGGCGATGGCTGGAAGGTGTTCTCGTTGTGGCTCGGGCCGGTGCGGTTTGCCCCGTCTTCGAACCGGGTGGCCACGGGGTCGGTCCGTCACGGATGCTGGCCCGAGTCGGGCATTCCGTCGGAAACCGTGATCTGGCTGGCTTATTGCTCAGGGAGGGTGTTGGAGGAACGTGGGTTTTGGGGGGGGCTGGCCTCCCATTCCGGCCCCGTGGTGGGTTCCGCTCTCTTTTGCGCATCTGTATCGAGCTCAAGCTGAGTCATTGCAGGATGGCCAGGGCCATGCCCGGCGGATGGCGTTCCTACCCGATCCGGACCGGGTCCGGCGGATGGTCGAGGGGGGGAGCCGTGAAGGGCGCCCCGACGGCCGCAGGCTCCGCAGCGCTTCGGGACCATCTGGTCAGGCGGGCCCGGCATTGGCTCGATGGGGAAAAAGTGCACGCGGCCTACGAAGTACTGCGGACCGTGCGGTGTGGTCCGTGGGAAGTGCCGGCGGTCTGGCGACTGCGGACGTTCGACTTGTTACGGTCCGGGCCTTCGGGCGAGCCGCTCGAGGCGATGAGTTACCGGGGCGAGATCGAGTGGGCCGAGCCGATCGCGGAAATGGACTACTTGCCGCGTTGGCCGGGGTACACGAAGGGAGTTCAAGTCAGTGATTACCGCCTGGCCGATCCGGCGCGGCGGGGGGCGGTTGTCGGATACAAGATGAAGAACTGGGCCTGGCGGACGGACGAGCGGGATCCGTATTTGCTGCAGTTGCAGGCGCGTCAGGCGACGTGGGCGCAACGGAATGCGGCGGTGCGGAAGCTGCCGCGGGAGGTTGCGGCGGTGATCTTCGGGGTGGCACTGGTGAGCCCGTTGTTGTTTCGCGGGGTGCGGACCTGGCTGAGGGAGCTGGTCCGGTCGTGGATGCGACCGGAGCCGGGAACGTGAAGGGCGATGGTGGACGGTGTCTTGCCCGGTTTTCTGCATGGATCGGGCGGGGCGTGGAGGGCGAACGATGCGCGAACGAGCGAATTGGACGCGATGCGGCGACGGGAAGACTTGGTGGAGACCCTGCTCGAGGGTGTGAAAGATCCTGGCGGGCAGGATCGGGCCGGCGGGGCTTGAAATGCCAGGATCCTTTGCACTGGTGATGGACAGCGTTGGAAGCCGCAGGGATGGCTCGACTGATGGATGCGTTTGCGGGCGGGATCACAGGGTCGGCTCCTCCCGTGTGTGGCACATGCCGGATGGGTGCGATTGGATTTGCCAGGGCGCGGCTGCCGCGGTGAGCAAACGATGCGAAGCGCGTGTGCGTATCAGCAGTGGCAGCCACGCCGGACCGGGAAAGGTGGGCCAGAGTGACCCCTCGCTTGGGAACCCGGGAAAAGCCGTGCACGCCCAGGGCAAAAGAGGTCCATGAAGCTGGAACGGCACATGAAGATTCAGGCATGGTTCGGGCTCGTGGCGCGGAGCCTCGGGATTTGCTTTTTGACGGTGGGCTTCCTGAAGTTGATGGCCCTGTCGCGGGTCGATCTGGTGTACGGGACGATGCTGTCGGCGCCGAATCCCATCTTTGGTTTTTGGTCAAACCGCGGGGTCTTGTTCCTGGCGGCCGTGACGGAGATCTGGGTGGGCGTGCTTGCGTGCCTGAAGGGGCCACCGCTGGGGATCCGGGCGGGTGCGCTCCTGTGGTTCGCGTGTGTGTCGCTTTTTTACCAGTTTTTGCTGGTCTGGGTTCGGTACGACGGTCCCTGTGGATGCAGTTATGGCCTGCATTTGCTGCCGATCCCGGCCTTTGTGCGGGACGGGCTGGTGGCTGCGCTCACTCCCGTGACGATCGCGGTTTGCGGCGGTGGCTTGTGGCACCGAAGTTGGCTGGAAAGGCGGCGAGCCCGGCTCGATTGCACGTCAGCCGCTGGAGTGCCGGCTACCCACCAGGGCTCGAGGGGCTTGTAAGCGTTTGACCGTGTCGGGAGACTCCGGCGATTGCCCGGGCGGAACAAGCGTCAGGGCCGCCCTGGCATATGGTGGCGTGCTGGTGAACAGAGGGCGTTTTCCCGAGAGGTTTTGTTCGGAGGATGGATGGTTGTCCAAGTGGGCGACCCGGGCGGAGATTCGGCCCGCGGGAGAACGATCTTGGGTCCGCGGGCGTTGGCGATTGCGAGGACAAGGTTCCGCGTTCGCGAAGGTGCCTGGTCGGGCAGGGAACGTTGCGGTTTGGGGACAATCGGCTGTTTTTCTACTCGGTGTTCCCCGACGCAGCCGAGGCGGCAGCGGCTTCGAGAACCGAAGTAGGGGTAGGCCGCGAGGTGTTTGCGGAGCCCGGATCGGTCGGCTGGCACGGTCGAGCCCGGACCAACTCATGTGCACACCATGACCATCAGGACCTTGGGGCGTCGGCACCGGGTCTGCAGGGATTGAAGGAAGTGTTTTTGCGTTGGGCGGGCATGTGATTGCGAATCGAGACCGTCGGTTCAGGCTGTACTCAAGCGTCGCCGTGGGCCATTTCAGCTTTGAAGGCTCGGAATGGTGAATCCCGAGGACACGGTGGTTTCTCTCGGCCTTCTCCTGCCGAGGACACGCGGAATCGCGCTGAACCTTCGGGGGTCAGGACTGGGAACTCGCCGTACAGCGGATCTGCCAAACCGGGGGCTCTGCCGACGCGAACCATGCACCCGGGACTCTTCCTGAGCACCTCCGTAACAACACTCCCGCCCGAACCCATCCAGGGTTGGAAGTTCTTCGCTCCTTCCGTGTGCCGTGGATTTCCCCTTGGCGGGGCGCGGAGTCACCCGCCCAAGGTGGCGCCTGGGCAACCGGATTGCCTCCCGAACAGGTGAGTGGTTGCGCCTCCAGCGCACCTGATGGCTACGCCTTCGGCGCGAGAGCTCACCAGCCCCGGGTCACGCCCTGAGCCGCCGGGTCTTCCCAGCGCAATCTGCCCTGAAGGGATGGAATTCGGTCTGGACAGACCCGGCCGTCGCGATGGTGAACCTCGGGTTGCACCCTTTCAGGGCGCGCTGGGTTTGGGGGATCGGATTCCCGGGGCCTTGCCCCGGGCTACCGAATTGATGCGCCTTTGGCGCGCACGGGCCCGTGTGGTCCGCGGACAGCCGAGGGCGTACCGTTTTTGAGCTCCGGTTTCAATGATCCCCGGAGATGCCGTTTTCGCTCAGTTGTCCAATGTCGGCGCCCCCCAGACCCCTCGCGCTTTATCGATGTCCAAAAACTTGTACTGCGCCCCCTGCGCTTGCGGGGCTTGTTTTGGTTTGACCCCTCCCGGCCCCGGCGGGTAGGGTTCGGGCTCCGGTCAAGGGACCTGGCAACCTTATGTTTGGCACGATTCGGAAGCATCAGACGTGGCTGTGGGTCATCATCATCGCGGTGACCGTGGTGGCGTTTGTGATTTATTTCAACCCCACCACGCAGTTCGGCGACCAGCCCACGGTGGGTGATCTGGGGCGAATCCGCGGCGAAAAGATTACGCTGGACAAGTTCCGTGCGGCGCAAAAGGAGGTGCTGCTCCACTACTTGGTGCGCACGGGGCAGTGGCCCGACGAGGGGGGGCGCGACTCGGGCTTTGACGTGCAGCGGGAGACCTACGCGCGGCTGTTGCTGCTGCAGTTTGTGCGCGACCTGAAACTGGAGGTGAGTCCGTCGGTAAGCGCCCGGCTTGCCCGGGAGATCCTCGAGGCATTTGGCGGTGGCAATCAGGCCATCCCGTTGTCGGCGCTCGTTCAGCAGCGACTNGCTCCTCGGGGCATCACGGTGGAGGATTTCGAACGCTTTGTCCGTCACGAAACCGCCCTCCAGGCCCTGGTCAATCTGGTGACCTTCCCGGGCCAATTGATCACCCCGGAGGAGGCCCGAAACCTCTATCGGCGCGAGCACCAGGAGGTGTCTGCCCAGGTTGTGACGTTTCTTGCCGTCAATTACCTGCCGCAGGTCATGGTGACCACCCAGGCGGTGGCCCAGTTTTATTCCAATCAGATGGCCCGGTACCGCATCCCGGAACGGGTGCAGGTCAGCTACGTGGCCTTTCCGGTCTCGAACTACCTCGCGGAGGCCGAAGCGGAGTTGGTCCGGACCAACCTGGACGAGCTGGTCCAGGCGAACCTGGATCGGCTGGGGACCAATTACGTCCGCTTCGGCGCCACCCAGGACGAAGCGCGCAAGAACATCCGACAGGAGCTGATTCGCGTCGAGGCCCTGCGCAAGGCGCGGCGCGTTGCCAACGATTTCGCCACGGCCCTCTTCAATCTGGAACCGGTCCGGCCGGAGAACCTCAAAACGCTTGCCGCGGAACGAAAGCTGGAGGTTCGCACCCTGGAGCCGTTCGGATTGGAGGAGGGCCCTGCGGGCATCGACGGGGGTCCGGAGTTTGCGCGGGTGGCGTTCCGGCTTTCGGCGGACAATCCTTTCTCGGCTCCTGTCATTGGGCCCGACGCCGTGTATGTGCTGGGCTTTGAGAGACGGTTGCCCAGCGAGATCCCCGCGCTGGAGGACATTTTGGGGCGGGTGTTGGGCGACTACCGTTATGAACAGGCCGTGCAACTGGCCCGGCAGGCCGCCGAGGCGTTTCGCGCCGCCCTGACGAATGCCATCGCACAGGGGAAGGGCTTTGCCGAGGTTTGCACGGCGTCCAACCTCCACCCGGTGCTGCTGCCGCCGGTTTCCTGGAGCACACGGGCGCTGCCCCAGGTCGAACAGGACCTGCCCCTGGCCCAGTTCAAACAGGTGGCCCTTTCTACTCCGGTCGGCGGGGTCAGCCCCGTGGTGCCGACCCGGGACGGCGCGATGCTGATCTATGTACAGTCCCAACTGCCCTTGGACGAGGCCAAGATGAATCAGGAGTTGCCCGGATTTATGGCCTATTTGCGGCGTTTGCGTCAGAATGATCTGTTCAACGAGTGGTTCCGGCGTCAGGCCGAGGTGGCGTTGCGTGACACCCAGCTGGCGCGACGTGCGCCGCCCGTGATGTCGGCAGGTCAGCCGTGACGGTCGGTCGGTTCCTGTGCGTCCCACGGTGTCCAGTTCGGTTCGCCGCCAATCCGTCCCCCTGGCCGTGAAGTCTCAGAACGCGCCCTCTCCCGTGGCCCCCGCGGCTTCCTCCCCCGGACAGGAACAGATTGTCATCCTTGACTTCGGCTCCCAGTACACGCAGGTGATCGCGCGCCGCGTCCGCGAATGTCAGGTGTACTCGCAGATCCTGCGATTCGACACGCCTGCAACCCGCCTGGCGGAGCTCCGACCCAAGGGGATCATTCTCTCGGGTGGTCCGGCCAGTGTGTACGACGCCGACGCGCCGTTGCCCGACCCGGGCATCTTTGAGTTGGGCATCCCGATTTTGGGGATCTGCTACGGTGTCCAACTGCTGGCGCATTTTCTCGGGGGACGCGTCGAGCCCGGCCAACAGCGGGAATACGGCAAGGGCACGCTCCACGTCAAACGGCCCGGATGTGCCTTGTTCGCCGGTTTGCCCCGGCGCCTGCAGGTTTGGAATTCGCACGGAGACCGACTCACCCGTCTGCCGCGGGGCTTTGTCGTGGTCGCGACGAGCGAGAACTCGCCCTACGCCGCCATCGAACATCCGCACAAACGGTTTTTTGGCCTGCAATTTCACCCCGAGGTGGTGCACACCCCGCGCGGACGCGAGCTGCTGGCCAATTTTGTCCACAAGGTTTGCGGCTGCGGCCGGCAATGGACCATGCGCAATTACCTCGAACAGGCCGTGGAGGAGATCCGGGCTCGCGTCGGCCAGGAACGGGTTTTGCTGGGTTTGAGCGGGGGAGTGGATTCCAGCGTGGCAGCGGCGCTGTTGCATCGCGCCGTGGGGGACCAGCTCACGTGCATCTTCGTCAACAACGGCCTGTTGCGCGCCCGCGAGGCGGAGGTCGTCCAGGAGGTCTTTGGCCGTCATTTCCACATTCGCCTCCAGTACGAGGACGCGTCCGAGCTGTTTTTGCGACGGCTTCGTGGGGTGACGGATCCGGAGCGGAAACGCAAGATCATTGGACGCACGTTCATCGAGGTGTTCGAGGCGGCGACGCGGCGGGCCGGGCCGGCCCGTTTCCTTGCCCAGGGCACTCTGTACCCCGACGTGATCGAATCCGTGCCCATTGGCGGCAACCCCGCTTCTTTGATCAAAAGCCATCACAACGTGGGTGGTCTGCCCCGGAGGATGCGGTTCGAGTTGATCGAGCCGCTGCGTTGTCTCTTCAAGGACGAGGTGCGCAAGTTGGGCCGGGCCCTCGGCCTGCCCCGCGAGATCCTCTGGCGCCAGCCCTTTCCGGGTCCGGGTCTGGCCGTCCGATGCCTGGGCGAGGTCACGCCCGAGAAGCTGGCCATTCTGCGCCAGGCGGATGCGATTGTGGTCGAAGAAATGAAACGAAGCGGCTGGTACTACAAGACCTGGCAGGCCTTTGCCGTGTTGCTTCCCGTCCGCAGCGTGGGTGTCCAGGGAGATGAACGTACATACGACTGGACCGTCGCGGTGCGCGTGGTCGAGTCGCAGGACGGCATGACGGCCGACTGGGTCAAGCTGCCGTACGCATTACTCGAACGCATCTCCACCCGCATCACCAACGAAGTGCGGGGGGTCAACCGCGTGGTCTTCGACATCACGAGCAAGCCGCCCGGCACCATCGAGTGGGAGTGAGCCGTTTGCGTCGGGGCCGGGTCGTGACAGGTCCCGGCCGTCGGACAGGTCCGGGCCGCCGCGAGGTTCTTCTCCGGGGTCGCACCGCTCCCTCACTCCGACCCGATGCGCAAAACTCTGGCGGCGGACCGACCTTGCTCCATGAATCCGGGTCGTCCCGGCGGACAAGACGGTTGACGAGCGACCCCCTTCAGGCACTGCCCCGCAGACCGGGCAGGACAGTCTCCGCCGACGGCACGGATGCCGAGTCGGTGGCCGCTTGGGCGCGGATTATTCGCGGGGTCCGGCGAGACGGCGAACGGCCCGGCCGCGCATCGCTTCCCGCTCCGCTCACTTTCCCCGGAAAGACCGCACAAGTGCCGGCTCGGAAAAACAGCTCCGGGCTCTTCCATCGGCCAGCCAACGTCTGGTGGGGTATTTCGTGCCATGCGGGGCAAGGGGTACGCGAATTGACTGGCGGACGGCCGGGCCCCCCTGAGCGCGAAGGCTGCAAACGTTTCAAGCCTCCCGGACGATCCAGGCCTCCAACGTGGGAGAACGCAGCCCTTGCCGTCGTCTAAAAACCGCGGCCAGGGGCCACGGCACCTCACGGGCGGCAGTGCTCCCGCGCTCCGCACGAGTTTTTTTTCACTTGAGTTTTGACCCCGGCCGGCCGATTTATGGGGTGGTTGGCGGTGATGCCGATGTCACCTGCTCTTTGGCACAGCAGTGGAGGGAAAAGCAAACGGATTTACCCTGCCTTGCGCGTGATCCGCAACAAGGTCCTTGAACCGTACTAAACGTTCCTGGGACACAAGCCGCGCAGGCTGTGGCCGACAGGCCTTCTGGAGCGAAGGAAGTCGAAAGCAGCCCGGCCCGTCCCACATGTTGCAAGACATGTTCAAAGGAATAGTTGCCCACGGCAAAGGCGGGGTATTTTTTTATCCTGTGCCATTTTTTATCCTGTGCCAACGGCTCGGTTCCTTCCCCGCGCCGGGTTTATGCCGCCGCGCAGCAGGGGTGATTCCTCCCACGAACCAGACCCTCGCGATGCGGGTCGCTGAAAGCAAGGTGGACTTCTACGGTGGGGGGCGGGTTGGTGACGAAGACTGGGCTTGTCGCCACACGCGGTGATCAGGGCGCCAAGGTTTTCCCGTTGGATGAGACGGGTTCGGCGAGGCTTCGGACCTCGAATTCGGCCGGTCGGCCGGCCCGAACCGGTGAAGCCAGGAGGAAACGACACCTGCCTCCGTGCTTGCCCGGGGCATGGCGTGGTCGGCGGAAAAGATCGAAGTGCGCAGGACGGAGTTGCTTTACACGGGATGGTTCACCGCCAACCCGGCGTAACCGTGTCCACGGAGTTTTGGCTGTGCCGTTGACCTTGTGCAGAGACCTGGATGCCTGTGAACCCGCGGGAGGTCAGTCCTGTTTGCACCCTCAGCGGAAACGACCTTGGGACCGGGCCCTGCAGCCCTCTGCGCTGTGCCCCGGACCGCTGGTGGAATCGCAAGGGGGCTTCAGGGTTGGTCGCGTCTCCGGCGTTCGCCTGCTCCAGTCTGGCGTTGATCGAAAAGACGTTTGCGAACTTGGGAGAAGCAGGAAGGACAGGGGTGCTGGCCTGTTGTGCGCACAACCGCGTGCTGTCCGGTGTGGGGAGTCGGTTGTTCCGGTCGCTTGGCTCCGCCCTGGTCCGTTTTTCTTTCCCGCAGACCATGGGCGCGGCACGTTGGTTTTTGAATCCTACCAGGTCTTCGGGATGGTGGGGCAGGTTCGGTGAGCCAGGACGGGTGGACCCTGACGCCTGCCGGTTTGGTTCGTTCGCCGCCGGGACCTCTTGGGCTTGGGTTGAGGTTTGCCCTCGGGATGCGGCTGCCGAAGATGGCACAGTGCGCGTCTCTGGCTGAACGAACCGAGGTCCAGGCCGCGTTTGGAAGGGGCTCGAGCTGCCGGGCGGGTCTTGAGTGGCGCGCAACCGGACTGGAAAGCTGTCGGTCAACCCGAGGTTGCCATGGGCCGGCAAGCGGCGTAATGATGCTCGCAAGGTTGTCTAAAGTCGGAAGGCCCCCGCATCGGGGACCCCACTTTGGGCGAGCCGGTATGGTCCTCGGCCTATGAACGCATCGCAGAACACGCCCGGGCGCGTCCGTCCCGCTGCCACGGGAGCCTTCACCCTCATCGAGCTGCTGGTGGTCATTGCGATCATCGCCATCCTGGCGGGCATGCTCCTTCCCGCGCTGAGTCGAGCCAAGGGCAAGGCCCTTGGCATCGCCTGTCTCAACAACACCAAGACCCTGACGACCTCGACCCTCCTCTACATCGGCGACCACAACGATCGCGTGCCGAACAATTACGGAGTGGCGGAAACCATCGACGCCATCAACAACGGTCGTCTGGACAACTGGGTCAACAACGTCATGACCTGGGGCGCCAGCGGCAGTGTCGCCGACCGCAGCAACACCAACCTGCAATGGATTGCCAGCGGAGTATTGGGGCGATACACCGCCGCCGCGTTGGGAGCGTACCGCTGTCCGGGCGACAATTACCTCAGTCCCATCCAGCGTGCAGCGGGGTTCCCTTACCGGGTGCGCAGCTATTCCATGAACGCCCTGTTCGGGCGCTTCAGCACGGCCGTCAGTCCGAGCACGGATCCGACCATCGGGGGCCGACACTGGGGGGACCAGAATTATCGGCAGTACCTCAAGATGTCGGAAGTTCCGGTCCCGGCCAAGACGTGGCTGTTCATCGATGAACATGCCGACTCGATCAACGACGGCTACTTCATCAACAACCCGGCCGCCGCCAACTGGCAGGACCAACCCGCCAGTTATCACAACGGGGCCTGTGGGTTCGGCTTTGCGGACGGACACTCCGAAATCAAACGTTGGCTGAGCCGCACCTCCCGCTACACCGTCCGGTACAGTTACGTGGCCATTCCCTTCGATGCGGCCGGCCGCCTCGATTTTGCGTGGTACCTGGAGCGAACCGGTTACACCCTTTACGCGACGGGACGGCGGATGTTCAACTACTAGAGCGCCCGGTCCCAAAGGTGCGTCGTTTCTGCCCATGCCCGCGTTCACCGGGGGCCGTACCGTTGCGGGGACGAATGCGCGGCAACCTCTCCGGGAAGTGGGCCTTCCACACGGCACCGTGACCTTTTGCCAGCGCCGGGCGGCCTCATGAACAGGCTCGAAGCCAGTTTGCGTGGACGATTGAAGCGGTTCGACTCGTACCACAGGGCTTGCGACAGCCAACCGCCCGAAGCCCGGGGCCGGACCTTGAGTCCGCGCTTCCATGCGCGATTGCACACACCGTCTGCGCACGGGCGAGGTGGTATGGAAGAAGCCGGGTCTTCCCGTCGTGGCAGCCGTGGAAAACCCCGCCCGGGGCGGCTGATGCATTTCCGCGGCCATGCCCGGTTCTGTCCGCCCCTTGAGCGTCGCGCGGTGCTTCAAGGCGCCCGGCCATCCACGGCAACGCCGGATCAAGCGCTTGCCGCCATTGATGGCCGGTGGGACGCTCAAAATCCTTCCCATCAGACCCATGAAGGGCCGGGAGCACTGCGCGCGCTCAACGCGCTGTGGGTTCTTCCAGCATGGCGCGGAGCGACCAGCCCCGGGCACCGCCGCGGACAACCGGACTGCGTCGCTGCCGTGTGAATGGTTGTGTCGCCGGGGCGCTTTATGGCCGCCTCGTCGGGCGTGAATTCACCGGGCCGTGTCAAGCCCCGGGGTTTGCGCGATGCACCGGCCCGGAAGGGGCGGGGTGCGGTGGGGCACTTCCGGCTCTCGCGATGGGGCCATTGGGTCACCCCGTTTCAGGGCGCGGCAGGTCGGCGGGACGGCGTTCCAAGGGGCGTTGGCCCGGGCTGACGGCCGGGTGGCCTTCGGGACGGAGATGGGCCCGTGCAATCCGTGGACAGAGGGCCCGCTTTTCGATTCTTGAGGCCCGGATTCAAGAATTCCGAGCAGATGTCGTTTTCCCATGGGATTCCGCTGCAAAGACGCCCGAGATTCCGTCAAGTCCTTGAGCGTTCAAAAGCCTGGATGCACCCGCTGCAAGACCCTGGCTCCTGAGCGATTGACTCGGGCAAGTGCGCCCGCTAGATGTCATCGCAAGTACGCGCAACAGCGAAGGAGGTTGGAGCCCTTCGATGAGATGACCGATCAGACCATGGGTATCGGAGTCTAGAGCTTGAACGCGACGCTGACATTGCTCTGCCTCGGCCTGGGGGTGGCGCTGGCGTGGCCCTTGTATCCCCTTGTGATTCGATGGTTCCAGCCGCTGGCGGAACAGCGGGCCGCCTCGTTCCACCAGATCCACGTCCGGCCCGTGCCCCGTGCGGGGGGACTGGTGCTTGCCGCGGTGTTCCTGATTGTCGGCATCGGTGCCCAGCTTTTCCTGCCTGTTCGTCCGGATCGAGTGGCCGAAAACTGGGGGATTCTCGCGCTGAGCGTGGCGATGTTCGCCCTGGGATTCTGGGACGATTTGCGTCCCCTCGGGGCGCGCAAGAAGCTGGTGGGCCAGATCCTGATTGCACTGGCAGCCTGTTACCTGGTCGGACGGATCGAACTGGTGCGCCACCCCGTGACCGGCGAGGTCATGGCGCTCGGGTTCTGGGGAATTCCGCTGACGGTGTTGTGGCTGGTTGCGTTCACGAACCTGATCAACCTGATCGATGGGTTGGACGGGTTGGCCGGAGGTCTTTCTCTGATGCTGATGGCGCTCTTGGCCTACGTGGGCTTGTTCACCGAGGCGGTGTTCCCCACAGCCGTCGCCGCGGCCGTGGCCGGTGGATTGATCGCGTTTTTGCGCTACAACTTTCCCCCGGCGCGGATCTACCTCGGCGATGGTGGTGCGTATTTTCTGGGCTTTTTAATCGGCTTGCTGGCCATGCGCCTGTCCCACAAGGGCACGGTGGCTGCGGCTCTGGTGGCCCCGCTCTTTGCCCTGGCGTTGCCGATCATTGACACCTCGTTGGCCATCCTTCGCCGGGGCCTCGAAGGGCTGCCGCTGTTCCGACCCGACCGCAAGCACATCCACCACAAACTCCTGGGGGAGGGGCTCAACCAACGGCAAACGGTCTTGGTGCTTTACGGATTCTCGTTGGTGGCCCTGATGCTGGCTTTCGGGGTCTTCGTGGCAGGGGAACGAACGACACCCCTCTTCCTGGGGGTGCTGGTGTTGGTGGTTTTGCTGGCGGCCACGCGGCTCAACTTCGCACGCGAATGGTTTGCGGTGGGGCGGCTCCTGGGCAGCACCATGGAGGTTCGCAAAGCCGCGCGCTACGCCCTGGCCTTGTGCAATTGGTTCGAGTTGGAGGCCGAGCGCTGTCGGTCTCCGGAAGCGCTCTGGGAGGAATTCGGTTTTGTCTTGAGGAAGTTGGGCTACTGCCGGGTCCGATTGCTTGGTCCGGCGGGACCGGTACGGACCTGGGAACCTCCGGAGGCGCCTTCCGACACACCCGTGCAGCAGGGGCGCATTCACCTCCCGCATTGCGGCGGGATGGTGATGGAGTTCTGGGCCGATGCAACGCTGCCCGAACGCGTCTTCGATGTGCAAAACGAGCTGGCCGCGGAGGCTTGGGGAAAGGCCATGGCGAAGTGGGGAAATGGACTGGTGATGCCGCGTCCATCGGAGCGGACGTCGCCCCCCGAGGCCGCCCGGACGATCGCGCCGGAGGTG
>JAOADM010000089.1:0-282 GCA_026417315.1 Limisphaera sp.
CGACACGTTCCAGCGCCTTTGGGCCGCGGTGCTGTCCGATCTGGCCCTCCCACGCCCGACCGTCCTCGAACCCGCCTGTGGTTCGGCCAACGACTATCGCTTCCTCGTGCAATACGGGCTGGCGCGGCACCTGGTTTACACCGGGTTCGACCTGTGCGAGACCAACGTTCACAATGCCCGCCAGATGTTTCCCTCGGCCGACTTCCGTGTGGCCAACATTTTCCAAATCCCCGCTCCGGATCGCGCCTTCGAGTGGGCGTTCGTGCACGATCTGTTCGAACA
>JAOADM010000089.1:292-9477 GCA_026417315.1 Limisphaera sp.
AGCCCTCCCCGTCGCGGTGCGAGAACTCTGCCGGGTCACGGCCCGCGGCCTCTGCGTGCATTTCTTCCAGATGGACGAGATCCCGGCAACCGTCGTCCGCCCCGTCGGGCACTATCACTGGAACCTGCTGAGCCTCGAGCAGACCTGGTCTCTCTTCGCTCGGGAAGGGTTTGACGGGCAGGCAGTCCACATCGGCACGTTTCTTCAGCACCGGACCGGGTGTGCCTGGACACATAATCCGAACGCCTACACCTTTTTCCTGTTTCGCGCGCGCCCGTGAGGGCCGGCCAGGCAGCCGTGGGTCCGCCGCATCGGGGTGGACATTCACCGCCCAGGGCAACGCCCCGGGCCACCGGAACGCCCCTGAGCCTGCTGTCCTAGACGGGCCGAATGGGGTGTGGGGCCACCCCGGGCCACCGACAGGCCTCAATCTAGCCCGGCTTGAACGGGCCGCATGCGGTGCGGACCCACCCGGCCACCGCGCGGGGGAATCATCGGGTTACGTCCTTTCAGCGCATGTCGAGCTTTGCGGGCCGAAATCCCGGGCCGTTGCCCCGGGCGGACCATGGAGGCGCCTTCGGCGCGTCGCGTGTCCGCCCCAACGGGGCGGAGATTCACCAGCCCAGGGCAACGCCCTGGGTAGACATGCAAAGATGGTTCCCCCGCCCTGAAGGGGCGGGACTCGGTGTGGGCATGCCCGCCCGTCGCAATGGCGTCATGAGGTTGTGCCCTTTCCGGGCACGAGAGTGGGGGAGAGCGGGTTTCTGGGCCGCTTGCCCGGGGCTGGCGACTCGGTGCGCCTTCGGTGCAGCATGTGCTTGCCCGGACGTGAGGATTCCGCTGGTGGTGGTGAAAACGCGGCCATGCCGCATGCGGGGCCGCCAAATCCCATTGGCCCAACCTGCCATTTCCACATTTCCCCGCCGGAGAGCCCGGCCCCGTGGGTGCCCGGACCAGGCCCGAGAGGTCGGGGAAGATTCCCCTCAAAAAGGTATTGCGCAGCCGCGCGCACCTGCTAAATTGTCCGTCCGCTTTCGGAACGGAGCGGGAGTACAACTTGGGCGAATTTGCACGACACTGTTCTTTATGGCTGCACAACGGATTCGGATTCGGTTGAAGGCCTATGACCACCGGGTCATAGACCATTCGGCGCGGGAGATTGCCGAGACGGTAAAACGGACCGGCGCCCGCGTGGCAGGGCCCATTCCGCTGCCCACCAAGATTGAGCGCTGGACCGTCCATCGCTCTCCTCACGCGGACAAGAAGTCCATGGAAACCTTCGAGCAGCGCACCCACAAGCGGCTCATCGACATCATCGAACCCACCGCCCGCACCGTGGACGAGCTCAAGAAGCTGAACCTGCCGGCCGGCGTGGACATCACCATCAAGATCTGATCCTGCAGCCCAACCCTCCGCAGTTTCCGGCTTTGTTATGATCGGTCTCATCGGCAAAAAACTCGGCCAGACCCGAATCTACGATGCCAACGGTGTCGCCCAACAGGTGACCATCGTTCTGGCCGGCCCCAACCGCGTGCTTCAGTGCAAGACGAAGGAAACCGACGGCTACGATGCCGTCCAACTGGCCTTCGGCGATCAAAAAGATCATCGCCTCACCAAACCCATTCTGGGGCATTTGCAGAAGTGGGGGGTGGAGATCAAACGCACGGATGAGAAGACTCCGGTCCTGTTGACCGCCGTCCGGCGCATCCGCGAGTTCCGCAACTTTTCCTTGCCGGTCAAGCCCGGCGACCTGATCGGGCCGGGCATTTTCGCCCCGGGCGATTTCGTGGACGCCATCGGCATCACCAAGGGACGCGGCTTCGAGGGCGTGGTGAAACGGCATGGCTTCCGCGGCGGGGATGCGTCGCACGGGGCCAAAGGTTGGCACCGCCGTCCCGGCGCCATCGGACAGCGCCTCTTCCCGGGCACCGTTCGGCGCGGCATGCGCATGCCCGGCCACATGGGCCAGGTGCGACGCACGGTGCAGAACCTCGAAATCCTGCAGGTCCGTGAACAGGAGAACCTCCTGCTCATCAAAGGCTCCATCCCGGGGGCCAATGGGGACTACGTCATCATTCGCGAGGCCAAGAAGCGGCCCAAGGGCAGTACCCGGACCAAGACGGCCGCCCAGGTGGCCAAGGCCAAAGCAGAGGCCAAGCCCAAGACCGCGGCCAAAACCGCCAAAAAGTAACGCTGCACCATGAAACTCGTCGTCAAGGACACCCTCGGCAAACCGCAGGGCGAACTGGAAGTCGGTTTCCCCCTCGTGGAAGGAGAGCGCGGCGCCCACGCCGTGCACGAAGTCGTGGTGGCCCACCTGGCCAACTGCCGGCGCGGCACCGCCTGCACCAAAACGAAGGGCGAAGTTGCCGGCACCGGCAAGAAGCCGTGGCGCCAGAAAGGCACCGGACGGGCGCGGGCCGGCTCCTTCCAATCGCCCCTGTGGCGCGGCGGCGGTGTGGTGTTCGGGCCCAAACCCCGGGACTTTTCCCTCAAGGTCAACGCCCAAACCAAACGCCTGGCTCTGCGCAAGGCGCTCACAGAACGCCTCAAGGCCGGCGATGTCATCGTCGTGGATGAACTTTCGCTGCCCAACCACAAGACCCGCACGTTCCTGAACGTGCTCCAGGCCCTCGAGGTCAAGGGTACCGTGCTCGTGGTGGCCAGCCCGCCGGATCGCAACCTCCTGCTGGCCTCGCGGAACGTGCCCCACGTGGAGGTCACGACAGGCGAGAATCTGCACGCCTACGACGTGTTGCGGCCCGACACGCTCGTGTTCACCCGGGCTGCCTTTCAGGTTGTCGAAAACCGCTTGCGCGAGGAATAACCCGGCCGGAAACCCGACCGGCCACCCACTGGCCCAGCCCATGAACAGCTTTGAAATCATCAAAACGGTCCGTCTGACGGAGAAAGGCACGCGCCAGAGCGAGAAATACAACCAGTACACCCTCGTGGTGGACCGGCGCGCCAACAAGCATCAGATCAAACAGGCCGTGCAGGAGCTCTTCAAAGTCAAGGTCCTGCGCGTGAATACCATGAACGTGCGCGGCAAACTCCGTCGCCAGCGCACCCATCAGGCCGGCAAGTCCCCGGACTGGAAAAAGGCGATCGTCACCCTCAAGGAGGGCGACAAGATCGTTCTCACCTGACCCCGGCGGGGCCTTTTCGCGCCACTTTCTCCGCAACGCGGTGGTTCCCGGGGTTTCTTGAGCCCACGGGCCGCGGGTGTACCGGCCTTTTCAACTTCCACGGCCTGCGGGATCTGCCGCTCCATCAACCTTCGAACCGATTGCGAATGTCCGCAAAGGAGCCCGGGCAAAGCCCGCGCCCTCCCTTCGCGGCTTGTGGGTTTTCCCGAGCGCGGCGACTCCCGCGCCCTCGCGCCGGTCCCCCTGTGCAATCGCCGACCCAACGCCCTGGCGCGGCATCCTTGCCTCCTTGAATCCGGGTCGACCTCGCTGCCGGAGCCGTCTTTTGCCGCAGCCTCCCGGGTCACCGTGCCTCCCCAAGGAAATCCCAATGGAGACTTATTCCGCGCACCCGCGCCCGGAAATCCTTGCGGAAACGCTGTGGCTTTTGCGTGCCGGGGACATCCGAGAATTGTGTCGAGGATTCACCGGTATCCCAAACCCGAAATGCGCCGGAAAGCGAATCTTTGGCGGCGGACGCTCGCCTGCCCCGACGCTACAGGCGAGAATCCGCCCCGGCAGCCCCTCCGAGTTCAGTCCCACCGAGCCCCATCGAGGATCGGAAAGATCTCGCGCCTTTGGCACGCCGTGGGTCCACGGGAGTGCAGACGCCCCAGCCCAGGGCAGCGCCCAGGTCCAAGGTGGCCTGGACCCCGGAAGAATAGTTGCACTTCCAGCGCGCTTCAGGGCTGCCCCATCGGCACAAGAACGCACCAGCCCGGGGCAACGCCCCGAACCGGGTCCCGGAAGGCACCCCTGCCCTGAAAGGCCGAAACGCGGTGTGAGCATGCCCCCTCTCACGGTTGGGATGATGGACTTGTGCCCTTTCAGGGCGCGGCAGATTTCGGGGGTGCCGAATCCCCGGGGCGTTGCCCCAAGCAGTTGAGTTGAATGCGTCTTTGGCGCGTGAATAGGCCCGTGGGATCCGTGGACAGGCAACGGCGCATTTCCGTTGGCGAGCCCCGGGTTCAAGAATCCCGCTGAGCCGGCGTTTGCCCTCCGGATTCCCCCCGCGGGCACGTCCGAAATTCCGCCGGGGTTTCCGGAGGTTCCAAAGCCGGAAATGCGCCGGCACAAGCAGCGGAACGCTTCGGCCCGTTGCCAAGGCCGTGCGGTTGTGATTAGCTGGGTTCCTCGCATGGCTGACCGGGAGATCTCGTTGGCCACTCTGGGGTGGGACCCGGAGTGGGAACAATCGTTTGCGCCGCATCGGGCGGCCGGGCTGGTGCCCGCGCGCGTGGTCACGCAGGAAAAGCACCGTTACCTCGTGTGCGCAGACACGGGCGTGCAGGAGGCCCAGGTGCTCGGCCGGTGGCTGCGCCGGGCACAGAGCGACGCCGAGCTGCCCAAGGTGGGTGACTGGGTGGCGTGTCGAGTGCCCGGGGGGGCGGGTCAGCCCGCCATCATCGAGGCCGTTTTGCCGCGCCGCACCCGTCTGGCCCGCAAAGTGCCCGGACGCGAGACCGAAGAGCAGGTGCTGGTGACGAACGTGGACACGGCGTTTGTGGTGCAGGCGCTGGACCAGACCTTCAATCCCCGTCTGTTGGAGCGCATGCTGCTCATGTGTCTGGAAGGGGGTGTCCAACCGGTCGTGGTGCTCAACAAGGCCGACCTTTGCACCGACCCGGCTGCCGCGGTCGCGGAAGCACGTCGGCGCGCCGGGGAAGCGGCGGTCATCCTCACCAGTGCCCGGTCCGGGGAGGGAATCGATCAGCTGCGACCCTGGGTGACTCCCGGGAAAACCGGCGTGTTCATGGGCCCGTCGGGCGTCGGAAAATCGAGCCTGATCAACCAGCTCTACGGTGAAGAAATCCAACCCACGGCCGAGGTGCGGGAACGCGACCACAAGGGCCGTCATACCACCACGTGGCGCGAGCTGATCGTGCTGCCGGGCGGAGGGCTCGTGATCGACACGCCCGGCATGCGCGAGTTTCATCTCTGGATGGCGGGCGAAGGACTTCACGAAGCCTTCCCGGACATCGAACTGGTGGCCTTGCGATGCCGGTTCCGAGACTGTCGCCACGAAAGCGAGCCGGGCTGTGCCGTGCGCGAGGCCGTGGCGGCCGGCCAGATTGATCCGGACCGACTGGCCAGTTACAAAAAGCTCCGCCAGGAACTGGAGTACCTGCATCGGCTCCGACACTGGCAACGGCCGCCACACCGAAGGCCGCGATCCCCGCGTCCCCGGTCCGAAGAGGAATGAACCCGCCCGCGAGTTCGTCACGCGGCAGGACCGGTTCTTTCAACCGCTGAATCCCGGACGAAAGTTCCGCGGAGCTCGCCGAAAGGCCGCTTTCACAGGGGATGGATCAAGGGCCACCGACCTCCGGCGGAAAGGTTGGGAAAACTCGTGTTCTTCGGGTACCGGAAGTGTCCGAGCGTGTGGACCTCCGCACCGGGCTCCGTGATCGCCGGAAGCCTGCTGGACGGCCCGCTGGTGCGGTGCTGAAACGCGCACCACGGCAACTGCGCGGTCGAGCAACGGTTGCCCTTGTTCGGCAGCGACGGCATCTTGCGGCGCAAGTAGCTTGTCCCGACTGTGCACCACTGCAGAAACCAACGCCCTTGGACCACCTCTGCAGCCCTCTCCGTGACATGAAGAGCGTGTTTGTATAATTCGCACCGCCGGGTTCCGCAGTGCCTCCCGTGCGCGCACCCAAAGGCAGGCTTCCCAAGAGTTCGGAGTCGAGGGGGATACCCTTCATCCGCAGACTGCCCGGCTTGGGAGCACTCGGGCGGAACAATTCGCCGCTGTGCCACGGCAGGGCCCTAACGCCGCGGAACAGGACGCATAAAGATTCTGAGTCCCCCGGTATGGCTGCGGCGGCCTGGTCCCCTGCGGTTCCAGTCGCACTGCCGGGCGTCACGCGGGGTGCTTCGGTACACTCCGGCTCGGAAAGACGTGGTCGCTGCGGGTGTTCTCGCGGTTGTGCGAGGCGGGAAAGCTTGTCCTGTTTGGGCCTGTCCTCAATTTGTCCCGTCAGAAGCCCTGAGTGCACGCGAGCGGTTGCGAGGAGATCCGTTCCGGCTCCCTGGGCGCGACTTTTGACCCGGAGGTCCCGGACGGTTCCGGTGCCGAGGCCGGAAGGAAAACCCCGCGCAGCCGGGGATCGGGCCCTTCGACTTCAGGAGGGGCGGGCCCGGAGTTGTCGGCTGTGGTTTGGCTGCCCCACAGAGCTTCCGCTCGCACTGGCGCCGGCGACGGCCTGTCGTACCATGGGCCACGTGAAGGTGGCGATGAGACGTTGGGCGGGAGGTTGCCTCGGGCCAGCGTGCCTGCTGGCGGGTTTGGGCCTGGCCGCCTCGGACCTGGGGGGAGCATCAGGGGAGCCTCTTGCGCCGCTGGTGCCAGTGGATTTGCGGTGCGAATACGACGCGTGGGCGCGAAGTGTCGAAGTGACGAATCCACGGCTTTTCTGGAAGCTGGTCGGGGACGGTCGAGGCCGGCGGCAAACGGGGTATCAGATTCTGGTGGCCTCCTCCGAGGCACACCTGGCGCGAGACGAGGGGGATCTCTGGGACAGTGGACGCGTGGCCTCGGACGAGACGATCCATGTTCGTTACGGCGGCCGGCCGTTGGCGTCCTCGCAGCAGGCGTATTGGAAGGTGCGCGTGTGGGACGAGGCCGGACGCGTCTCGGCCTGGAGCACCAATGGCACATGGATCATGGGGATTCTCCGACCCGAAGAATGGCGGGGGCAATGGATTTGCGCACCCGCGGAGACGGAAGCGTTGCTCTTGCGCAAGGAGTTCGACGTGCGTCCGGGCCTGGTCCGTGCCGTGGCGCACGTGTGCGGCCTGGGACATTACGAGATGTTCTTGAACGGAGCGCGCGTGGGAGAGGATTTGTTCACGCCCGGTTGGACCGACTACCGCAAGACGACGTTGTACGACACCTACGATGTGACGTCGCATTTGCGTGCCGGCCGAAACGCCCTGGGTCTGACGCTGGGTAACGGGATGTACCACGTGGTGCGCCGGCACCGGTTCGCCAAATTCACCGGTTCGTTCGGTCCGCTGCGCGCGATCCTGCATTTGCGACTCGAGTACGCGGATGGAACCACCGAGTTCCTCGGGACCGACCCGTCCTGGAAGGTTCACCCGGGAGCGATCACTTACAACAGCATCTACGGCGGTGAGGATTTCGATGCCCGACGCGAGCCGGTGGGATGGAAACTGCCCGGGTTCGACGATCGCGACTGGGAAACCGCCGTGCCGGTGGTCCGTCCGGCTCCGACCCTGCGCGGGCACCACGCAGCGGCGCTTCCGATTCGCGCCATGGAAACCCGTGCGCCGGTGGCCGTGCGCCAGTTGGCGCCGGATTTGTGGGTGTACGACCTGGGACAGAATGCCTCGTGGATGCCGCGGCTGCGCGTGCAAGGACCGCGGGGAAGTTCGGTACGGCTGACGCCCGCCGAGGTTCTGTTCGAGGATGGCACGATCGACCGCCGCACCATGGGCAGCACGAACCGGGGCATTTCCTGGTGGCAGTACACGCTGAAGGGGGACTCGTCCGGACCGGAGAGCTGGTTTCCCCAGTTTTACTACGTGGGGTGCCGGTATCTTGAGGCGCGGTTACTCCCCGCCGAACCCGGGGGGCCGTTGCCCCGGATCGAATCCCTGGAAGGTGTGTTGGTGCATGCGGCCGTGCAACCGGTGGGAGAATTCGAGTGTTCCAATCCCCTCCTGAATCGGATCCGGGACCTGATCCGCTGGGCGCAACGGGCGAATCTGGTCTCGGTGCTGACCGATTGTCCGCATCGGGAGAAACTGGGCTGGTTGGAACAGTACCACCTGAACGGACCGTCCCTGCGATACGAGTTCGACCTGGGGCGCCATTTCACCAAGGCCATGCACGACATGGCGGATGCCCAGTTGCCGGAGGGCCTGGTGCCCAACATCGCACCGGAATACACCGTTTTCGAGGGACCCTTTCGAGCCGCGGCAGAATGGGGCAGCGCCTTCGTCCAGGTACCCTGGCAACAGTACCTGTTTTATGCCGATCTGGATTTGATCGAGCGTTTTTACGACCGGATGAAGCGTTACTTTGCCCACTTGGAGAGCCGGGCCCGGGACGGCGTACTGGCCGACGGCCTGGGTGACTGGTGCGATTGGGGGCCGCAGCGCTCGAATCGAGCCGAGTTGACGCCCCCGGAGGTCACGGCCAGCGCGTTTTACTACTGGAATGCAATCACGCTGGCGCGGATGGCGCGGTTGGTGGGACGGCCGGACGACGCAACGCAGTTCGATCAGCAAGCCGCAAGGATCCGCCAAGGGCTTCAGCAGCGGTTCTGGGATCCGGAGCGGGGCATTTGGGGCACGGGGTCGCAGGCGTCGCACGGCCTGGCCCTGGAGATGGACTTGGTGGAGGAGCGGGCCCGCCCACGGGTCTTGGCCGAATTGGTCCGGGACGTCGCGGTGCGCGGTTATGCCATGACCGCCGGCGACGTGGGATTTCGGTATCTGGTGCAGGCGCTGGCTCGAGCGGGTCACTCAGACGTGGTGTACCGAATGATCAACCGGCGCGACCCGCCCGGGTACGGATACCAAATCGAGCAGGGCGCCACCGCGTTGACCGAATTCTGGGATGCCCGCCGCACCGGATCCCACAACCATTTCATGCTCGGGCACATCCTGGAGTGGTTTTACAAGGATCTCGCCGGGATCGATTGTGATCCGGAAGCGCCGGGCTTCAAAAGGGTCGTGATCCGCCCCACACCGGTCGGAGACCTCACCTGGGTGCGCGCGAGCTACGACTCGATCCGTGGACAGATCACCACCGAATGGCATCGGGATGCGGACCGGTTCCGCCTGAAGGTCAGAATCCCGCCGAACACGACCGCCACGGTGTACGTCCCGGCACTGGCTTCGGACGCCGTGCGAGAGGGCGACAGGCCGGCTCGGTCAAGCCCCGGCGTCCGTTTCCTCCGAACGGAATCCGGATGCGCCGTGTTTTCGGTGGAGTCGGGCACCTACGAATTCGAATCGCAGTTCTGA
>JAOADM010000089.1:9487-13711 GCA_026417315.1 Limisphaera sp.
GTTCTGACCCGCCGATCCGGCTTCATCCACACGGAGAGGATCTCCGCCGGGCATGGACAGGCATGGGCAGATGTCCGGAAGGACAGTGGCCTCGGCTCGCGGACGAGCTTCCTGGGTCAGCCCTGGCAAGGTGCCGAGGGTTCCGGCGTCACGGAGCTTCAGAAGCCCTGCAGGCGTGTGGGGTGACCCGGATCAGGCGTTCGGGCTGGACGGAGGCGGTTGACGGTCCAAGGAGTGCGTGATGAGGCTACCGTGGCCGGAAGCGGTGCGGCTCCGCTGGACGAGCCAGAGCGTCCCCAGCATGGCCCCCAGCAAACACGCCAGCCCCGCAGCCAGCAATGCAGTGCGGCGGGGTACAGGCGGGGGCGTCGCCGTGCCCAAGGTCCCGGCGGCCTTGTTCGTGGCCGGCGTTTGGCCGGGGGTGTCCGTCGAGGAAAGCGGCCGGGTCGGTGTCTTCGTCTCAGCAGGCTCGATTCTTGCGGCGGGCCGGTCCGCAGGGGCGACGCCCGATGTCGCCTCGCCCACCGGAAGTGTGCCAATGTGCTGCCGTACGACTGCAGTGTCCGGGGAGGGCGAAATCGCGGTCTCCGGCGAGCCGGGAGAAGCGGTTCCTCGCGTCGGACGCGGGCTCGGCAAGGCGTCTGGCCGGAGATCTGCGGATGCCGCGATCCCCTCGGCCCGGCCTGGTTCTGGAGCTCTGACAATGGGAGATTGTTCGGCGGTGGGAGGGCGGGACTGTTGAGACGCAGCCGTCGGTGGGGCGGGCGTGGTGCTCGCCAGTGCTGGCATGGGTTGTCCGGCCGTGCTCGGGTCGGAGCGATTTGTATCTGGGGTTGCGTCAGCCGAAGTTTTCTGCGGCCTGCCCGCGGCAGCCTCCGACGGGGCGCTCTGCAGTGGCACATCAGACTGGCCGGGTGAACCGGACGAGGTCGGGCCCGGCAACAAGGTTTCGACCGGTTGTTCGGGGCCCCGGGTGTTTGGTTCGAGCTGTGCAGGGCGGTCCCGGGTCGGCGTGGGACCAGTTTCGGCCGCGCGGAACAAGTGGGATTGGGTTTCCGCCGGAGGAGGCGTGGCTGCGTTTGCGGAGAGGACGGGAGCCGGAGCGGGACCGGCATGGGACGGAGGTGCGGGTACCGGCATGGGGCCGGGGCCGAACGTGGTTTCCAATTCTTGCTGGCGTTCGATGGAAGTCGCCGGGATACGCACCGGCCAGGGTGGTTGGCCCACGGCGTAATCCACCCACCGACCCTGTTCGGCGCGCAGCACGATGATGACGGGCTGACGGATTCGGCGCTGGGCGCTGCGCATGTCCCGCACCGCTTCGTAAATCGGGCGGTCGAACGGCGTACCGGCGATGCTTTCCCCGCCGGTGCAGAAGAGGATCAGGGTGAAGCTTGCCGACCGGTTGGCGATTTGTTCCGCCATGGAAAGCAGCGTGGCGACCTGACCGACATTTTGAAACGTGCGGGTGTCGAGAAACGAGTGCAGCTGGCGGACGATGGCCTCCCCCCGCTCCGGGGCCCAGGTCTGGAGCGGGAACTGTCCGGTGTACACCTCACGATCGAACGTCCACACCCCGATGCTGTCGCCGGGTCGCAGTCGGCCGTCGAATCCGGATTGAAAGAGCTGCCGAAGGGCCTCGTACAGGCCGGCTTTGCGGGCCGCCATGCTTCTGGAGGTTTCGATGGCCAGCAACCAGCGTCGTTCCTGGGGTGGAGAGGCCTGGGCCCATCCCTCCGGGCAGATGGATCGCAACCATGCGACACAGACGACAAGAACGACCCATTGCGGAACGCGTCCGCGTCGTTGAAACGGGGCCTGAGCCGCTCGGTGATCCGGAGGAGCGGCCGGATGCTCGGGACCGGGAACGGAGTCGGGGCGCATGCGATCGATCAGCGGCGGTTGCGAAAGCGAAGGTGGTCTTGACGGTTGCGACGATCCAGTTCGCTGCGTTGTTCACGCAGCGTGCTTTGGACCTGTTGGATGAACTCGCGGCACGACCAGGTCCAGGCCCCGAGGGCCTGCACCGTCTCGCGCTCTGCGCGGTCTTCGGTCACGACCAGCACCTCGCCCCAGGCCGCGAACCGCGCAGCAGCGCGTTCGATCAGTGCATCGGCCGTCTGACCGGGTCGCGAGTAGAGCACCTCGATGGCCGATTGGGTCTCGGGCGGAGCTGCCGGTCCCCGCCGATACCGGGCATCGAAGAATACCGTCACGGGCACGCCGGTGAGGTCTTGGTAATGGGTGAGGATCTGGATCAGTGCTTCGCGGGCCTGGACCGAATGCCGGGGCTGCCCTGCTGCCAGTTCGGGCCACTGGTGCAGCAGGCTGTAGCCGTCGATCAAAATGCGGACCAGAGCCACACGACAACCATACCCCAGCCTGTCAACGCTGAGAATGCGAAAAACCACAGGGACTCCCACTGACGGCTCACTTCGCATTATGGCCCACCCAAGGCAGAGGGGAAGGTCGCGCATCCTCGGCATGGGTAAACCGCGAGAAAACGGGCATTTCCTTCGGATTCCTGAATCCGGAACTCGATCACGGAAATGCCCCCTCCGTCGTCCACGGATCGCCCGGGCGAGCCAAAGCGCCGAGAGCGCATCCCGACTCATCAGCCCGGGGCAGCGCCCCGGCGGTTCGGCCCGGAAAAACTCACCGAGCTTGAAAGGGCGCAACCCGAGGCCCCCCAATTCCGAGTGCCGGGCAAGCCCCACCGAACTCCGCTCTTTCTGGCCGGGGCGAATCTCGGTTGGTTGCCGGCCCAAGCCATTGAGCGGGGTTGCCAAATCCTTGCTCCGACGGGGTACTCATATGCCCCGCTGAAGGCGCAACGATGCATCCGGAACAAATCGCGCCAGAGGAGCGGTTCCCTGTCTGGCGTGAAAAAGCGTTTCGGGCGACTGAGCAATCTGTCCGGCCTGCGCCTTCTGTGCCGCCCCGCTGGCATCGACAGTGCGAGCCCGGTGTCTCAAGCTGGTAGCCGCGGAAAGGCGGCGGCCCCGGAATCCGAACGCAGATCCAAGCTCCAGGCGGTGGCCACTAGGGGCACAGGGGGGTCGGCCGATCCGTCCACCGACGATCGTGGGCGGCTGCGGATTTGAAGACTCGTAGCCGCCGTATGGCGGCCGACCTGGAGTCCAGATCGAAAGCCGCGTCATGGAAGACGGCCCACGACAATCACGCAGCATAGGCTGCATCGGCCCGCCGACTGCGGTTGGCAGCCATGGATTGGGGATGAGAAGCCGCCGCCGCAAGGCCTCGGAAAGCAAACCCTGGCCCTGTTGCACAGCCACCGCAGCCTCGAGGTAAATCGCGGGTGGATCCGCCGACGGACATCGGCGGCTCCTTTCCATCTCCCGATTCCGGCGAGCTGGCATTGCACAGCGGCGCAGGAGGGTTCCCCACTCACGCGCCTCTGTCCCGTCGCAGGTTAGTAGCGCACCCGGTAGAAAAGGCGTTGATGCGTGATGCGCACCGTGTAGGGGCTGGTGGCGTTCGGAACCGGTTGCCAGGGGCCCGTGACCGAGGGAGCCTGTTCGAGAACGCCCCCGGCCGGCCAGCTCAGCACCAGGCCCTCCTGCGTGCGCTGGACGGTCACCCGACGCTCACACACCACCGTGACTTTAAAGGTGCACGTGGCCGTGTTGCCGGCCAGGCTCGTGGCGACATTCGTAACGATGGTGGTGCCCACCGGGAACAAACTGCCGGAAGGCGGAGTGGAAACCACGGCGACGTTCGTCTCGTAAGTGGTGAATGCCCTGACCGTGAACTCTACCACCGCACCATTGGTCGTGGTACACGGGACCACGATGTCCCGGGGACAGACGATGGTCACCGGAGAGGGATCCACCACGGTGAACAGGACCTCGGCCTCCCCCGTGTTGCCGTTATTGTCCGTGGTGGAGATTCTCAGTGTATGTTGTCCGACGGGCAGCAGACTCGCGGGCTTGGGATCTTGTGACGGAGACGGAAGTTCCGGCTGGCAGTTATCAGACGCTTGCGTGGCCGCAGCCAGGTTGGGCGCCGGGACCAGTCCCGGCGTGTTGGGATAGTCATTCACATTGGCTGTGAGACGCGTCACGGGGGGCGTGACGCGGGGCGGTGCGACGTCGCCAAAGTAAAAGCAGCCCGGATGTCCGTACGAGTCGTACAATGCCCACCCGTACGTCGCGATGCCGAAGGGCGCCGCAGCCACGAGGATGTGATGTCCCACACCGATCG
>JAOADM010000008.1:0-20562 GCA_026417315.1 Limisphaera sp.
CCAGCACGGGCAACCGTCTTCTGCGATCCAACTCCGCGCGCAGCGTCCGGGGTACGTACTCTGAACAGTCCTCCACGGGCATTCGGTGCAGGTCGTCGGCCAGCTCCATCACATAGTAAAACCAGGTGTCATCGGGACAGCGCCCGACCTGAAGGATGTGCACAAAGCCGGGATGGGTTCGCGAAATCGGCTCGAAGTGGCGAACCCCGGTCCATTCCCGCTCGTACTGTCTGGAGGAGGCAAACGCGCGGCGTTCCACAACCTTGGCGGCCCGGCACCGACCCAGCACGCTCTGCACCAGCCAGACGCTGCCGTACGTGCCGCGCGCCAGATGCCGCAGAACCTCATGATCGGCAATCCGGGGCCGGCCGGAACCGGGAACCTGACCGCTCATAAGAAGGAAGCCCGTTGCACCCGAGTCGGAGCGGTACGGGTTGGCCGGGCACTGGTGCGCCCGCCCGCGGTACATCCGGCCCGAAGCGTTGTGTTTTCGTTCGACACAGTCTGACCCGCAAAGGAGCCATGAAACGGATCCTTTGGAGCACACGCAATCTAGCAGCGGACTCATCCCCCGCAAGCTGTTCATGCAGACCGAGCCCTTCTGCCCGCAGTCCCGCCCCTGCACTGGTACAGATCGCTACGGCCCCGGGCGTTGACCCCGTGGCCTCGCGTCCAATGCACCGGCGCGTTCCGAGGAATTCCGGCACGTTCCCCACCTGATGCGCGGCGCCGACCTGCGGGCGGACCATGACGAATTCGCCAGGCCTGCCGGACCGGAGAAGGCTGTTCCCCGTCGAGGGCCGGGCGTGCCGACTCGCACCCGGGGGCACGTGAACTTCAAATCAGGAGGCCTGTTCAGGCGAGATCTGGTCAGGCGAGATGCACAGCAGCGAATGGGAGTAATTGGACTTGCCCGGATCGGCCGTTTCGCCGATCGGTGCTTGCGGCGCATGGACCATTGGATTCGAAAGAAAGCGCTCGAGCCCCCGATCGTGGGGTCCGGCTGCCAGGCCTGGAAAAGCTTCGATGAACCGGAGGCGACGATCCGGCTCCGCCCCGACGCGCGCACCGGCTCCATGGGCGGTTTGCCCGCAGGGCCGTTCGCCGCCCCGGGCACGTACGAGGCGACTCTCCCGTTTACGACGGCAACCGGATCAAAGCGCCACGACGGCAACCGGATCAAAGCGCCGATGCGCCGGGCCTGCATTCTTGCGGTGAAATGAACCTGCTCTCGTGCCTGCTGAGGGGCAAAAACCCGTTTCAAAGCCGCCTGCCGCTTCCCATGCGACGGCGTCTCTTTTCGATTCCACGGAACGAGGAACCTGCGGCATCCCATACCGATCGCCCGGCCGAACAGCGTGACGCAGCGCCCGAGCCCACTTCTGCGCTGTCCCGTCCTCGCGGGCTGCACGGACGCAGCAGCCGACGTTGCTGGCGATGGGCCAGCCTCCTGTACGTCGGCGGACTGCTGGAATTCAGTGCGGCTCCGGTGGCGGGAGTCGATCCTGCGACGCCTCCGGGGGCCGAAGCGGCCGCGTTTCTGAGCTCTTTGGGGGTCAATTCGGCCGTGTCCCGCCGCGGGGAACGCCTGGATCGAACCGCGGAGGCGGTCCGCTTTTTGGGCATCCGGTGGATTCGCTCGGGCTACGAGAGCGACGTGCCCCTGGAGGACCTGCTCGAACTGCACCGCCGAACGGGAGTTAAATTCAGCTACGGTTTGCTCAGCGGGGGAACGGATCTGGAACGTTTACTGCGCGGGGCCCGCCGCCTGGCCGCGGCCGGCGCCCTCCTGGCGATCGAAGGCAACAACGAACCGAACAACTGGCCGATCACCTACCGCGGGCAGACCGGAGGCGGCACAAATTCCTGGTTGCCGGTGGCATGGTTGCAACGCGACCTGTTCCAGGCCGTCAAGGCCGATCCGGTGCTGCGGGCGTACCCCGTCTGGACGGTTTCGGAGCCCGGTGCGCAAACGGACAACGCGGGCCTGCAATTCCTGACCATCCCGCCCGGAGCCGGGACGTTGATGCCACCCGGCACGCGCTATGCGGACTGCGCCAACGTCCACAACTACATTTATCACCCGGCCGCGCCCCGCCTGGAGGACAACAAGACCTAGAACGCCGCCGATCCGACCTCCGCCTGCAAGGTGGACGGCTTGTACAAGAACTTCGGCCGCACCTGGCGGAAGGGGTTCGCCGGCTACCCAGAGGCGGAGCTGCAGACCCTCCCGCGCGTGACCACCGAGACCGGCGTCGCCGTTGGCGGCGAGGTCAGCGAAGAGATCCACGGATGGCATCTGCTGACGATGTACCTGGCCCAGTTCAAGCGCGGCTGGACGCACACCGCCGTGTATTTGCTGCGGGACCGAACCGACGAAGCCGGCAATCAACAGTTTGGTTTTTACCGACCCGACCATCGTCCGCGACCCGCTGCCGTCTACCTGCATCGGTTGACGAGGCTGCTGGCCGACAAGCCCGGTGCCCCCATCCGGGGTCATGTCGCTCCTCTGGCGTATGTTCTCGAACCCCAACCCGACACCCTGCACGACCTGTTGCTGCGAAGGCGGGACGGCACATGGATCCTCATTTTGTGGAACGAACGGGTTCACGGGTCGGACGAAATCCAGGTTCGCTTCGACCGCGCGTGGCCCGAGGTCACCGTCTACGACCCCATGCGCAGCGATCTGCCCGCGGCCCGGTATCGAAATGTCCAGCGACTCGGCCTCGAGTTGGACCGCCACGTGCGCGTTCTGTGTATTGGGCCGGGACCGGTGGAATCCATGAACGGTGGCGGCAATACGCCGTCCTCCTGAAGCACCGCCCCCGGCATCCGGGCAGCTGAACAGCGCCCCGCACCCATGTCCCGTGGATGGTCGGCGGACGTAGAAAGTGTGGACGCGTGGGCAGCCTTTGGCCCCCGGGACTCAAGAATCCCCGGCAAATGCCGGTTCCGCGGGGCTGTCCCATGCCGAGGACGTCCGAAACGCCCCCGCGCTTTCCGGGGCGTCCAAAACCTTGAAATCCGTCGCGATGGGATCAGGGCAAACCGCTTGCGGCGACTCCGACGGGCTGACATGTTTTCCGTGACCCGGCGCATGCGACATGAAGCGCCGGGCCGGGAGGATCTCTCCACATGCCGGAACAACCGTTGCGCATTCTGGTGATCGAGCACGACCCGACCACGGTCGGGAGGCTGCGTCCCCTGCTCGAACAGGGCTGGGAGACGCCACCGGAGGTGGTGGTGGTTTCTTCGTTGGCCGAGGGCGTGCGGCGGTTGGGCACCGATCGCTTCGACGTGGTGCTGTTGGAGTTCTTCCTGCCGGAGGGCGCGGGACTGGCCAACCTCCCGTTCCTCAGGCAGGCGGCACCGCGCGTGCCCGTGGTGGTGATGGGCCACGTGGACGACGAAGCCCTGGCGGTCGAGGTGGTCCACGCCGGGGCCCAGGACTACCTCGTCCACGGCCAGCTCGACGCGCGGTGGTTGCGGCGCGCTCTCCGTTATGCCATGGAGCGGCACGCCGCCGAGATGGCCTTGCTGGATGCCGAGGCGCGGTATCGCGAGATGTTCGATCATCTCACGGAGGGCGTTTTTCGGACCACGCCGGAGGGCCGCTATCTCATGGCGAATCGGGCCCTCGCGCGCCTCTACGGCTATTCCAGTCCCGAGGAGTTGATCCGCAGCATCACCAATATCGGCGACACGCTCTACGTGCAGCCCGGGCGCCGGGAGGAGTTCATGCGCCTGATGGAGGAGCACGAGGTGCTCACCAACTTCGAATCCGCGGTGTTTCGCCGCGACGGTCGCATCATCTGGATCAGCGAGAACTGCCGCGCGGTTCGCGACGCATCCGGCAAGCTCCTCTATTACGAGGGCACGGTGCGGGACATCACCGAGCGTCGCAACGCCGAGGAACGCCTCCGCAATTCCGAGGCCCTCTACCACTCCCTGGTCGAGACCATTCCGCAGAACATTTTCCGGAAGGACGTGCAGGGCCGGTTCACCTTCGCCAACCAGCAGTTCTGCCGCACGGTGGGCCGTCCCCTGGAAGCCATTGTCGGCAAGACGGACTACGACCTGTTCCCGCCCGAGCTGGCCAGCAAATACCAGCGCGATGACGCCCGCGTCCTCGCCACGGGCCAGACCCTGAAACTGGTGGAGGAACATCAAACCCCCGCCGGGGAGAAAATGATCGTGCAGGTCATCAAGACGCCGCTCCGCGGCGCCCATAATCAGATCATCGGCCTGCAGGGTATTTTCTGGGACATCACCCAGGAACGACTGGCCGAACAACGCATCCGCCAGGCCAATGAAGAGTTGGCGCGGAGCCAGGCCGAACTGCAGCGGAAGAACCTGCAGATGGCCGAGGAACTTCGCATGGCCAGTGAGGTGCAGCTGGCGCTGCTGCCCCAGCATCACCCGGTCTTCCCCTCCGGCGCGTCGCCGGCCGACAGTGCGTTTCACTTCACGCAACGGTATCGGCCGGCGGGGGAGGTGGGAGGCGACTTCTTCCACATTGCGGCCCTTTCCGAGGTCGAAGCGGCGGTGTTTCTCTGCGACGTGGCGGGCCACGGCGTGCGTTCAGCGCTGGTAACCGCGGTCATCCGTGCCCTGTTGGAGGAGCTCAAACCCCTGGCGGGCGACCCGGGAATGCTGCTCACCCGCCTGAATCAGGAGCTGCTTACGATCCTGCGTCACGACGACACGGGCTTGATGACCACGGCGTGCTGCCTGACGGCCAACGCCGAGACGGGCCTGTTGCGCTACGCAAATGCCGGACATCCGCGCCCCTTCCACATTCGGCGGGCCGCCGGCGAGGTGCGCCTGCTCCCCTGGCCGGCCGCGGCGCCCCAGCCTGCATTGGGTCTCCTGAAGTCGGTGACCTACCAGAGTGCGGAAGTTGCCCTGGAACCGCACGACCTGGTGATGCTTTACACGGACGGTTTGTACGAGCTGCACAACGCAGCCCAGCAGCTCTACTCCACCGAGCTGCTCGAGACGGCCATCCAGGCCCGCCTGCATCAGCCGACGGCCCAGCTGTTCGATGCCCTGCTGGCCGAGGCACAGAACTTCAGTGAAACCGGCAGTTTCGAGGATGACGTTTGCCTGCTCGGGCTGGAGTTCCGGCATCCGATTCCCCATTCGCGTGGGCATCCGTGACAACCCGGCCGGCCGGCGCGCCGCTGTGTCTGTGTCGCCCTGGAGATGGCCGATGCGCCTCCCTTGCCTTCTGCCCGGGCCACGCGCTGCCGGCGGTATGGCTCGCCCGAAAACACGTCTCGATTGCCTCCGAAGGGCGCCGGCCGCCGGCTCCGTCCCGGCGCGACAATCCCGGTCGTCGCAGCCCCGGCGCGTATGGGAGACCCGTGCAGAGTCGACTCCCCACCCGGCGGCCCCCAGCACCTGGGTGGCGGAGAGATCCTTCGCCCCGGGAAATGGGGAACGGGCCTGCTGGGGGTCATCTGCCCCCGGATCCATCGGCCGGTCGGGTCCCTCGACAAACCTTCCCGCCGGTCCTATGGTTACAAGCGATGACACACGCGGCGGATACCACGTCCAAACCGGATCTGGAGCCGGATGTCTCCGACCGCCCGAAGTCGGAGCTCGATCCCGGCTGGCTGGTCGTCTGCTGGAACGACCCGGTCAACTACATGGATTATGTCACCCACGTGTTTCAGGTGGTGTTCGGGTGGCCACGGCACAAGGCCGAGTTCCACATGCTGCAGGTTCATCACCAGGGCCGCAGCGTGTTGACGCGGGAAACGCTCGAAAAGGCCGAGCATTACGTTCATCAACTTCAACACTACAATCTCCACGCCACGCTGGAGCGCGCCGAATGAAATTGATCCGCACTGACGGGGACCGGATGACGTTCCGGTTGTCGGCCACCGAGCGAGTCGTGCTGCTGGATCTGGTGAAGGCCTATCCCTGTGTTCCCCCCGCGCACGTGCGTCACCGGGCGGTCGCCTCGGAAGATCCCGAGTCCACCGAGATCCAAACCCTGCTGGCCGAGGCACTGGCTGAGCAACGAGCCGCCACGCGCCGGCAAATCCTGCAGCTGTTGGAAAACCCGGAGGTCTTGCAACGCCAGCCCCAGGGCTGGGTCCTCCACCTCCGACCCGGTGACCTGGAAACCCTGTTGCAGGTACTGAACGACGTGCGCGTGGGCAGCTGGATTGCCCTGGGCTGTCCCGATCCCCTGCCGGACAAGCTCCCCTCCGACCCGGAGAAGGCACACCACGCGGCCACGATGGAGCTGGCGGGCTGGTTTGAAATCAGCCTGTTACAGGAGGTGCAACAGGGCCCGGCTCCCTGATTTGGTCTCGCGAAGGACTCGTCCATGCGCACCTGGCGTCCACTGCCCACGTTGCTCGGGGAGCGGCTCTGGTTTCCCGACCCCCGTACGGCCCCACCGGAGGGCCTGGTGGCCATTGGCGGCGATTTTTCGCCCCAGCGCCTGTTGCTGGCCTATCGCAGCGGAATCTTTCCATGGACCGACAACCCCATCACATGGTGGTCTCCGGACCCGCGCGGGATTTTCGAGTTCGATCGGGTGCACGTGCCGCGCAGCCTGCGCAAGGTCATGCGTCAGGTCCCCTTCCAGCTCACCCACGATCGCGCCTTTCGCCAGGTCATGGAAGGTTGTGCCGCACCGGCGCCGGGGCGGGAAGAAAGCTGGGTCACACCCGCGTTCATCCAGGCGTACACCACCCTGCACCGACTGGGATATGCGCACAGCGTGGAAGTGTGGTTGGATGGCCAGCTCGTCGGCGGGATCTACGGCGTGGCCCTGGGAGGGTTCTTTGCCGGGGAGTCGATGTTCCATCGCGTCAGCAACGCTTCGAAAGTGGCGCTGGTGCATCTGCTGGAGCATCTGCGGCAACAGGGCTATGTACTGTTCGACACCCAGATGCTCACGCCGGTCACTCGTCTCCTGGGGGCCACCGAGATTCCGCGCGATGAGTATCTCCGGCGGCTTGCGGCAGCGCTCGAAAAGGACTGCCGCTTCTGAGCCCACAGCACCGGCGCATTTCTGACCACCCCGCCCCTGCTTGTCGCCGCTGCCGACTGATGCAATCGACCGAGAGCGCGGACCCCGCTGCTGGCGTTTCCAGTGAGGGCTCCGGCTCAACCGGTCATCCCATTTCCCATAAAGCAGGGGCCGCTCCGGAGACCCGGAGCGGCCCGGCCCTTGAGAATCAGGCGACCCTCTCAGCGACCTCGGCGGAGCAGGAGCATGCCGACGCCCAACCCAAAAAGCGCCAGCATGCCCGGCTCCGGGACAACATAAATCCGGACGTTGTCCAGATAGAAGTTCACCGGAAAGGCCGAGTCCGAATTGGCCCCGGTCCAGAGCTGGAACCACGTGTCGCCCGGCTCCCAGCCGAGCCACGAAACCTCCTGGTCAACGTGCAGCGTGATCAAAGTATTGTCGTTGGCATTGTGCCAGCCAGTGGGGGTGAACTGATTTTCCCGCTGCGTCCACCCCGCGGATCCGTCGCTGTTGCCCACAATCGTGAGCTGAAACCAACCCGAGGCATCCGGGGGAAAGCTCTTGCCATCCACCATGACATCGAAGCTGATCCGTGCCAGCGAACCGTAATTGACGATGGCCTGCATCGTCAGTTGCTGATTGTCCGAACCCCCGCCCGGCCCCCAACTGAACTCCTTGGTGAGCAGATTCTGCCAACCCCCGGCAGTGTGGTTCTGCTGGATGGTCGCGCCGCCGGCCCAACCGGCCGGGTCGCTGGGACGCCACACCACGTTTTGGAACCCCTCCACCCCGGAATCGAAAGTGTAGAGGAGTTGGGGTTGCGCCTGCAGAACGACACTTGTCGCGAGCAAACCGGCGAGCGTTGTGATGCGGGTTCTCATAATCGTACCGTTCGGTTGCGATTTGGCAGACCCCAGTTTAGGTCACGCCGTGCCGCTGTCATGTCATCAGAAATCACGACACCCCGTGAGGCTGCGTCAGCCTCCGGACCGCCTCCAGGCAGGCCCGTGCGGAATGGTACGGTCCCTTCCACTCGCTGACTTTCGGTTGGGATCGGTCCGGACGTCCCGCGGGGTCCAGCCGCCAATGCCAATCCCCGTACTCGGCGTCGGCCACCCTGTCGCGAATGAAGGCCCACACCCGCCGCGCCGCCTGGAAGTAGCGCTCGTGTCCCGAAATGCGCCAGGCATGGAGGAAACCGACCAGTGCCTCTGCCTGGACCCACCAATCCCGGTGGGCGTGGATCACGCGGCCCTCCCGCCCCTCGTAGGCCACGCCTCCGTCCCGCCCCAGCGCCTCGGACTCAACCGCCGCGGCCATTTGAACCGCAGCCGCCCCGGCCCGCTTCCGCAACTCCGCATCGCCCAGGGCCTCAGCCGCCTCGCACAAGAGCCAACTGGCTTCGATGTCGTGACCGTAGGTGTAGCTGTCCGACAGCACGCGCCAGTCCTCCGCGAAATAGTGTTCCAGATGGCCGGTGCGTCGATTGAGAATCTTTTCCAAAAAGAGCACCAGCAACTCCCGCAGGCGCGACGCCAGCTCCGGCTCCGGCCAGGCCTGGTAAAGCGTCGTCCACGCCTCGAGCACGTGCAGATTCGTGTTCATCGACTTGGCCGCGCCGAGTTCCTGTCCGCCCACCAGGGACACGGCCCGCGCGGACCAGTCGCGCGTGAAAGCCTCATAATACCCTCCGTGGCGCCCATCCCGGGCGTGGCGATCCACGAGCCGGTAGAGCGTGCGGGCCTGCTCGAGCACCTCCGGCGCATAAAAGGCAAGATGATACTGCGTCATCGCGTACACGGCGAAGGCCTGGCCGTAGATCTGTTTGGTGTCGTTCCGCACCCGCCCCGCGGCATCCAGATGCCAGAACGCGCCCCCGTGCTCGGCGTCCCAAAACCGGTCCCGAACCCACCTCAACGCAACCTCCGCCCGGTCATGGAAAAGCGCTTCGGGTCGACGGTCATGTACGGCCGCAAAGGTCCAAAGGATGCGTGTGTTGAGGACCAGGCCCCGCGGCCGGGACGGATCCGGTTTCAAGTCATGAGTCAGCCAGCTGTGCCAACCCCTGCCCTCGGGTTCCATGGCCGGGCCGGCCCAAAAGGGCAGGATGTGTTCAAAGAGATGCCGCTCGATTTCTGTGGCCCAAGCAGCCTGTTCCGTCGGAATCATGATGTTCCCTCGATGCGCTGGAACGACGCCCTGGTGGGATCGCTCCTGCCGAGCACCACGCCACCCGGTTCGGCCCCGGCCGTCAAGTCTTCCATGCGCCGACACAAAGCCCGTTCGTTGGATCCGGAGCCGACCACCGATCCCTGTGTGGGCCGCGGCACCACCTGCCTGTCGCTTCGAGGCGCCGGGTGGTGCCCGGCGGTGCCGGGATCCGGCCGGTTGGAAACCGCGCAATCCTTTCCCGGGGTGGGCCTGGGGAAAGCGGTCGCCCGGGCCGGAGGTTCGCCATGCGGCCTCGTTGCGCCCGCCTCACATGCATGCTGCTCGCCTTTGCCGTTGCCAACGGTGCGGGGCGTGCGGCAACCTGGGAGGCGATTGCAAGCTATGCCCGTCTACGAAGAGCAGCAATTGCAGGAGATCTCGCGGCAGTTCCAGATTTACGGAGAAATCCTTCATGCCGAAACCTGCAAGATCGGCCACATCAACGAAACCTACTCGGCCACGTACGATCAGGGCGGCACCCGGGTCCGGTACGTGCATCAGAAGATCAATCGGCACGTGTTCAAGGATCCGCCGGCGGTCATGGAGAACCTGGAACGGGTCTGCCGCCATCTGCGCCAGAAGCTGGAGGCCCGCGGAGTGTCGCAGATCACCCGCCGGTGTTTGACCATCGTTCCGGCCCGGGACGGTCGGCCCTATTACGTGGATCGGAACGGCGATTACTGGCGGACCTTCCTGTTCATCGAGGGAGTTCAGACGTTCGAGGCCGTGCAATCTCCCGGGCAAGCCTTCGAGGCGGGTCGCGCATTCGGAGAGTTTCAGCAACTGTTGGTGGATCTGCCCGGGCCCCGGCTGCACGAGACGATTCCCGATTTCCACAACACTCGCAAGCGGTTCGCGGCCTTCTTGGAGGCCGTGGAGAAAGACCCGGCCAATCGCGCCCGGGAGGCCCGCGCCGAGATCGAGTTTGCCCTGCGCCGCGAGTCCATCACCGGGGTCATTCTGGACGCCATGGCGCGCGGCCGCATTCCCGAGCGCATCACCCACAACGACACCAAGTTCAACAACGTGCTCATGGATGTGGCCACCGGGGAAGCGATGTGCGTGGTGGATCTGGACACGGTGATGCCGGGATGTGCGCTGTACGACTTCGGCGACATGGTCCGAACCACGACGAGTCCGACCCTGGAAGACGAGCGGGATCTGAGCAAAGTCCGCATGCAGCTTCCGGTCTTCGAGAAGCTCGTCGCAGGTTATTTGAGCGCCGCAGGCGCGTTTCTCACCCCGACCGAGCGCCGGCTTTTGCCGTTTGCCGGAAAACTGATCACGTTCGAAACGGGACTCCGGTTCCTGACCGATTTCCTCACCGGCGACATGTACTTCCGCATCCACCGGCCCGGTCACAACCTCGATCGGTGTCGGACCCAGTTCAAGTTGGTGGAATCCATCGAGCAACAGGAAGAGGCCATGCAGCGCATCGTGGATCGCTGGGACGGCGGTCCCACCCGCAGGCGGCCCCGGCAATTGCGGGTCGGGCGTCGTTCCGTGGCCGGCCACTCGACGGCAGAAAGCTGACCCGCCACGCGGCAACGCGCCGGTTGCGAAGGTGCCCGGCTGGCGGGAGGGGAACTCATTTTACCGGCAAAAGGCACACAACTTCCCTGGAAGATGCGAGGGGCAATCTGCGAAAGCCCGAGTCCTCCGGCAGACTGTCCGAGTCCCCGGGGCCGCCTTGCCTTTCCGGCGCCCGCCCGGGTATGGGCCGGCGAGGATCGGGAGGGAACGCGCGTGCCCGTTCTCCGCGGCGACGCATCGCCTGTCGTTGGGCGGGGCGGCAGTCACCCGATCCGGCCATGGGGAAGCGGGGCCCTCGGCAGTCGGGCGTCGGTCAGAGCGCTTGCGAGTGCGTTGCGGCTTCCGACGTCGGCCATTGTACGCTCACCGTGGTTCCGACGCCGGGCTCGCTCTCCACGGTGAGGGCGCCGCCGTGGACCTCGGCCAACCGCCGGCAGATGGTCAAGCCCAGCCCCAGCCCCTGCTGCTCGCGCACCTTGCGGTTGAACTGCACGTAGGCGCCAATACGGGACAACTGTTCCGGCGTCATTCCGCAGCCCTGATCTTTCACGCGCAGCCAGCAGCCCTGGGCAGTGCTCTCCAGGCGCACGGTGACTTCGGTGCCCTTCTTCGAAAACTTGAACGCGTTGCCCACCAGCTCCTCCACCATGCGTGCCACATATTCCTCCGCCATCGGCACCACCCCGGGTTGGAGTTCCAACCGCAAATCCTCCAACCGTCCGAACTCGTTGGCCATTTCGCGCGCCCGCGTTTCCACGATCAGGTGCGCCTGTTCCGTCCGCTTCTGCCGCAGGGCCGCCGCTCGTTCCGTATCCGTGCCGAGCAATTCCAGCTGGGCGTAAATGAGGAAGTTCTCCACCAACCGCATGAGACGTCGGCCCGACTCGGCGATGACCTGGCCCATTTCGGCCACTTCTTCCGGTTGCAGCGAGGCCGCTTCGCTGCTGAGCAACTCGCCGTAGGCCAGGATGCCGTTGAGCGGCGTGCGCAATTCATGCGGCAGCGCAAGGCTGATGCTGTCCCGTAAATCGGCCAGCTTGCGCTCGGCCGCTTCCCGGATTTGTTGGGCCTTACGGAGGCGGGCCTCCACCGCCGCGTGAAGTTGTTCCGGAGTGAAGGGCTTCGGCAGATAATCATCCGCGCCAAGCTCCATGCCGTACCGCATGCCGGCGGGATCCGCATACCCCGTCATGAGAATGAACGGGATGGCGGCGGTGGCCGGATCTTCCCGCAACGCCGCCAGCGTGAGGTACCCGTTCATGTGTTGCATGTTGATGTCGCAGAGAATGAGATCCGGTTGCTGCTGCCGGGCCAACGCCACCCCTTCCCTGCCATCGGGTGCCTCGATGACAGCAAACCCGCGTCGGGTCAGGACCGCATGGACCATTTCCCGGAGTCCGGGTTCGTCATCAATCACCAGGATCTTCTTCATCCCGCCCATGGGCGCCACGGGTCAGAACAGAGCAAACGCAGGGCCAGTCTCGATCCGCTCCGGGCACTACCTCGGCCGGTTGGGCGTCGAAGCCCGGCATGCCTCCGTCCATCCTTTGCCTCACCCGCCCAACGTAAGCAGGAACACGCCGGGCGGCAACAGGAACCCTGGGAGGCGGGCGAAAGCCGGCCCAGCGCCGCTTCGGCAGAACTCGGGGGCGGTCCCGCTGGTACGGGATAACGTGCCCAGCGGCGGCTCTCCCAAATCTCCCACCGACCCGACACCTTCCGGACCACTCGGGCGGCCGCTCCGGACGTGTCCTCCACCAACGCGATTCCGTCTGACGGGCCCAGCACGCTCAGCGCAGTCGCCAGCGCATCGGCCGTCATACCCCGACGCGCAATCACGGAAACCTGGCTGTGATCCGTCAACCCCAACCCGGTCCGCGGGTCGACGATGTGCGAGTATCGGACTCCATCGATCTCCACATATTGGAACAGATCGCCCGAGGTGGCCAGGGCGCAACGCCGCAGCAGCAGGGATTGGGCCGGTGGGGCGCCCGGTCCGCTCGCGGAACTCGTCTCCACCCGCCAGGCGGGTCGCCCCGGCGGGGGATCGCCCACGACCAGATCACCGCCGGCCTGCAGCAGGACCCGTCGCAGCCCGTGCCGCTCCAGCACCCGGACCGCCTCATCCAGCACGTACCCTTTTGCAATCCCGCCCAGATCCAGCCGCATCCCCGGTCGAGTCAAGCGGACGGCGCGCCGTGGCGGGTCCAGCTCCAGGTATGCGTATCCCACGGCCGCGCGAGCCCGTTCCAATCGGTCTCGAGAAGGCAGCTCGTGCTGACGCCGCGCTCTCCGCCACAGCTGGACCACCGGTCCCACCGTCATGTCGAAGGCACCGTGCGTGCGCTGCGCCCATTCTTGTCCCTCCTCCAGGACCCGCCACAGATCCGGACTCACACGCACCGCACGACCCGAGCCCGCGGTCCGATTGAGCTGGGTCAGCTCGCTGTCCTCCTCGTAGTCGCTCAGAATCAGGTTCAGCTCCGTTACTCGACGGTACATCGCGTTGACCGCATGACGCGCAGTGCCGGCGTCGGGTGCGTACAACACCACGCGGAATTCCATGCCCATCTGTGGCTCGGAAAACTCGAATCGCGTCCACCCCGCGGATTGCCGCCGGCCGGCGCATGCGGTGCACCCCGCGAGCAAAAGGCCCAAACCCAGTGCCAGGGGACCGAAGCAACCGACGCGGCGCAACCGATGCACGAACTCCAGCCTCACTTGCACAGCGAGAAGTTTCCGCAACCGGACGCGCCGGGACAAGTCGCTCTTCCCGGACCCCATCAAGGGCTCCGGGGCCAATTCACGTCGGCTCCGGCCACCGGAGGTTCGGGCAGTCCACGGGAGCAGAGTAAAACGGCCGGCCCCGAACATCCCGAGGCCGGCTCGTTCAACTCGGAGAAGTGTGGGGTGACAGACTGGCCCGGTCGTCTGTCACCCCGTCCTGCATCCTCGTCGAATCCCTCAGAGTTCACATGCCCGTCCCGGGGGCCGGTCCCCATGATTCACCGGCCCGCTTTGCCGGGTCGGGTTGGCAACATGGTTGCCGAGAGAGGGATTCGACATGGTTGGTTGAGGACAAAACCGCAAAAAAGTCGTTGAAGACGGTGACAATTACCCTCTCGCGCAGCGCGGGTCTGGCTCGGCTTCCGACGATCGTATTCTTCGGGCAAATGCACGGTGCGGAAGTCAATCCGCATGGTTCGCCGCACGGTTCGCGTTTTGCGCGTTACAGCCATGCTTCCACGGCTCCTGAACTCTCACTGTCTGACTAAGCGAAGCGCATCCGTTCGTCATGTGGCATGAATTGGGGACAAAACCCGAGCCCGCCTGACGACTGCCTGGCCGGGGCCGTACAGTTGTGACGCATGCCCGGGCCGGGTGGAAAAGGCCGCGCCTGAAAGTCCGGGAAGGACCGCACCTGCATGCACCGCAAAGCGCTTCAACCCATCGGTCGCGCGGCCGAGTCCGGGATCCGAACCGGGCGCGGGCTTGTGTCTTCTCCATCCCGATACGAAGGCGGCATGTGCTGCGAACCAAAGCAAGCGCAGCGGAGGCAGGGACGCTGTCGCTTGGGAAAAGAGATTCGCGGGCCGGCCGCGGCCCCGAATTCTTCCGCATGACAGGCCCGGCCGCCCCCATGCCAATTCTGCCGTTGCCCCGCTCCTTGCCCTTGACCAAACTGCGGCCCCTGTATGGGTAACGTGCGTAAACTGTATCCGTTCCATCTCATCGAGCCCAAATGGCAACGGATTTGGGAGCAGACCGGCACCTTCCGCGCCTTCAATCCGGGCGAGGAGATCCCTGCCGACCATCCCTTCGCGCGCCGACACGGCCTGGCCGGCCGGGTCAATGGCCATCAGCTCCCGCGCAAGTATTACATCCTGGACATGTTCCCCTACCCGTCCGGGGCCGGCTTGCACGTGGGCCATCCGGAAGGCTACACCGCCACCGACATCCTGGCGCGGTACCGTCGCGCCCAGGGCCTGCACGTATTGCATCCCATGGGCTGGGACGCCTTCGGTCTGCCTGCGGAACAATACGCCCTGAAAACCGGGCAGCACCCGCGCATCACCACCGAGCGCAACATCGCCACCTTCCGTCGCCAGATCAAAAGCCTCGGGTTCAGCTATGATTGGACCCGCGAGGTGGACACGACCGATCCGGCGTACTTTCGCTGGACGCAGTGGATTTTCCTTCAGATTTACAACTCCTGGTTCAATCCGGAGACACGGCGGGCCGAGCCCATCCACACCTTGCGCTATCCACCGGAACTGGAGCTGCCTCCCGGGCAGCGGGCTGACCCGGAACTGGAAGCACGACGTCGCGCCTACCGCGACGCCCGTCGGCTGGCCTACGTGGCCGAAGCTCCGGTCTGGTGGTGCCCCGCCCTGGGAACCGTGTTGGCCAACGAGGAGGTGGTCAACGGCCGCAGCGAAGTGGGGGGCCACCCCGTCGTTCGCCGGCCCATGCGCCAGTGGATGCTCCGCATCACCGCCTATGCCGATCGCCTGCTCGAGGACCTGGACCTGATCGACTGGAGCCCCTCGCTCAAGGAAATGCAGCGCAACTGGATCGGCCGCAGCGAAGGCGCAGAGGTCGTGTTTACGATCGACGATCCGGACCTGCCGCCCCACGAACGTCAGTTACGCGTGTTCACGACCCGACCCGACACGCTGTTCGGGGCCACGTACATGGTCCTGGCGCCGGAACATCCATTGGTGCCCCGGATCACCCGCCCCGAACAACGCGCCGCCGTGGAAGCCTACCAGGCGGAAGTCCAGCGCAAATCGGATCTGGAACGCACGGACCTGGCTCGCGAAAAAACCGGCGTCTTTACCGGCGCCCACGCCATCAACCCGGTCAACGGCCGTCGAATTCCGATCTGGATCGCCGATTACGTGCTGCTCAGTTATGGCACCGGAGCCATCATGGCCGTGCCCGCCCACGATACGCGCGACCTGGAGTTCGCGCAAAAATTCGGCCTGCCCATTGTGCAGGTGGTCCGACCGCCGGATGACAGCACCGACTGGCGCGGGTTCGTCGGCGACGGCGTGGCCGTCAACTCCCGGGGTCCCGACATCTGCCTGGACGGCCTGCCCACACCGGAAGCCAAACGACGCATCGTCGAATGGCTGGAAAACAAGGGCCTGGGCCGCCGGACCGTCCAGTACAAGCTGCGGGACTGGCTCTTCAGCCGCCAGCGCTACTGGGGCGAACCGTTCCCCATCGTCTGGCGTCAGGACCCCCGCGGAGAATGGTATCACGAGGCCGTCCCGGAATCGGAGCTCCCGGTCCTGCCCCCGCAACTGGACGATTACAAACCCACCCCGGACGGCCAGCCGCCGCTGGCCCGCGCGCGGGACTGGGTGGAGCTGCCCGACGGCGGCCGTCGTGAGACGAACACCATGCCCCAGTGGGCCGGCAGTTGCTGGTACTACCTGCGCTACCTGGACCCTCGGAACAGCCAGCGTTTTGTGGATCCGACGGCCGAGCGCTACTGGATGGGCAGCGATCCCGCCGAAGGCCGGACCCCCGGAGTGGACCTTTACGTGGGTGGCACCGAGCACGCCGTGCTCCACCTGCTCTACGCCCGCTTCTGGCACAAGGTCCTCTACGACCTGGGCCACGTGTCCACACCCGAGCCGTTTTACAAACTGGTCAACCAGGGACTCATCCTCGGGGAGGACGGCCAGAAAATGTCCAAATCACGCGGCAACGTGGTCAATCCCGACGACATCCTGGCCCAGTACGGCGCCGATGCCTTTCGATTGTACGAGATGTTCATGGGCCCGCTCCAGGACACCAAGCCCTGGAGCACCAAGGGCGTCGAAGGCGTGTACCGGTTTCTGGGCCGCGTCTGGCGACTCTTCGTGGACGAGGCCAGTGAAACCGAACTGGAGCAGGCCCTCACCGTGACTCCGGCGGAGCAGCAGGAGGGCCTGTTGACGCAATTGCGAATGCACCCTTCCATCCGCGACGTGGAAGCCGACGCCGCCCAGGCCAGGGCCCTCCACGCCTGCATCAAGAAGGTCACCGAGGATCTCGAGGCGCTCCGCTTCAACACGGCCATCTCCGCCATGATGATCTTCACCAACACCGCTTCCACCTGGGAGGTGCGTCCGGCCCGCACCCTGCGGACGTTCCTCCAACTGCTGGCTCCCTTTGCGCCACATCTGGCCGAGGAACTGTGGGCGTTGTGGCACCGCACCTTTGCGCCCGCCGCGCCCGTACCCTGCCTGACCTACGAACCGTGGCCGGCCTACGACCCCGCCCTGTTGATCGAAGAGACCATCGAAATGGCCGTGCAGGTCAACGGGCGTGTCCGCGACGTAATTCGCGTGCCCCGCGATGCGGATGCCGCCACCGTTGAAAAAGCCGCATTGGCCGCCGAAAAGGCGCAGCCCTACCTGGCCGGGAAAACCGTTCGCAAGGTCATCGTCGTGCCCGGTCGCCTCGTCAACATTGCGGTGAGCTGATCCCTTCGCTATGGTTAAGCGGTATGTGGCGCTTGACCCGCCGGGAACAACAGGTCCTGTGCGTCATCCTGGGCCTGCTGCTGGTGGGATGGGCCGTCCGCACCCTGCGGCAAACCCGACCTCCACCCGAACCGGCGTGGGTTGAGCCGACCCGCCCCTGACACTATGCACGAAGTGGCATTGGAACAGGCACTGGATCGGATCGTGGCTCAAGACCCGCGGTATCCGCGGGATGCCTACCATTTCGTTCGCGAAGCCCTGGAGTACACCCAGAAAATGGTCAGCCGCGGTCAGCGCGGCCGACTGCGCCACGTCACCGGGCAGGAACTCCTGGCCGGCATTCGGGCTTACGCCATCGAGCAGTTCGGTCCCATGGCACTGACCGTGTTCGAAGAATGGAACATCCGTTCCTGCCGCGACTTCGGCGAAATCGTTTTCAACATGGTGGACGCGGGCATTCTGGCCAAAACCGAACAGGACAGCCGGGCCGACTTCGAGAACGGCTACGACTTCGAAGAGGCCTTCCGTAAGCCCTTCCTGCCGCCCAGCAAACAGGCGGCCTGGGAAAAGGAACGCAGAACCGCCTCCGCCGGCCACTGACCGTGCACGAGCCCCACTCGTCGTCCAGCCCCGGCGCAATCCGGGCCGCTCCCTGCCGGCGGGCATCTCTCTTAAAAGCAGGGCCGGCCGGATCCACCGATCCGAAACGGCCGAAGGAGCTTCCGTGAGAAAATCTCCCCCTCTCCGATCCACCCGTCTGGTGGCCAGCCCGCCCCGGCCCCTCCGCGATTTGCCGGCGGTCCCGCCCGACATTCGACTCGTTTCTCTCGAAAACGGCCTGACCATCATCGTGCGCGAGGACCACAGCGCCCCGGTCGTGTCCGCGCAAGCCTGGTGCATGTCCGGCAGCGTCCACGAAGGTCGATGGCTCGGCGCCGGCCTGTCCCATCTGCTGGAGCACATGCTCTTCAAGGGCACCAAGACCCGCCCGGCCTCCCGCATCGATCAAGAGGTCCAAGCCGCCGGAGGCTATATCAACGCCTATACGTCCTTCGACCGTACGGTCTTTTACATCGATGTGCCCTCCTCGGGCACCCGCGTCGCCCTCGACATCCTCTGCGACATCATGCAGCACGCGACGCTGCCGGCGGCCGAACTGGCCAAGGAACAGGACGTCATCCGGCGCGAGATGGACATGTGCCAGGACGATCCCCATCGCCGGTCCAGTCAACGGTTGTTCGAGGTGGCCTACACCCGCAGCCCCCTGCGTTTCACCATCATCGGGTATCCCGACCTCTTTAACGCCGTGCGGCGTGCGGATCTGCTGGCCTATTATCGCGAAAAATACGCCCCCAATAACGTCTTCTACGTGGTCGTGGGCGACGTGGACGCCGCCGCCGTGCTCGAGCAAATCCAGCAGGCATACGCCCAATCCCGGGCCAAACCGCTGCCGCCGGAGGTCCTCCCCGAGGAACCCCGTCAAACCGCGCCGCGCGAAATCCTGGAAGAGGCCCCCATCGAACTGGGCCACCTCCACGTCGCATGGCATATCCCGGATGCGCGTCATCCCGATCTGCCCGCGCTGGAAGTCCTGGCGACCGTGCTGGGCCAGGGTCGCAGTTCCCGGCTGTATCAACAGATCCGCGAAAAGCAGAAGCTGGTCACCAGCATCGATGCCTGGACCTACACCACCAGCCTTCCGGGGCTCTTTGGCCTCAGCGCCACCATGGAGCCCGACAAACTCGACTCGGCCCGACGCGTAATCTTCGCCGAGATCCAACGTCTCCAGGACCGTCCGGTCACCGAGAGCGAGCTGCAGAAAGCCGTCAAACAATGCACCACGGCTTTGCTGGCCACGCGCAAAACCATGGCCGGGCAGGCACAGGACCTCGGCGGTTGCTGGCTGCTGGCCAACGATCTGGGCTTTTCCCAGCGCTACCTGGAAGCCATTCAGCGCCTGCGGCCCGCCGATCTGCTCCGCGTGGCCCGCACCTATTTGGTGCCCGAAAACCGCACCCTGTACGGCCTCTGGCCCAAGGGTCGCGTTCCCCGGGCCACCGTCACCCTCCCCAGTACCCGGAGTGAACCCATTCAAAAGGTGGAATTGGCCAACGGGTTGCGTCTCCTTCTGAAACCGGACCAGCGCCTGCCTTTCGTGGAATTGCGGGCGGTCTTCCAGGGAGGCGTCCTGGCGGAGACCCCCGAGACCAACGGGTTGACCGCCCTCATGGCCCGACTTCTCCTGAAGGGCACCCGGAGACGTTCCGCAGAGCAGATCGCGCGCACCATCGAGTCCGTGGGCGGTTCCCTCGACACCTACAGCGGCAACAACAGTTTCGGTGTGAGCGCAGAGGTGCTCCACGACGATCTCCCCCTGGCCCTGGAACTCATGGCCGAGGTCCTCTTGCAACCCACGTTTCCCGAAGCGGCCTTCGCGCACGAGCGCGAGGTTCAACTGGCCAAACTCCGCGCTCGCAAGGACGATCTCCTCACCCGGGCTCTGCTGGCCCTGCGCCGCGGTCTGTTCGGCTCGGCCGGTTACGGCCTCGATACCCTCGGCACCGAGACCAGCCTCGCCCGGCTCAACCGCGACCTCGTCCGCGATTTCCATCGCCAATGGACCCTGCCGCAAAACTGTGTGCTGGCCGTCTTCGGCCACATCGATCCGGACACTACGCACAAAGCCGTGGAAAAGGTTCTGGGCCGGTGGCCCAATGCGTCCTCCCTTCCAAGCCTGCACCTTTCTCCGCCCCGCTCACCCCAACAGGCGGAGCGCATCCGCGAAACCCATGAGAAACGACAGGCGGTCCTGGTCATGGGCTGGCCGGGCGTGCGCCTCGACAGCGAGGACCGTTTCGCCCTCGAACTGATCCAGGAACTCTGCAGCGACCTCGGTTCCCGGCTCTTCTTACGCGTCCGGGAAAAACTCGGCCTGGCCTACTACGTCGGCGCCCAGAACTTCATGGGGCTGTCCCCGGGCTACTTCGCCTTTTACGCCGGAACCGAGCCGGCCAGGGCGGCCCGCGTCGAGCGCGAACTGGCTGCCGAGGCCCGCCTGCTGCGCGACCGCGGGGTTACTGCGGAGGAACTGGAGCGCGCCAAAGCCAAGCTCCTCGGCCAAAAGAAAATCGCCCGCCAGGAACTCGGAAACCTGGCACAACTGACTGCCTTGGACGAGCTCTACGGCCTCGGCTACCAGAACTTCGACGCCGAAGACGCGCGCATCGAAGCCGTTACCTTGGAGGAAGTTCGCTCTGTGGCCGCCCGGTATCTCGACCCCGACCGCTACGTGTTGGCCATTCTCGAACCCGAGTCCAAGCGGAAACAGCAACCGGAAGGTTGAAC
>JAOADM010000008.1:20572-39467 GCA_026417315.1 Limisphaera sp.
GAACAGCACCGCCGCAACGCCCGCCCATGACCTCGTCGGCCCTGCCGGTTTTTGTGGCCGTGCTGGCCCTGGCCGTCGTCGCTTTCCTCCTTCGACGACACCTGCTACCGCCCTCACGGTCCCTGGATGCGCCCTACGTTCGAGTCCCCGTGCTGCTCAGCCCTGCCGAGCGATCCTTCTACGGAGCTCTCCAACAAGTCCTGGGCGGAAGGTGCGTCGTCTTCGCCAAAGTCCGGCTGGCCGACTTGATCCGCCCCAGACCCGGCCTCTCGCGCCCGGCGAATCGACGCGCTTTCAATCGGACCCTCGGCAAGCATGTGGACTTCGTTCTTTGCGACCCGGACCGGCTTCGCGTTGTGGCTGTGATCGAGTTGGACGATCGCTCGCACCGTTGGAAACACCGCGCCGCGCGCGATCAGTTCGTGGCATCCGCACTGGCCGCTGCGGGGATTCCGTTGCTGCGCATTCCCGCAGCCGCAGCCTACGCGCCCTCGGAATTGCGCGCCCGGCTCGACCCGTGGCTTCGATCGTCCGGGGATCACCCACCCTGAAACGGCGCTGCTGCAATCGCGGGCGGCACTCCTCCCTGTCGCGGACCTGAATGCTGCGGCGACAACCGTGCTCCACGGCCGTGCGGATCGGTTTCCAGACATTGCGAGTGCTTCGCAGAGCCGGGGCAGCCGTCGATTCGGTCCGGTCAACTCCAGCTTTCGATCTGGCGCTTACCTCCGCCGCTGCCCCGATTTGCTCAATTCGCCCCCTCCCGATGCCGATACCCCTTGGGGGCTTGGGAAGCAGGCATGGCCGGTCCATAGACCGGAGGAACAGGTCGTCACCCGGCGATGAGGGATCCTGCCCAACGGAGGCAACGACCGTTGGGCTTCAATGGCCATGTCTGTGCCGGTCACGACCCCCGCCAACTCAAGCGCCCGAGTCGAGCGCCAACGTCCAGCTCGCTGGCTCGTATGAAGCACAACGTCACCGAAGCAGACCTTGCCCGCCTGACTGCGGCTCTCGAAAACCTGAGGCCCCAAATCAAGCCCTCTCAGGACCCGGTCTGGTCCATGGCCATCCCGTTCCGCGTGGTTGACTGCGTTCTCTCACTCGGACTCCGTTATGACTCGGTCGTGGCGCCGCGGGTTCAAACGTTCCAACGCGCTCACCCCGACCTCACCACGCTGGCCCAACTTCAGGCGTTGATTCAGCGCCATCCCACACCCGCCCTCTTTCTGGCCGCTGAACTTCGCCTGCGTAACGCCCGCCGGACCGAGACGCTGGGGCGTGTGGTCGAGTTCCTGCTCAGCATCGCAAAGGGAACCGCGGAAGACGAACAGGCGGCCAGCCTGCGACGCTGGGCTGAACAGGCCGGGCCCCACGACCACCGGGCGCTTGGCATCCGTGGATTTGCCCTGGTCGGTTTCCAATACCTGCGCATGCTCCTGGGCGCCTCGACGATCAAGCCCGATCGCCATCTTCAAGGCTTCGTGGCCGGGGCAGTGGGCCATCGCGTTACGGAAGAGGACGCGTTGCATCTGCTGGAGACGGCGTGCGCCGCCCTGGGCCTATCCCCAAAAGACCTCGATACATCCATCTGGGAAATGAAAGCCAGATCGCAGAAGCCGCAGGCCGGCCGGACCTGTCCAAACGGCCACTACGGACCGGGGCGGGCTCGATAAAACTGCCGCGGCTGCTGGGCCGGCACCGCAAACTCTTGCCGCGGGCTGGATCCCAGATTCACCGTGGCGACCGCATTCCACTGACGCAGGTCGGCGGACCCCTCGACGACGTAGCTCGTGTTGGTGCGGCCGCGAAGGGCCAGCCATAACTGGCCGGCTTCATAACGCAGGGCTTCCAACACGGGTCGGAGCGACGGCTCCGTCACCTCCACCGTCTGGATCGAGAGGGTGCTGGACGCATTGCCGCCAGGGGGAGAGTACACGCGCCAGACCGATTCACTCAGAGAGGCCACGTAAAGGTTCCCCACTGCGTCCCAGGCAACGGCCGAGTAGGCCTGGTCGGTCCGGGGCAAAGTCGCCACCGGCTCCCCCGTCACGGCATCGAAGATCATGACGCGGCCCCCGCGATGGATTCCACCGGAAAACACCCCGCGAAACGCCACGGCCAGATACCGCCCCATCGGATCCACAGCCACGGCCGTTGCCCCGCGCAGATTGTCGTCCCCGGCTCCCACGGTCCAGGTCGCCTCTCGCAATTCCACCGGCTCGTTGGTCCAGTAAAAAAACGCCAGTACGCGCGGCGCCGGATCCCCAAGGGCCGTTCTGGCCTGTACCGCAAACAGCCAACCCCCGGCTCCCTCCGCCACATCCGCAGGCGCCACGGTCAGGTCCGAACCTGCACCAGCCACCACGGCCAGCACCCCCGGATCGTTCGCGGCCGCCACGCCCTCGGCGTCCAAGAACCACCCGTACACCCCTGGACCGGCACTGGTCACCGCTTGCGCCATCCACAGGCGGACCATTTGGCTCCTGGGACTCAGTCCAAAGCGGGTCATCGAGGCGCCTGCCTGGGGCGAATTCCCCGGCCCCCAGGCCACCCGCCGGCTCGCAGACGACACCCCCGGGCCAAAGCGCAGCAACAGCTGTTGCGCCCCATCCCAGACGTAGAGCCAACCGTTGGCACCGACCTCCAAGTCGCCCGGACTGGTCCCGTCCGCAGCCCAGGGCCAGCCCCCATCGGTCCACGCCTCCTCCTCCACCGGCGATCCGTCCGCGTGAAACCTCAAAATGCCGGGCCGATCGCCCTCCATGAACTCGGCATTCGGACCCGCCCTGCCATTGGCCACAAACACGCGACCGTAAAAAGGACTCGTCGGATCCCGGTGCACCGCAATGCCCGTGGGGGCGTAGACGTAATTGCCCAGGTTGAAATCGTCGCTGGTCTGGGTCCAGGTCTCGAATCCATGCGCGGCCGCGGTCACGCGCACGCGATAACTCCCGCAACAAACCGGTTGACCGAACCCGTCCCTCCCATCCCACACGACGGTGTTTTCCCCGCGGATCGTGCCCGGGCCACCGCCGGCCAGGGACATCACGCGGACCGGTACGTTTCCCTGGAGAATCTCGATGGTTACACCTGCGGTGGCCGGCTCGTTGAGCACGTAACGGATCTCCACCGTGCCCCCGGAGTCCGGCTGCAGGCTGCCGAAAAGCCGAATGTGCGTGGCATAAACATTGGCGTATGCCGTCCCGAGCCAGGGCCACGCCCCGGACAATCCCAACCACACGATGAGCCTCGGGAGACGGAATCGAAGCACAATTTTACCAACCCCTCGACATCCTCGAATCAGATTCATGGCTCGGACACTTGTCTCGATGGCCAGCCCCCTCACGCACCGGTCCCTTTCACTTCGCCCGTTCCGATGTCCCCGCTTCCTCTCTGGCTCCCCAACTGCGGGTGAGACCCTAAGCTCGAGCAACCCTGCGACGCAAGGCCGGAGTCCGTCGACACCGCCAGAGGCCAGCGTTCCGCAACTGTGAGTTGCGGGGGGACTGAGGCAGCTCGGGTTGGAGGTGGCATTGGGCTTTGGGATTCCACTGGTCCGGCTCCTGCTGGAGCTGTGCCGGCTTGTCGGACCTGCGAGAGGCGACCGGTCCGGATCGAATGGCAACTGCGGCCCCGGCGTTGGAATCGGCGGTTGGTTTCCCCGTCAAGGTCCATGCCCCTGCGCGCGAACCACTCGCAATCGCGAGCGCCCGGCGCCTACACTTGCACGCAGGGAAGCGAGAAACCGCCTCCAGGGGTCAATGCCTTCGCGATGACGCAGCAGATCGTTCAAACGGGCCTGAGATTCCCTGCGCCGTTGAGGAGGCAGGAGCCCGGTGCGCAGCGCTTCCAAGACCGCGTCGCCTGTGGGCGTTCCAGATCGGGCGGGCCAGCCAGTGGAATTACTTCTGCCAGGGTCCGCCAAAAGCCAGCAGATACAACTTGCCGGCCTGCAGCGCGGGTGACCTCCAGCATGGCGGTTTCCCGATCATGGACATTTTTGCAAGCCGACCGTTCCGGGGTGGTGACAAAAACGAAGACTGGGGAACACACCGTTCCTGAAACGGGCTCGGCCGTGTGTGGCACGTCCGCTTCGCCTCCGTCTTTTCCGTCCCGGCCGCCAGTCAAAGAACACCAGGAGGCCGCGGCAAGAGTCGTTTCTGGACCAAAGCACGGAGATCTCCTCGAAAAACCGTGGCTCGTAGTTTCCAACAAGGCCTCTCGCAACAACCTGCTGGGGTTGTCCTCCTCTCTGCCTGGCCGCAGGCGAGGCGTCGGGGTTTCTTCCTCACGGACCAGAGGAGCATTCTGCGAGTCCCACACCCACCAGGATTCGGCCCCTCCCCGAACCGCAATTTGGAGCCGTGGTTCCCTGAGGTCCGGTTGCAGGGCAGCCGGGTTTCGCCCAAACTGGTGGCCATGAAACGAGCGTTGTCAGCTCCGGCTTTCCGTCGGTTCGCAATCTCGGTGGATCGTGGCTCTCGATCGACCGGTGCCTGCTGCCGGCCGGGCCACGCGGCGTTGAGAAGGCCGTTGCGAGGCGTTCCTGCATGAGCACGCATCCGGGTTTTGGCGCTCACACGGATCCGAGTTTTCGCTCGGCACCGCGTCCGGCGGGCGAGGTGATTCGCCGGGTTTCCGTGTACCTGCGTCCCTACTGGCCGATGGCGCTGGGCACGGTGCTGTGCGCCGTGCTTTCGCTGGCCGCGGGTCTTGCCTATCCCAAGCTGACGCGGCTGCTCATTGACGAGGTCATCAGCGCCGGCCGCCGGGAATGGCTCACGCCGGCGGCGCTCGGGCTGTTGGCCGCCTTTTTTCTGCGCGAAGCCTTCAACAGCCTGCGCATCCGGATCAACAACCGGCTCGAACAGAACGTGATTTTCGACATGCGCTGCCAGGTGTATGCGCGTCTGCAGCGGCTGCCAGTGGTCTGGTTCGATCAACGGGCCACGGGCGACATCATGACCCGGGTGATCGAGGACGTGAACCAGGTCGAGCGCCTGTTGATCGACGGCACCGAGCAGGGGACCGTGGCGCTGCTGAGCATCGCTGGCGCCCTGGTGTTCATGTGGCTTTACAGTCCCACGCTGACCCTGGTGGCACTGGCACCGGCCCCTTTGCTGGTGGCCGGCGCGCTCTGGTACACGCTAACAGCACATCGGCGATACCGCAGGCAGCGGGAGGCCGCCAGCGCGATGAATGCCCTGTTGATGGACAACCTCCAGGGCATCCGGGAGGTGAAGGCCTTCGGCCGCGAAGCGCACGAGGACCAGCGGTTCGCCGCGCGGGCCGATGCCCTCCGCCAGGGTACCCTGGTGGTCATGCTGGCCTGGGCCTGGTACGGGCCCGGCATGCAGTTCCTGGGCGCCCTCGGCATCGGATTGATTCTGTGGGTGGGCGGCGGACTGGTCCTGCAGGGCCGGATGGAAGTCGGCCAGCTCGTGGCCTTCATGCTTTATGCCGGCATGTTCTTCTACGAGCCGATTGGACGCCTGCACGGTCTGAATCAGATGCTGCAGGCCGCCCGAGCGGCGGCAGCGCGCGTGTTCGATATCCTCGACGCCGAACCGGAACGCGCGGACCGACGCGCCACGCTACGGCGCCCCGTGCGCGGTCAGGTCATCTACGAGGATGTCTGCTTCTCCTATCCGGCCGTGGACGAGAACGGTCAGGTGACCCGGGGCCGCCCGGTTCTGCGCCACATTCATTTGCGAGCGGAGCCGGGCCAAATGATCGCCCTGGTCGGGCCCACGGGGGCCGGCAAATCCACGCTGGTGCATCTGCTGCCGGCCTTTTATGAGCCCACCGCGGGGCGGATTCTCATCGACGGGCAGGACATCCGGGACATCCGACTCGACTCGTTGCGCGCCCATATCAGCATCGTGAGCCAGGAGCCTTTTCTCTTCAACGGCACCGTGCGCGAAAACATCCTCTACGGCCGTCTGGATGCCTCGGAAGAGGAACTGATCGCGGCCGCCCGGGCGGCCAACTGCCACGAGTTCATCCTCCGGCTCCCCGAAGGATACGACTCCCGCGTGGGCGAACGCGGCGTCAAGTTGAGCGTGGGGGAAAAACAACGGATCAGCATCGCCCGCGCCCTTCTGAAGAATGCGCCCATTCTGATTCTGGACGAGGCGACCGCCAGTGTGGACACCGCCACGGAGCGACTCATCCAGGAGGCATTGGACCGTCTGCTGGCCGGGCGCACCAGCTTTGTGATCGCTCACCGGCTCAGCACCGTGCGCCGCGCACACCAGATTCTGGTCCTGCGCCAGGGCGAAATCGTCGAGCGCGGCACGCACGAAGAACTGCTGGCGGCCGACGGGCTGTACGCACGGCTGGCACGCATTCAAGATACCCGGTCGATCGAGGAGAGCTTCGTCCGCCTCGGCCTCGGCTAAAGTTCTACAGGCCGCGCCCGTCCGCACCACCGGTGAGTGGCGCGGTCCCGGCGACAAATCTCATCCCTGCCGCGCGATGTCCCCCTCCCCTGCCCCGCGCCATTCTCATCCTCTTGCAACCGCAGAAGGGCCGGGCCAGGGTGCTCGGATGCACGACCCGGTGTCGTCCGTGTGAACCTCGTTCTTGCCGCAGGTGTTCCGAGACAAAAAAGCCGGTCAGCCGGCTCCCGTTCGGCCCCGGGCGTTCGGAACAGGGCCGCAGCCGAGCTGGCCGGCTCCGGGGCGCAGGGCGGCAAGCCGCGGTTCCCCCTGGCGAGCCTCGACCGACACTCCTCCTCTCCTGGCAATTCGCAGCTGCAGCGCCCGCAGTCGGGTGATACGCTGCGGATTGTGCATGCGCTGGTGGAGGATTTTCTGGTGCACCTGCGGCACGAACGCGGCCAGAGCGAGGCCACGCAAAAAACCTATGCCCACGCCCTGGGACGTTTTATCGCCTGGGCTGCTGCCCATCAGCTGCAGGACTGGCGGCAGGTCACGCTCCAGCACTTGTTGCAGTTCCTGCACCACGAACGACAGCGTCCCGCGCACGGCCCGGGCAAGAGCCCGCGTCAACGTCCGCTCAGCAGTGAAACCCTCTACCTGACCCTTGCCGCTCTGCGGGCTTTCTACCGGTACGCCGTCCGGGAGGGACACCTGCCCTGCAACTTCGCCGAACATATTGCCCTCCCCCGACGCTGGATGCGGCTGCCCAAGGCACTCTCCCTGGACGAAATCGAGCGTCTGCTTCAACCTCCTCCGGGCCCGGAGACGCCCGAAAGTCTCTGCGATCAAGCCATACTGGAGCTGGCCTACGCATCGGGTCTGCGCTTGAGCGAGTTGCGATCCCTCCGACTCGAGCAACTACACCTTGAAAGCGGCTTTTTGAGCGTGGTTGGCAAGGGCAACAAGGAGCGCGTCGTCCCGGTTGGCCGGAAGGCCGTCGCCGCCCTGCAACGCTACCTGGAGCTGGGTCGCCCGAAGCTGGTTCGGCCCCGATCCCCGGGCACCGTCTTTCTCACCAGCCGCGGCACGGCCTTTCATGCGACCACCCTCTGGCGCCGCATCAAAAAACGCGCCCGCCAGGCCGGTATTCAGCGTCCCCTGACGCCTCACATGCTCCGGCACAGTTTCGCCACCCATCTGCTCGAGCATGGGGCCGATCTTCGCGTCATCCAAGAGCTGCTCGGGCATGCCAGCATCCAGACCACGGAGATCTACACCCACGTCGGCGCCTCACGGCTTCGCGACATCCACCGGAGGTTTCATCCTCGAGCCGTCAAACCGGCCGAGCCCGAAGCGCCGCAGCCGCGTTCACCGGGCTAGCCCAGCTGCCGGAGGGTCCGATCCAGCAGTTGCAGGCCTTCACGGGCCTCGTCCTCGCCCAGGTTCAACGCCGGCAACAACCGGATGACGTGCGTCCCTGCGGGGATCACCAAAAGTCCGCTTTCCAGCAACATGGTGGTCAGACGGGCGGCCGGGCTTTTTCCGGGCTCGCCGCTCAGCGACGGCACTTCGGGCTGCAATTGCAGACCCAGCATGAGCCCCAGCCCCCGTGCCGACGCCAGAACGCGCGGATACCGCGACACCAGATCCTGCAGGCCGGCCAGCAACAGCTCCCCCACTCGCCGCGCCTGCGCGGCCAGCCCTTCACCTTCCACCACGCGCAACACTTCCAACGCGACTGCACACGCCAGGGGGGTTCCGCCAAACGTCGTGCCGTGACTGCCCGGCCCCAACAAGTCCGCGTAAGCGTCGCGAACCCAAAAGGCCCCGATGGGAAACCCGCCCCCCAGGGCCTTGGCCATGGCCACGCCGTCGGGCAAAAAGCCGTCGGCTCCGGGAACACCCTCCAGGATGCGCTGCCAGCTCAGGAACCGACCGGTGCGGAAGTACCCGCACTGAACCTCATCCATGAGAAGCAGCAACTTGTGTTCGTCGCACAGGCGGCGGAGACCCAGGAGGTAGTCCGGCGACGCGACATTCACGCCCCCCTCGCCCTGAACGCCTTCGATCAACACGGCCACCGTGGCCGGAGACAGGGCCCTCTCCACTGCGGCAAGGTCGTTGTAAGGCACATGGCGAAATCCCGGGACCATGGGTTCGAACCCCTGTTTGACCTTGTCCTGGCCAGTGGCGGAGATGCCTGCCAGGGTGCGACCATGGAACGATTGATACGTGGTCAGAATCTCGAACCGACCCTCGGCGTGTCCGAACTTTCGGGCCAGCTTGAACAGTCCTTCGTTCGCTTCCGCGCCACTGTTACAGAAAAACACCTTCCCGGGCCCCGTGCGGACAACCAGCTCCCGCGCCAGTTGCCCCTGGGGTTCGGTGTAGTAGTAGTTCGAACAATGGATCAACTGCCGCGCCTGCCGTTCCAGGGCCTGCACCATGGCGGGGTGCGCGTGCCCCAGGGCGTTGACTGCGATACCGCCGCCCAGGTCGAGGTACCTCCGGCCCCGCTCGTCGAACAGATAGCTGCCCTGACCGCGCGTGAAAACCACCCCCAGCCGCGCGTAGGTCGGCACCACGTAGTGGTCGTACAGGGCCCGGACGGTGGCGCCGGAGCCGGCCGAATCGCACCGCTGCCCGTTGGTCGCGTTTCCCTGAACCTCGAGTTTGGTCATTGGCCCGCCATCTTGGGATCCCCTTTGACCGACGCAAGGTCAAAGGCGCCGTTGATCCCACACGGGCGAACTCGGTTGAAAAGCGCCGGGTCCGAACCTCCCGGGAAAATCGTGGTTTCCCGCACCTGCGCGTGCTGCGGACACAGGGCGTTGCTCCGCGCCCTCAACCTTGTCCAAAGGTTGAAAGGCGACATCGAACCTGCCCTTGGGGCTTGTGGCTTGCGAAGGATCCCATCACAGCCCCTGATTCGATCCCCCGGACACCCCAATCCGACCCCCGCGGGGAAAGTCACCCCGGGCCAAGGGAGAGGCCGAGCAAACGCCCCCAAGAGGGGAAACGGTGAGGTGTCCTGTTGGTTTCCCTGTCTCGTTCCCTGGGTGGTGCTTTCCCAAGATCCCCGGGGTCATAAAGGCTCGGGATCGCTCGAGGCGCAAGGTAGTGGTCGGGGGCATGTGGGGGTCGGGTCCGACGGCCCACGCAGGGTGACGTCAAGAGCGGGTAACCGTCGAACCAGGAACGGTACGGATTTCGAAGCCGATGTTTTCCTTGCCGGGGCGCAGTCTTCCGTCGCCACTGAACCCGAACCCTTCATTGGTAGAACCGACTGCTGCCTCAACTCTTTTGGCTCCAGTGCGTTGAGCCGTAAGCTTGGTCCCCTCTGCGCCACTGGTCTCTCCTATATCGTTACCGAATGTAAGATTATCCAGAAACGAAGTCGGGATTCTTTACACTTCCGCGAGGCGGGGAGCCGGTTTTTCTAATCGATTGCAATCCAGCATGTTGTGGCGGATCAAAGTCCCGAACATGGCCGACGATGGAGCACAGCTCCACTCCAAACTGACGGAGAACTTTACAGTCCGGAGCGAACGGGATCCTGTCCGGTTCATGCCCGACAGACGAGATGTCCGGCGTCCTCGCAGGATCCATTGCAACATGCTGTCGCCCAGTAGGTTGGCACGGACAACGGCTGAGGGGAGTAGCGGAACCGTCAGGAAGCACTTTCGCGGCACGCCACGTGCTTATGTCCGAGTACCAAACTCATCAAAAATGATGCGTATGAAGACATCCGTCATCCGCTCACTCCTCGCCACAGCGTTTGCGGGCGCTCTCACATTGAGCGCCGCTCCAATCACTCCCACCTTCAGCACGTTTGGTCCCCTCGCAGAGGCTACCTTTGGCGGATCGGGCATCCCGAACCACGCCGTCGCTATCACCACCTACAGCAACGTCACTCTCGGCCTCACCGCTCATCAGCGGTACTTCAACCCACCCGTGGGAAACAATGGGGCTGGGGATTTTTACGCCGTGAAAGGGGCCGACACCTATAGCACCCCTCCACAGCCGTCCTACGCGCGGTGGAACTTTGCGTTCTACGCCCTGAACATGAGCGGAAGTCACATGTACTTGGACTTGCTTTATGACTTCGATCCTGGCGCCGGCACGGACCAATCTGCCCATGGGCGACTGAGTGTTCTGCTGCCGACAGTATCAAAAGCCGAATATGCCTGGCAGGACTCTTGGAACTTGGGTATGGCATTCTTGAGCATGCCGACCAGCGGCCCGGGCTTTCTGTTGATACCGCCGTCCGGTTCTTTCAATCCGAACATACCGGGCGAATACACATTTGCCCTGGTATTGCGGGACAAGAATAATGCGGAGGTGGCAAGGACAGCCATCCGGGTGAACGTCCTCCCCGATTCCGGTGCCACGGCCATCCTGTTGGCCCTCTCCGTAGCCGGGCTGGCTGGGTTGCGTCGGAGGCATTGACCGCGCCTCGGGCTTTCCAGCCTCCATTCCCAAGGGCCGCCTCCGGAGAGGCGGCCTTTTCGTTTGGCCGCCAAACTCGAATGCCGCGCACCGGGTCCACCGCAGAATCTCCCCGCCCCGCCGAGATGCCGTTATCGCATCGCGGCAAGCACCGCTCGCTGATACCGCCCGAGGCTATCGCCTCAAGTTGCCGACACGGGTGCGACAAATCTCGGACTCGGCCAGGGCGAAGCAAAGCATCTCGATGCTTCTGGTTTCGGTTCCGATGCGTCGCTTGAAGTCCTGCCGGGCTTGCGCATGATCTCCGGTCGCGCCCGCTCCATTGTGAATCGGCGGTTTGGGCCCGCCCCGGTCGCCTTGTTTGCTACACGACCTCCTTCAGACGTTCTCCTTCGCAGGAGCGGCCCGCCTTGATCAGGGGGCTTGTCGGGCGCTGCTCCCGGACGAAGTGTTTGATTACGGCGCTTGGGATCCGATCGGCTAGACCCCCGCACTGTCATTTTGACCTCGTTTGTCGCGCGCCGCCGGGGTCCGCTAAACCAGCTGCCCAACAGAGATCGGGGAACGGCTCAGGCGATTTTCAGCAAAATGCTGATGGCCGAGCGGCAGGGATGCGGGAAGTGTCCAAGAGGCGCGAGGTCACCATGAACAGCGGCGAAGACATCACCAGTGTTCCATCTGCCTGCCTAAAAGCGTTTTTGTTGTACGACGATTTCACCCTCGCACGGCGGGCCAAGGGGCGCCTCGAGGAAGCGGCGGCCCATTGTGTGGAATCGAACTGCAAGGTGCACCCGTGGCGTGCGGATTTGCTGGACGAACCCGCACTGGCAGACGCCGCGCTTGCGGACGCGTTGGACGCAGAGCTCATGTTGCTCGCCCTGGGCCACACGGTATTCCTTCCCTCCCCCGTCCAGCGATGGCTCGAAGTGTGGGCGGCCTGTCGCAGCGTGCCGGACGCCGCTCTGGCATTGCTGACTCCGCCCAGGGCTTCCTCGGCCACGACGTTGCTCGCAAGTGAATTGGAAGCACTGGCGCGCCGCCACGGACTGACCTGGCTGGCAAGCTTCCACGGTGCCACCGGTGGGGATGCCGAGACGTCCTCAGCCGCCATGCTCGCAGACCTGCATCAAAGGGAGCACGTGGTGACCCCGGTCTTGAGGGATGTCCTTGCCGGCCCGGTGCCGTATCGCTTTTTCGGTCTGAACGAGTAGGGACGACCGCATCAGCCCTTTGCCGGAGCTTCCTTCTAGTTTCGCCGGATCGGATCGGCTCGGCCTTGGCGCCACTCGCTTTCGGAGCAAGGGGTCGGCGGACCAATGGGTCAGGTCTGCCCCCTTTGCCCAGCGAGCTCCGGTGCTGAGTAGCCTGTGGACGCCAACCAGGATCTCGGCGCCGCTCAGGGCAGACAGGGCAAAGCCTTGGATTGGCCGGCGTCTCCGGGAGGGCTCCACGGGCGCGAGCGCGATCAACCACCCGCCGGCAGGCCAGCCGGCGCCACCGCTCGCATTTGAGAGGCATGGGGCCGAGGAATGGTCATGCCCAATTCCGCACGGGAACTCCGCGGGTCGGGAGGATTTGCGAGAGGTCAACGCGATCAGCTCAAACCGGCCCAAGAAGCCGGTGAGGGCACGGGAGCTTTTCCCACGTGCCCGGTGCTGTGCCGTACGCTGCAGAGGCAATCGAGGCGGGATTCAGCGGCGGGATGGAACGCCGGTTCGCGGGGCTGACCGTGTCCGCAGGCCGTGACTCGGCTTCGGTGCCCGCACATGCGTTGGTGCCGCGGCATCGCCAGAGCCAGAAGCGCGACGTCTCCACGAGCGGGATTGCGTCAAAAAAATTGGTGCCCCGGCCAGGACTCGAACCTGGGACCTACTGATTAAGAGTCAGCTGCTCTACCAACTGAGCTACCGAGGCACCTAGAAGCGCCAATAATCTGCCCGCCGGCGGCGCGGGTTGTCAAGGGGCTGGCGCGCTCCTTTGTCCGTGACGGCGCATTTTGGAGGGATGGACAACGCCGGAAAGCTCGGCGCAAGTTTCGGGCGTCCCCGGCACACCAGAGACCCGGGGAAACAGCCTCCTCCAGGGGTTTGGCATCCGGAGCTCGCCACGAACATGCGCCCTCCGCCCTCCACGGACTGCGCAGGCTCGTTCCCGCGCCGCAGGCGCTCCGCATTTCACCGGCCCGGTGGCAACGGCCCGGGAACGCCGTCCCTCGAGGCTTCGACGCGAGCGCCGGGCCTGCCCGCACCGAATTCTGCCTCATCTGAGCCGGCTGAATTCCTGGGATCCGGTTGCCCCGGCAGTTGCCCTGAACAGGTAAATGCTCGCCCCAAAAGGGCAGGCCATAGGGCGCGTTGCAGTCGCAATCGCCGACCCGGGTTTTATCGGCCATCCGGTTACCGAAGATGCTCGTTGGGGGGCAATCCACCGCGCCTGGTTGAAGAAGCTCACCTCGCACCGAGGCTGGGAGACCTTCGGGCCCCTCAGTTGGCCTGGTGCGGGACAGGGTTGAAGGGGCTGCCCTGGAGGCTTGCGGCTGGCGGCGTTCGGGCAACCAGGGCCCTTGGCACCGCAGATGCGCTGCCGCACGCATTGCAGGTTTTGGGCACTCTTGCAAGCCCCGCGGAATCCGGGACGTCCGCAGTACGGGAAAGCCCGGGGCGGCACACGGCATCCCCTTGGGCTTCCCGCTCCGGAGCTTGAAAACTTTGCTCGGGCGCGGACCCGACGGCGGCCGGGAGCGTCAAGCGCCGCGACCCTTTTGGGTTCCCGCTGCTTGCGGGAAGCCGGGGTTTCCGAGGTTCGGCTCCTGCAATCGATCCGCTGCCCCGGAGCTACCCGGAGCCGGTTCTCGTTTCGGTCCCGGCTAGAACTCGGCGTGTCCCGGCGTGCGCGGGAACGGGATGACGTCCCGGATGTTGCCCATGCCCGTGAGGAACATCAGGAGGCGTTCGAATCCCACGCCGAACCCCGCATGCGGCACGGTGCCGTACCGCCGCAGGTCGAGGTACCACTGGTATGCTTCTTCTGACAAACCGTGGAATCGGAGGTTGTCGCGCAGCACCTCGAGTCGTTCTTCCCGCTGGGCGCCGCCGATCACCTCGCCGATGCCCGGGACCAGGACGTCCATCGCCCGCACCGTGCGTCCGTCGTCGTTGAGTCGCATGTAAAAGGGTTTGATGGTCCGCGGATAGTTGAAAACGGTGGTCGGAGCCTTGAAATGTTCCTCGGTCAGGTAGCGTTCGTGTTCGGATTGCAGGTTTTGTCCGAACTCCGGAGGAAACTCGAAGGACCGACCGGACTGTTGGAGAATTCGAATGGCCTCCTCGTAGGAAATTCGGACGAAGGGTCGTTCCACGACGAATTCGAGTCGGGCCCGGAGGTCCTTGTCCACAAAGCGCTCGAACAGGCCGAGGTCCTCACCCCCGGTCTCCAGCATGTGCCGGGCCATGGCCTTGAGAAAGGCCTCCGCCAGGTCCATGTCCCCCTCCAGGTCGCAGAACGCCATTTCCGGCTCGATCATCCAGAATTCCGCGGCGTGTCGGGCGGTATTGGAATTCTCGGCACGAAAAGTCGGTCCGAACGTATAAACGCGGCCCAGGGCACAGGCCAGGGCTTCGGCTTCCAGCTGCCCGCTCACCGTCAGGTAGGTGGGCCGTCCGAAGAAATCGTCCTCGGGACGTTCGCCCGGGTGTCCCTTGAGCGTGGTGACGCGGAACAGCTCGCCGGCACCCTCGCAGTCGCTGGCGGTGATGATCGGCGTGTGCACCCAGATGAAGTCGCGGCTTTGGAAGAACTCATGGACGGCCTGTGCCAGCCGGCTTCGCGTACGGAACACGGCACCGAACAGATTCGAGCGGGGCCGCAGATGGGCGATGGTGCGAAGGAACTCCAGCGAGTGGCCCTTCTTTTGCAACGGGTAGGTGGCATCGGCGGGCCCGATCAGTTCCAATCGAGTGGCCCGCAACTCCCACGGTTGCCCCGGGGCGGGCGAGGCGACCAGGTCGCCCCAAACGGAGACCGAGGCGCCGGTGGTGCAGCGCGGCAGAGCTTCCGCTCCCGGCGTGGCTGCGTCCACCACGGCTTGCAGATTCCGCAAACACGAGCCGTCATTGATCTCAAGGAAAGAAAACCCTTTCGCATCCCGCCGGGTGCGCACCCATCCCTGGACCAGCACTCCCGGTCGGGGTACGTTCGATCCCAACAGATCCTTGACCAGCGTTCGCATGGTTGTCCGTTTGATAGCGCCGGCACCGAACCGGCGCTGCAGGCTGCCCGCGGGCGCATCAGTCTGCAAGGGCAAAGGGAGTGTGTCCGTCAGGACCCCGCCCCGGATTCACCGGGGTCAGGCCCGATGGTGGTCATGGCTCCGTGTGTCCGATGCGAAAAAGGACCCCTGCGCCCCCATCCCGGCTCTGCCTTACGGCGGGTCGCTCCCCTGCCCCGTCCGATCCGGAGCAGCCATCGGCATCCAAATCCGTGGAACCCTGCGCCCGGAAGTCCGGGCCTGCTGGGGGCAGGTGCCCGATCCACTCCGAGCAGCGCCCTGTTTCTGCGCATGCCGTTTGCAGCCGATCGCCCGGAGATCAAGGGTTCGAGTTGGCCGAGCGCCCAGCGGTCCGATGCCGGTTCCACGCCCCTCACCGCGGCGGGCACTGGCGGATTTTTTCGGTCGGGCGACAGACACAATGGGACACGTCTGCGGCACCAGCAGAGCTGCGAGTGGGGCGGGAGAGGCCGAGCCTGTGGATTACGGAAAGCCGGGCCGCCTCCAACCTTGCCAGTTCCCCCGGTTCCTCACTACGGTATAGGCATGCGGATTTTGTCCGGGATTCAGCCCTCGGGCGCATTACACCTGGGGAACTATTTCGGGATGATGAAACCTGCGATCGAATTGCAGACGCAGGGGGAGGCGTATTATTTCATCGCGGATTACCATTCGATGACGTCGCTGTTCGACGCCGAGGCGCGGCGTCGGTACACGTTGGAGGTGGCCCTCGACTTCCTGGCCTGCGGCCTGGACCCGCAACGGGCGGTGTTTTTTCGTCAGTCGGATGTACCCGAGGTTTGTGAGCTGACGTGGCTGCTGGGGACGGTCACTCCCATGGGGCTGCTGGAGCGCTGTCACAGCTACAAGGACAAAATCGCCAAGGGCATCTCGCCCAACTTTGGCCTGTTTGCCTACCCGGTGCTGATGGCGGCCGACATTCTCATTTACGACTCGAATCTGGTGCCGGTGGGGCAGGACCAGAAACAGCATGTGGAAGTCACCCGGGACATCGCGGGCAAATTCAACGACCTGTACGGGCCGACATTCGTGATTCCGGAGCCCCTGATCCGGCCGGACACGGCCAAGGTTCCCGGTATCGACGGCGAAAAGATGAGCAAGAGCTACGGGAACACCATCGAGATCTTTGGCGACGAAAAGGTGCTCCGTAAAAAGATCATGAGCATCAAAATGGACAGCCGCACGCCGGAGGAACCCAAGCCGGATGCGGATCGGAACCTGGCGATTCAGCTCATGAAACTGGTGGCACCGCCCGAAGAAGCCCAGCGGTACGAGGATCGGCTGCGCGCCGGGGGCCTGGGCTATGGCGATCTCAAGAAAGCCCTGTTCGATTTTTACTGGGCCTACTTTGAACCAGCCCGCAAGAAACGGGCGGAGCTGGCTGCAAACCTGGATTACGTGGAACAGGTGCTCCGGGAAGGGGCCGCCAGGGCCCGTGCCAAAGCCCGGGAAGTTCTCGATCGAGCCCGTCGAGCCTGCGGGTTGGCTTGACCGGGCCGGTTTCCGGGCTGCTCATCCCTCTGCCATGCAAGACCTGATTGCCAAGGCCGCCACTCTGCTGGAGGCCCTCCCCTACATCCAGAAGTACAGCGGGGCAACGTTCGTCGTGAAATACGGCGGATCGTTCATGGACTCGCCCGATCCCGCAGTTCGCACCAGCGTGGCCCGGGACATCGTTTTTCTCGAAGCGGTGGAGATCAACCCGGTGGTGGTGCACGGCGGGGGCAAGGCCATCAACCGGGCCATGGAAAAAGCGGGGTTGACCCCGCAATTCATCCAGGGCCAGCGCGTGACGGATGAAGTCACAGTGCGCATCGTCGACGAGGTTCTGTCCCGCCAGATCAACCCCGAGATCGTGGCCACCATCAATGCCCTGGGTGGTCTGGCACGGGGGTTTGCCGGACCGGACATTTTTCGGTGCCGCAAACTCCTGGTGGAAGACCGTCAGCAGCCGGGCCGATGGTTGGACATCGGTTACGTCGGCGAGGTCACGCAGGTGGACACTCGACCGCTGTTGGAATGCCTGGAACAGGGCATCACCCCGGTCATCAGCCCCACGGCCCGCGGTGAGGACGGTCACATCTACAACTGCAATGCGGACGTGGCAGCCGCGCAGACCGCCATCGCCTTGAAGGCCCGCCGTCTGGTGTTCATGAGCGATGTGCCGGGCCTGTTGCGGGACCCCGGCGATCCCGACTCCGTGATCACCCACCTGCGCGTGTCGGAGGTCGAGGAACTCAAACGGGCCGGCGTCATCGACCGGGGAATGATCCCCAAGGTGGACAGCGCCGTGGCGGCCCTGCGTGCCGGTGTGGAGAAGGTCTCCTTCGTGGACGGCCGCGTTCCGCACGCGGTTCTGTTGGAGATCTTCACCGACGAAGGCGTGGGCACGATGTTGGTTCCCTGAGAACACGGGAGCGCCTCTGCCGGTGCGTCTCTGGCACGCGGTTTCCCGCCCCCCGCGGCATTCGGCCGGAGCTCCCCGTAAGCCGGCCGCCCGGGGTGGCCCCGCAACGCCTCGGGAGGATCCGGAGCAGCCGTTTTACTCCAGTGCGGCGACGGGTATATTGATCTCCCATGGCTGAGAATGGTCGCATCCGCGTGGTGGTTGGCATGAGCGGAGGGGTGGACTCCTCCGCAACCGCTGCGTTGTTGCTGGAACAGGGGTACGAGGTGATTGGCATCACCTTGAAACTCTGGCCGCAGGACTGTGTGAATCGCGCCGAGGACAAATGCTGCGGTCCGCAGGCGGTCAGCGACGCCCGCGCGGTCTGTGACCGGCTCGGCATTCCGTACTACCTCATTGACGAATCCGCCGAGTTCCAGCAGCACGTGATCCGCTATTTCGCCGAGGAATACAAGGCGGGGCGGACGCCGAACCCGTGCGTGGTGTGCAACCAGCAGCTGAAGTTCGGTCGATTGCTGGAGCGGGCCACCCGGTTGGGGGCCCGCTATGTGGCCACCGGACATTACGCGCGACTGGAGCGGACGCCGGAGGGGCGAACCCTGTTGTTGCGGGGTCGGGATCCGCGCAAGGATCAGAGTTACTTTTTGTTCTCGCTGCGGCAGGATCAGCTGGCGCGGGCCATGTTCCCCCTGGGGGATCGGACCAAGTCGGACGCGCGCGAGGTGGCGCGGCATTGTCGGCTCAAGACGGCCGAGAAAGTGGAGAGCCAGGAGATTTGCTTCGTACCCGACAACGATTATGGGCGTTTCCTGCGGCAGGCCGGGTTGGTGGAGCCGCACCGGGGCGAGATCGTCGACCTGGAGGGCCGTGTCCTGGGCTACCACGAGGGCATCGAGTTCTTTACCATCGGTCAACGGCGTGGCCTCCGCGTGGCGACGGGTCGTCCGTTGTATGTGGTGGATCTGGATCCGGAGCGCAACCGGGTGATCGTGGGAGACGCCTCGGCGCTGGTCGCCGACACGTTCGTCATCGAGCGATGCAACTGGATCGCCTTCGACCGGCTCACCGAACCGATCGAGGTAACCGTGAAGATTCGGTACAACCACCCCGGCACGCCGGCGCGGGTCGAGCCGCTGGAAGACGGCCGCGCCCGGGTTCGCTTGCACACACCGCAGCGGGCCATCACCCCCGGTCAGGCCGCCGTCTGTTACCAGGGCGACCTGGTCGTGGGCGGCGGGTGGATCAGTCGGTGACCCCCGGGCTCACCCCGGGCCCCTCCGGTCCGCTGAGGCCCCGTCCCTCTCCCTACGCGGCCCCTGTCCGCTTGCCCAGCACTGCACGGACCCAGTCCTGGTGGTCCAGGTA
>JAOADM010000090.1 GCA_026417315.1 Limisphaera sp.
TGTGTATAAGAGACAGATCCAGGGACGCGGCTCCACCGCGGCCGCCCGAACACCGGCCAGTTGCGTGTGCGGGCCGAGGATCGTGACGTCGGACCGGGGTAACGGTTGCGCGCCCATGACGACACCGCCATAACATAGTGCGTTTCACCGGGCGAGCAAACCTAATCCGCGGGCGGGGAAAGAGGGCATCTCGGGTCTTGAGCCACGGGATGCGGGAATCTCAACGAAACCACCTTCCCCCTGGCTTTCGTGGGCTGAGGAGATGCGCGATTCCGCCCTAAGGGGATTGCAAACCCTGAAATGCCCCGGACCGCGAGTCTGCGGCGCAGGGGCCCTGCCTGTGCGAACGCCGCAAGCGACGGGCCTCCAAAACCGAGCCTCCAAATTCTTTTCCGCCGAAGCCATCGGGGATCGAGAGGGTTTCGCGCCCGGCTCGCGCCGTCGGTTTGCCCCAAGGGGCGCGGCGGCATCAGCCCCGGGGCGACACTCTGAGTACACAAGCGAGTTGGGGTTCAGCCCGGCCTGGTGATGCAGAATCCGCCGGGCACGCCCTGCCTCCGCGATGGGGATCGGGTTGCGCCCTTCCGGGTCTCCGTGGGTTCAGGGGACGAAGTTCCCGGGGCGTCGCCCCGGAATGGTCAATCGCATGCGCCTGCGGCGGGTGGAGGGGCCTGTGCGACGGGTGGAACGGCGGAGTTTCCATGTTGAGCGCGGGATTCAAGGTTCCGAATGTGATATGTCGTGTTGCCCCGGTGTTCCTGTGCTCGGAACGGCCGACATTCCGCTGCGCTCTCAGAGGGTGTCCAGAACCAAGCACACACCCGACTCAAAGACGCCTCCGCCGGCTCTCTGATGGGCATCCGGTCCCCGTCCCTGGCTGGATGCCTCCGCCCGGCGGTCATGGCTCCTTCCTTGCGCGCGGGAGGCTGCCGGGACAGCGGGAGAAAACGACGGAATCCGACTCAGCCGGGCGGCAGTTGGGCCTTGAGTTGCTGAAGTCTCTGGCGCTGGGCCGGTGTCATGGGTCGCGACTCGAGTTCGGAGATCGCGCGACGCGCTTGGTCGAACTCTTTTCGTTGCATCAAGTTCTCCAGGTAATCCAGCAACCGGTGGGTGGAGACGATGTCGGCCTCGCTGAGGGTTGGGGTCTGCGTTTCGGATGCGGGCGCGGGTGTCGTCTCGCTGGCCGGAGGGGGCGTGGATTCCCGCCGGCAAGCGGCCAATAGAAGACCGGCCGCGATCCCGGCGAGCGTCCATCGCAGCACCCACCCAATCCGTGCCCGGCCCGGTCGAGGGACGGTGAAGTCGCTGTTTTTCATGTCCCTACCACCAGAAGACCGGCGACCCCCCGCCGACCGTGCGCGGGGTCATCGTTTCCCATTTGCGCCACTGGACGTGGCCGTCCATCATGCCGGTATATCCCCCGGCGGGCACGCTGCCGCGCAGGTGCGCGGACCGATGGGGTTTGAAGTAGCCTCCCTGGACACGGGTCCAGTTGTACGTGTGGCGGAGGGATGGACTCATCTGCCCCGGAGCGGAGAGCGTTACATCGGCCACCAACACCCGCTGGGCCGGGCCCTCGGTGATGGTGGTGTTGAATCCCACCTGAATGGTGGCGGAACGGATGAGATCCCGGTTCCAGTTGGTGGGCGCCAGAGTGGCGGTGTTGGGGAAGGTGATGCAGTACCCGAGCACCCGATAGGCCCCCGAATAGTTCCAAAGATTCCAGAAGTCGGTGGTGTCGAAGTGCGGCTTGAGTCCGGGGCAATACCAGATGAGCCAGCTTTTGCCGGCTTGCTCCATGGCGGTGCCGACGGCGGTAGGCATGTCCCATGCCCAGAACCCCACGTTGGCATTGTCGGGCAATCGCTCGTTGTTCTCGCTGGCGTAGATGTAGAGGGCCGTCAGCATCTGCTTGGTCCCGTTGATGCAGGCGGTGCGCACGGCGCGTTCCTTGGCCTTGCCGAGCGCCGGCAACAACATCGCCGCCAAAATGGCGATAATGGCGATCACCACGAGCAGTTCGATCAGGGTAAAGCCCCGCGGTGGGGCAGAGCCTCCCTGTTGCTCCCGGGCGTTTGTGGCGTGCTGTTGCATCGCAAACTGTCGGTTCCAAAGGAGGGCCGCCAGCGGTCCGAAGACCCATCCGGACGAGCCGAAGGGAGGTCGGAGCCGCTGGCGGCCGGGGTCCATGCCTGGAGGATCGTCGTGATTGGGTTGGGACCGAAAGCTCATTTGCGCAGCCGGAAATACTGCTGCGAGCCGGTGAGCGGAACCGTGTACGGGCTGGAAGCTCCCGACACGTCCGTGTACGGCCCGGTGACGCCGGGGGCCGACTGGAGGACGGCTTGGGCGTCGGTCCAGGTCAGGACGAGGTTGTCGCCCTGGCGCGCGGCCGTAATCACCAGGGGCGCCGCCAACGGACTGACGGTCGGGGAGCCGTCAGGCCCGGCCGCGGTATGCGCCGCAATTTGCTCCGGCGTCAGAGCGCCGTGATAGATGCGGAATTCATCGATTTGGGCCAGCAGATAGGCATCGGCAGAGAACAGGGATCGGCCGATGAAGTTCCACGCATTCTGGATGGCCGAGAGATCCGCCGTGATGGTCTGCCGTACGACCTGGGCGCCGTCCAGGTAGAGGGCCAGGTACCGCTCACCCAGGGCCGCGTCCGTCTGGAAGACACAGACGATGTGGCGCATGACCCCGTCGTTGAGATCGCCCTGAGGCGCCCCGGTGGAGGCGGTGACGCCAACCTCGGCGCCCGGCGGGTTGATCGCAATGCGGTAGCTGGCGCCTCCGGTGCGCGGCGCGAAGAAGATGTAATCCACGCCGCCCGGTCGGGCCGCGGCGCTGTAGACGCCGAAGTCGAACAGACGCGTCCAGTTGCCCGAGGGCAGGAACTGGGCCCAAGCCTCCAGGGTGATCGTGGCATAGCCGTCCACGAGGTAGCGCGGCAGTTCCACATAGGTGTTCCGCTCGCCGGTCAACTGAACCATGCGGTTCTCGACGATCGTGACATTGCCGTGCGGCCTCGCATCGGCCCCTCCCACCAGGTCGCGCAGATCGCCGTTGAAACTGTAGCGATGCATGAGCGCGGTTTGCTTGGGCACGACCACCACTTGCCGGCTGGTGCTGGCGCCACCGTAGGACGCGGTCAGCGTCGCGATTCCCGGCGCAACGGCCTGGATGCGGCCATCGGCCAGAACCTGCAGCACCCCGGGCGCGCTCGATTGCAGGGCGGCCACGCCGGTGAGATCAATGTTGGCGGCGTTGGCCGCATCGCCGGACACGGCGGGACGCCGGCGCGTTCCCTGGATCATGACGCCGGGAACTTCCAGCCGCAGCGTGGAGAAGGCCCCCGGATCCAGTTGCGGATTGTCCGGCCCGGCGGCGCGGCTGGTGCGGATCTGGGCCAGGCTGAGAACACCCTTGTAGATCCGGAACTCGTCCAGGGCGCCCTGGAACACGAGAGGTTCGGTGGTGGCAAGGGATTTCCCAAGGTACGCCAGCGGGCTGCTGACGGCCCACAAGGGCGCCGCGGCGCTCACGGTCTGCACGAGTTCGCCGTCCAGGTAGAGGGCCATCTGTTGGCGGGCCCCGTCGTACACGGCCACCACGTGTTTGTACCCGGACAACAGGGCATTCCAGCCACCGGAGAGGGTGCGTCCACCGATCAATGCTCCGCTGTTGACGGCGGGACCGTTCAGGGAGATCTGCGTGACCGGCGCGGCCACGTCGGCATCCCTGAGGGCCAGACGCACAAAGTTGGCGGCGCTGCCGTTGGGCAGGCGTTCGCCGAAGCTGTAGAGGTACAACGGCCCGCCCAACGCGTGGTAATTGGAGGCGTAGAACCATGCCTCGATGGTCAGCGAATTGTAGTTGCTGACAATGCCCGGCGGCAGTTCCAGCGTCTGGACTCCGTCGAACACCGCCGTCCCGTTGAAGACCATGCCGCCCTCCGGGTTGACGCCGTGCGCGTTGCCCACGGAGTCGCGCGCATCGCTGGTGAAGCTGTAGCGATGCACCAGCACGGGCGCGGGCGGAGGAACGACCGTCACAGTCCGGCTGGTCGTCTGACCGCCGAAGGAGGCGGTAATGTCGGCGGTCCCGGCGGCCACGGCGGTGACCACGCCGGCGGCCGTGACCGTGAGCACGTTCGTGTCACTGGAGCTGAATGTGGCCCCCGCGGCCGTCACGTTCACATTGGAAACGTTGGCGAAGTTGGCCATTACGCCGGCGCTCTGGACGGCGCCAACCTCCATTTCAGGTTGCGGCAGCAGGAGTGCGATGGACTGAAGGGCGCCCGGGTCATCCACCAGTCGATCGGGTCCCGCCGCGGCGTTGATGGCCACACGCAGGGCCGTCAAAGCATTGGACCAGATGCGAAACTCATCCACGCGTCCGCCCCAGTACGGGTCGCCACCAAATTGCGAGCGGCCCAACCAGTTGTTGGTGGTGGACCCCACGGTTAGGGGCGAGTTGGTAAAGCCCGTGGCGGAAACGGCGACCGGGATGCCGTTCACGTACAGGACGCCCCGGCGGGTTTCCGCGTCGGTGGTGACCACCAGGTGGGTCTTCTGACCCACTTGCGGTCGGCCGCCGCCGCCGGTGGTCCAGGTGAGTTGATGCGTGCCCTCCCCGCCGCCGGCGTTATACGCGAACCGGGTTTGTGTCAGGTTGACGCCGGGCACGGCCAGGAACATGTACCGCGTGGTACTGCTGCCGAAATCGAACACGCGAGCCCACGTGGCGCTGCCGTCGTCGGTAACCCAGGCTTCCCAGGTGATGGCGGTTAGATTCGTGGTGAGATCAGGTGGCAGGGCTACATAGGCCCCACCCGGGTTGGACGACGGGGTGGTGGCGGCGGGCGGCACCGGGTTGGGCAAGACCAGCTCGCCATCGGCCACGGTGGCGCCGTTCATGAGCGTGCCGTGGGCGTTGCCCACCGAATCACTGGCATCCGTATTGAAGGAGTATCGGTGCAGCAAAGTGGCCGGCGGCGGTCCCACCGCAGTGACCTGCCGACTGGCGGAGAATTGCTGATGGGTCGCGGTAATGGTGGCCACGGCCCCTTCCACGGCGCCGACCCCGGTGACCAACCCGGCGGCATTCACCGCAAAGACGCTGGGATCGCTGCTCTGGAAGGTGGCCTGGGCGGTGAGGTTGGCCGTGGAGCCGTCGTCGAAATGCCCGATGACCACGGCCTGGGCAAAGCCGTTGGTTTGGATTCGCTCCGGCAGTTGGAGCGTAATGGACTGCAGGGTCGCGGGAGGCCGGGCGCTGGCCGTGGGCGCGCCGGCCAGCGTGTAGTTGATGGAGGCACCGCTTCCGACGTACGAATAGACGGCCACGTGGTATTGGTGCGCCCCGCTGAGGCCCGTGACCACCACGGAGTTCCCGGATCCCGCATAAACGACGTAGTTGCGGAAGCCAATTTGCGAGCCCGCGCCGAATTGCGCGTTCGCAGTGTACTCGGTGAAGTCAGACGGTTGGGCCATCAACGGACCGCCCTCCCGGATCACGACCAACGACCCGCTGCTGCCTGCACCGGGGGTCCATTGGATCCGGAGCGCTCCCGGACCGGCGTCCGTCGTGATGGACAGACCGCTGGCCGGCGGAGCTTCCGTGCCGGCTTGGACGTTCGGGCCCGTGAGCCTGAAATTGGAGAAGGCCGCGGTGAGGGTGTTGGCGCTGAAGGTCGCGTGAATGAGCCCCACTTGGACGGGCAGGCCGTCCATGTCGGGCCGATCCTGCTGGTCCCGCAGGATCCACTCCTGATCCGCAGTGGCGCGTTCGTAGGCGTAGAATGTGTTGCCGACGCGCTGCAGCCGGAGCCAGTAGTTGTTGTTGACCTCGAAGATGGGCCGTCGCACGGCACCGCTGGTGTCGCCGTTCACTTCGTTGCGGAAATAGTTGGCGATGCCAAACTGGTCGAACCGGGTCCATGAGACGTAGTTCTCGGCGGGTCCGCCGTCGCTGGGCAGCCGGGCCATGAGCCCTGCGGTGTTGAACGCGGTGGGGTCATAGGGTGTACCGATCAACACCTCGGCGTCAAAATCGCCGTACACCAATTTGTACAGGAAGACGCCGTCGGCATCTTGGAATTCCCAGTCGGTGGCCACCGAGGTGACGACGAGCTGTCCGGTGTCCACCTTGTTGGTCATGGCGACGGTGGAGCCGGGTCCGGATCCGCCCAGAGTGGCATTGGGGATTTGGCCTGCGCCGGTGTAGAGGCCTTCCCACAGGGTGCCGGGGAGACCTTGTGCCAGGTAATCGCGGGGGGTGTTGAAGTTGTCGCTGAAGGTGGCGGTCCATGCCGCGGGCACGACCGCCAGTCCCAGCCCCAGGGCCGCCCAGCCGAGGTGTCGGGTTGCTTTCATGGGGAACGGGTTTTGGGTTTTGGGTTTGTTCGAACGCGGTGACTCGCTCTTTCGTTTGCCGGGCATGGATTCGGCAAACGCTTACGCACCGAGGCACCGCGACACACGCCCACAATACGGGGAAGTACACCTTCGTCCATGTCATGGATGCACCCGGCCATACTGCAAATACACCCGGTTACCATGACGCAACAGGGTCGGAGCGCCGGCGCAAGGAACCGCAGTCTGGCGCCGTGGGGCCGATTCGGCTTGCGGCCCTCGCCGTCATGAAGCATTGGAAACCGCATGAACAGAACGGCCCATGATCCCCCGGCTCCGTTCATGGCTCAGCCCGTCCGGTTGCGCGTCCCGCACACCCTGGCGTTGCTGTTCTTCATCATGAGCCTGGCCTGGCTCGCGACCTGGATCTTGCCGCAGGGCCGGTTCGACACCGTCTTGAACGAGCGGGGTCGGCCGGTGGTGGTGCCGGGGACGTACCATCCGGTCGCCGAACGGGTTGCGCTGATGCCGTGGGTACTGTTCACGGTGGTGCCGCGGGCCCTGGCCGATGCGCAGGGGATCATTTTTTTCCTTCTCATTGTGGGCGGGGCCATTTCGGTGTTGCGCGGCACGGGGGCGCTGGATGCAGGGATGCACCGGATCCTGCGGGCCGTGGGGGGCCGGCCGGGCTGGTTTGTGGCGGGAGCCACGTTGTTGTTTGCCGCGGTCTCCGCCACGCTCGGGTGCTCCACCGAGTACATTCCATTGACGACGTTGCTGGTCACGCTCTGTGCGGGGATGCGCCTGGATGCGTTGACGGCGTGTGGCGTGCTGGTCGGGGGCTATTGCGTCGGCTACGGCGCGGCCCTGATGAATCCCTACACGGTGATCGTGGCCCAGGAGGTCTCGGGTCTGCAGCCCACCTCGGGTTTGGGGTATCGGTTGCTGTGGTTTTTTCCGTTTGTCGCCGTGGGGATCCATCACGTATGGCGGCACGCCCGGCAGAGCCTGTCGCTTCCCGCCCCGCGGCAGAGCACGGAACCCGTGTCCGGGTCGATGAACGCGGCCCAAGCGGCGCCGCTGCTCACCTGTCGGCACGGGGTGATCCTGTTGCTGGTGGCGATGGTGTTGGTGAGCATGGTGTGGGGCATCGTGGCGCGGGGCTGGTATTTGGTGGAGTTGAGTGCCTTGTGGTTGGGATTGGCCGTGGTCTGCGGGCTGGTGGGTGGACTGGGAGTGAACGAGACAGCCCGGCGATTTGCGCAAGGGGCCGGCGACCTGGCCGCCGTGGCGTTGATGGTGGGATTTGCGCGTTCCATCGCGCTCCTGCTCGAGGAGGGTCAGGTGCTGCATACGATCGTGTACGGCCTTGCGCGACCGCTGGAGGGGTGGCCGCCCGTGGTGGGGGCGTTGGGCATGCTGGTGGTGCAGACCTTGATCAACTTGTTCATCCCCTCGGGCAGCGGGCAGGCGTACGCCACGATGCCCATCATGGCGCCTTTGGCGGATGTGCTGGGCCTGGAACGGCAGGTGGCGGTGCTGGCGTATCAGTTCGGCGACGGGTTTTCGAACATTCTCATTCCGACCAACATCGTGCTCATGGCGATCTTGGGAATGGCCGGCGTGCCGTATGAACGCTGGGTGCGGTTTGCCGCGCCGCTGTTGCTGAAACTGACGGTGGTGGCGGCGGCGGCCCTGGTGGTGGCGGTGTGGAGCGGGTATCGGTGAGGGCTTGCCAGGATCGACGAGACGCTGCGGGAGCGGTCCGTTCCGGGGGAAGGGCCCGGGGATTCGTACGCAACGGGGTGGAGAAGCGGGCGGGGTGCGTCAGGGAGTGGCCGGCGGGGCGTTGACGGCCATGGCGGGGGCGGGTTGCGGGCCGCCGAGGTGACGCTGGAAGAAATCACGGATGCGTCGCTGGCCGTACGCGCCGCCCATGGAATGGCCGGTGTTGGGCAACAGGAGAAACTCGAAATCCTTGTCGGCACGGACGAGGGCATCCACGAAGCGCAACGTGCTCTCCGGGGGCACGTTGGTATCGAGTTCTCCGACCATGAGCAGAAGTTTGCCCTGCAGGCGGTGGGCATTCTCGATGTTGGAGGAGGCGGCGTACCAGTTGTCCGGGCCGGTCTTCCAGATTTGATCGGCCGGCAGATAGCCCATCCACTGTTCGTTCCACGACGCTTTATCGAGGCGGTTGTCGTGGCAGCCGCAGGACGCGACGGCGGCCTTGTAGAAATCGCCGTGGAACAACACGGCCGCCGCGGCGTTTTGGCCCCCGGCGGAGTGTCCGAAGACACCGACGCGGCTCAGGTCCATCCATGGATACTGACGCGCCGCCGCCTGCATCCACAGGATGCGGTCGGGCAGGCCGGCGTCTTTGAGGTTCCGGTAACAGACGTCGTGGAAGGCCTTGGAACGGTGCGCGGTGCCCATGCCGTCGATTTGCACGACCACGAAGCCGGCCTCCGTCAGCCAGGAGAATCGCTCGCTCGGGCTGAAGGCCTTGGGGACGAAGAACCCCTGGGGCCCGGCATAGATGCTTTCCACGACGGGATAGCGCCTGGTGGGGTCGAGGTTCTTGGGGACGTGAATGACGCCGTAGATATCGGTGCTGCCGTCGCGGCCCTTGGCGACAAAGGGGATCGGGGGCGTCCAACCGGCCGCGCGCAGCTCGGAAAGGTCGGCCTCTTCCAAGACGCACAGCCGGACGCCGTCGGTGGCACGGCGCAGTTCGGTCACCGGGGGATGATCCACGCGGGACCAGGTGGCCAGGAGGAAACGTCGATCGGGCGAGAATTCGATCTGATGCGTCCCGTTGGCATCCGTGAGGGCCACCAGGCCGGTCCCGTCGAAGTTCACGCGGTAGTAGTGCAGGTAGTAAGGGTCTTGATCCGGGTTCATACCTCCGGCGCTGAACCAAATCTGACGCCGGTCCTCATCGATGAATTGAATGCCGCGGACCACCCACGGGCCGCGGGTGATCTGGCGCGACTCTGCGGTGTTCATGTCCACAAGATAAAGGTGCCGCCAGCCGTCGCGTTCGGAGACGTACAGCAGTTCGTCGGTGTTCGCCAGCCAGGTCACCAGGTCCAGTTCGAGCGACTCGGTGTGGGCGGTCCAGATGAAGGTTTGGCTTCGTTCATCGATGAGGTTTCGAACGTGGCCCGTTTCCCGGTCGACCTCGATGACGCGGAGGCGCTGGTGCCCACGGTCCACCTGGAGCCAGCTGAAGCGCGTCCCGTCCCGGCTCCAGTACACCCGCGGGCGCAGCCACTGGTGCTCGAACGGATCCACTTCCGGGCGCAGGCGCCGACCGCTGTCCACATGGAAGACATTCAGTTCGTATTTGGGAAACGGATCGCCGGGCAATGCGTAGGGCCGGCGCTCGAGTTGGGCGCGACCTCCCTGGGCGGGGGAGGAGCGGATGAGGTAAACCTCCTGGATTTGGACCGGTTGCATGCGCCAGGCCAGCAGAACGCGACCGTCCGGCGACCAGGAGAGATGTACGTAGGGATGCTCAGGAGAGCCGTCTGTGGTCAAGGCGGTCTCGATCCCCTCGGCGTTGCGCAGGAAAATGTTGTGATCCCGGACGAGCGCGGTGAGGCGACCGTCGGGGGACTCCACGCGATCGCCCGCCGTCGCACTTCGTCGGCCGGCGACGGCCCGGGCGGCACGCGCGGGAGGGCCGCGTCGGGTCGCGCCTTCGTTGTCCAGCACGGCGGTGGCCGGTGTGTCACTGGCTTCGAACACGGCCAGGGGTTGACCGTCCGTGTCCGTCAGGAGCCATACGTGGCCGCCGTAGGTGTGCTGGACGTGGCGGGCCCCCGGCTCGAGGGTGCCATACGGTTGGCGGCGTCCCTCCTCGTCGATCCAGAAAAGGCGCACCGGTCGATCCAAACGATTCACAAACGTGATCTCCGTTTCGGGACCGGTCCGGCGCGTGGGACGGGGTCGGCGTTCCGGGATCAAATCGCCGGTGCTGCGCGGAGGTACCGCCTCGGCACGGAGCTGGCCGGTGGCGCGGTCGAGACGCCAGGCCTGCGTGCGCCCGATCAAAAGCACGGTTTGGCCGTCGTCGGAGAACTGGAGCTCTTCGACGGGCAGTCGATCTGGAGCGACGCCGGCGCCGATCTGGCGGGCCACGGCCTCGTGATCGAAGGCGGGTTGGCGCAGGCCCTGTTCGGCGTCCACGAGGATGAACTCGCGACGGTTCCCCGGTAGCTCGTTGCGGTACCAGAAGCGGCGGTTGTGATCGAACCAGTGAGGCTGGACACGGGCCCGATAGACACGAGGGCTGGCGGCACGTTGCCCGGGAGCGCCCGTGGCCGGTGGGACCCGTGAATACGGCTGGTATCGCCAGTCCGGCCGTTCCTCGAAGGCCATCGTCTCGTGCACGAGGTCGTACAGGCCGCGGTCGTAGGCGCGAAGTTGTTCCCGCGTACGCGGCCGCTGCGCACCACCCGGAGACGCACTTCCTGCCGCGTCGAAATAGGCCAGCAGACCGGCGACCCAGTAGGCGGCCGGATCCTGCTCTGCGGGAGTTTCCTTCCAGCGCTCCTGGGCCCGGGCTTGCTCGTGAAGTTCCCCCACTCGTCGGCCGAAGGTTTCGTCCAGCGGCTTGACGCGCAGCTCGTACTGCTGAATGGCTCGCGGACTGCTCGACACGGGGCGTTTGCTGCCCACGCGGTAAATCGCCTCGCCGAAGACCGCGATCAGTTGATTGTCGGTGCCCCCAGCACGTCCCGGATTGTCGAGGAGATTCTCTTCCAGCACGACCAGGAGTTTTGCCTCCGGATAAAAACCTGCGGCGCGATCGCCCGGCCGGGGGGACAGGCCCGCGCGACGGAATTCGGGCACGTCGGCCAGGGTTTCCTCCGGCGCCAGAACGACCAGCTTCAGCCCCTGGGCGATGAAGGTTTTGACGATGTCATGCCGATAGGCGAACAGCCGACGCAGGGTGTGATTGGCGTGCAGGAGGGCCTCGGGTCGGGCATTCCGGCCAAGGACGGGAAACTCGCGGGCCCAGGTGAACTTCGTATACCAGGAATCCAGGTCGGCCCAGCGGCCGATGCGGGGTGGGGCGGACACCATGGGCAGCGGTTGGAGCCACCGGTAGCGCCAGTCGCGGTCGGGCGGGATGCGTAGGGTTTCGTGGACGAGCTGGTAACCCACCGGGTCAAGGCTGCGAAGAGCTTCGCGGGTGCCGATCGGGCCATGGTTCCAGTTGTTGGTGCGGTTGCAATCGAAGTAGGATTGGACCAATTCGGCCCAATACTCGCCGGGATTGGTTTCGGCATAGGTCAGGTGCCAGAGCCTCTTCTGCATCGCATTGTCATAGGCGGCACGCAGGCGCTTCGACCAGTCGGGTTCCAGACGGCGCAGGATGGCGTCGATCGCATGGGCGAACTCGTGGACGGCGATGCTTTCGTCGTCGTAGCGATCGATCGGCAGACTGAGAAGATTCTCCTCCCCAAAGCTGGTGGGATTGCCGCCCGTGCCCCGAACCCTTTCATTGATGAAATCGGGGTCGGGGTGGTTTCGGTACTCCGGCATGTCCGTGTATTGTTGGTGTTTGCCGATGATGATCAGATACCACTGCTGCTCGATCATGGCCCGCAGGATGTCGGGTCGACCCGCCAGCATGTGGGTGACGATCTCGTAGGTTCGTTGCAGGGCCAGGTCGGCCACGTCGGCGTGTGCCGCGACCGGCAGGCCCTGGATATCCAGATACTTGCGATAGAAACTGCGGTAGAGGGCCAGCTCTTCCTGAATCCGGCGGGGATCGGTGGCCGACGTTTCGGCCGGGCGGGCCGGAGGGTCGTTGGTGTTGGCCCGACCCCGCCGCGCAGTGTCCGGTCGGGCCAGACGGTTGGAAATCATTTGAAAGAAGCTCTCGGGCGGCGCGGTCACGGGAGGCGCATTGATCTGCACCGCGGGCGGATCGAAGGGCGAAGGCGGCGGCGGCTGTGCAGAGGCCGCGGCGGGCGAAAGAAGGTCCCCAGCGGGCAGGCTGACCGCCAGCATCACAGCGATCAGGCACCCGGGGAAAGCGCGGCCCCCGGCAGGAGCCGGGGCGACCACGGGTCGAGGAGGTGGTGTGGCCTTCATGGGATTCTCAGCGGCTCGTCCGAGTGAGCTCAATCCACGTGAGGTTGTTGTTCAAAGGAATGCGCCAAGCTTCACGGTCCCGGGCAAAGGACCCCGACAGCTGGTAACCTGCTTTGGGACCGGGGCCGGTCGTCTCGATCCGGAGATACGCTGCCGGAGTGAACGAATCAGCGGGTCCCAGGCCGATCCGAATTCGTCCCTCGGCGGTGTCATACTCCAGTTGCTCGAATCGGCCCGCGTCCAGCGTGAGCCAGAGCGCCTGCGGGGCCAGAAAGATGCGGCGACGCAGGGAATCCTTCGGGTGAACGCGAACGAGCCGGTCCCGGGTCTCCACCTCGCCTCCAAAGGCGATCCAGCCCCACTCGGGATGCCGGGCCACGTAGGTTCCGATGGTCATGACGTGACCGAAAAAGTTCGGACCGTAGTCACCGCTGTAAGGGTCCCAGAACAGGCTGTCGGGAAACGAGTGAAACGCGGCCGAGGCAAAACCTTCCGCATCGATGTTGGCCAGCGGTCCCATCGCACCTCCATAGCCCACGCGCAAAAGGTGGAAGTCCCCGGGTTGCTCTCGATAGGCATGGAGCACCGGGATCGCATTGAGGCCGGAGCCGTAGTGATGGATTTGACGCTCGATGCGCCGGATCTTGCCTGCGTAAAGAAAGTCCCAGTAGCGGCGCGCGCATCCATTGTAGCCCCAGTGCGGCAAGGTGGGCATGTAGCCCAGGATGGCATGGAGCGTGACATCGGCCTGTTGGTCAAAGCCGAAGTACTTGCACCAGGCGTACACCTCCTCCTGGCCGGTCGAGTCCCAGGCCATCTCGCTGCCGAAGGGATACGCCTGGCGGGCCCAGCGCTCGGCCCGCGCCCGCATCCGTTCTTCCAGGGCCCGGGCCTGCTCTGTGCGGCCCTCCCGTTTCAAATCTTCCAGCAATTCGAGAAACACCGTGCCTTGCATCAGGCCCCAGTTGACGTAACCGACGCGCGGTCGGCCTTCCGGGGTTCGTGAAGTGAGAAACATGACGGTGTGCCACGCCTGGTCGAGAAACCAGTCCCACGGGTGCGAGGTCACCAGGCCGGGATGATGCCGCGCCAGACGGTACAGGGTCCAGTAGGCGATGACCACGTGCGGGTAATTGTAACCCCGCCCCACGCTGCGTGCCTCCTGCT
>JAOADM010000091.1 GCA_026417315.1 Limisphaera sp.
GTGCGCATCGGCTGGGTGGGGAGCCGGCTGCGGACGCTCCAGCGGGGTCCCGTGCAGGAGAGTCTGACGGTGGGCCTGGCCGTGCTGACGGCAGGGGTGTTGTTGGTGTGGTGGTTGTGGCGTTGAGGGATCCATGGAACTCCAGTTCTCCCAGGAAACCGTTCCCGTGCTGCGGGTGTTGATCTTCGGTCCGCTCGCGGCCGCCCTGCTTCTGGCGGTGCTGCGCCGGGAGTCGTGGATCCGTGCGGGTGCGCTGGCCGCCACGCTGGCGCTGGCCGTGTTTTCGCTGAAACTCTGGTGGGGGTTCGACCGCGCCACGGCGGCGTTTCAGTGGGTCGAGAGGGCGCGATGGATTCCGTGGCTTGGCGCCGAGTATTTCGTGGGGGTGGACGGCATCAGTGTTTGTCTGGTGCTGCTGACCACCTTGTTGATGCCGTTGTGTGTGTTGTGTTCGTGGCGATACATCACGAGCCGGGTCAAGGAGTTCTTTGTGTGTCTGCTGGTGATGGAAAGCGCCATGGTCGGGGTGTTTACCGCTCTCGATCTGGTGCTGTTTTTCGTGTTTTGGGAGGCGATGCTGATCCCGATGGCGCTGTTGATCGGGATCTGGGGCGGGCCGCGCCGGGTTTATGCGGCGCTGAAATTCTTCCTGTACACCATGGCGGGTTCGGTGTTCCTGCTGGTCGGCATCGTGGCCCTGTATGTTCGCACCGGGACCTTCTCGGTGCCCGATCTGATGCTGCACCGGTTCGATTCCGCGTTTCAGTCCTGGGTGTTCCTGGCCTTTGCCTTGTCCTTTGCCGTGAAGGTCCCGATGTTTCCGCTGCATACCTGGTTGCCGGCGGCGCATGTCGAGGCACCCACGGCGGGCAGTGTGGTTCTGGCCAGCATTCTGCTGAAGATGGGCACTTATGGGTTCCTGCGGTTTTGTCTGCCGCTGATGCCGGAGGCGACCCGGCAATGGGGCCCGTGGGTGCTGGGGTTGTCGGTGGTGGCCATGGTGTACGGGGCGCTGGCCGCGCTGGCCCAGAGTGACCTGAAACGCCTGGTGGCCTATTCGAGCGTGGCGCACATGGGATTTGCCACCTTTGGAATCTTTGCCCTGAACCCGGAGGGCATTCAGGGCTCGATGTTGGTGATGATCAATCACGGCGTGACCACGGGAGCGTTGTTCATGGCGGTCGGGCTGATCTATGAGCGGTTGCATACGCGCGAACTGGATCGGGCGGCCGCGCTGGGTCGCCAGATGCCGGTCTTCGCGGCGTTTCTCGGCATCTTTGCCCTGTCCTCCATGGCCTTTCCGGGCACCAACAGTTTCATCGGAGAATGGTTGGTGTTGACGGGTGCCGTTCGATGGGTTGGATCCGAGCCGGCCGGATGGATGCTGGGACTTCTGGTCGGGTTCATCCCCGCGGTGGTGCTGGCGGCCGCGTACAACCTGCGCATGCTGCAGCGCGTGGCTTACGGGAGCCCGCAGAATCCGGATCATCGCGGCATTCCGGACCTCGGTTTGCGCGAGATCGCAATGCTGCTGCCCCTGCTGGCGGCGGTGGTGTGGATCGGACTTCACCCGCAGCCGGTGCTGCGCATGACCGAGGCAAGCGTCGAACATCTGCTCCGGCGCGCGGAGGTCACGTGTGTCGGGGACGGTCCATCGGTGGCAAGCCGCGGTCCGGTCCCCGCACAGACGGCCTTCCGCCCCCAGTCCACCGGGCGCGGGACCGGCTTGGCACATGAGAAGATCCCCGGGTTATGAACTTTCTGCCTGAACTCGCATTGTCCGCAGGGCTGCTGGCCTTGTTTGTCCTGTGTTTGGGGGACGACCGGGCCCGATGGGCGCGGCGGGTGGCGGGTTTGACCGCGTTGGGTGTGGTCGTGGCCGCCGCGGCCACGCTGGGTCGCGAGGGCCTGCTGTTCGACGGGGCGTACCGGGTGGACCTGTTCTCCCAGCTCTTGAAGCTGGTGCTGGGCGCGGGGTATGGGGCCTGGGTTCTCCTGAGCGACGCACTGCCCGATGTGCGTCCGGATGTGCGTGCAGAGTTCTACCTCTTTGCGACCGTTTGTGTCGCCGGCCTGGTTACGCTGGTGAGCTGTGTGGATCTGGTGGCCCTGGTGGTGGCGTTGGAGCTTTCTTCCTTTCCGCTGTACGCGCTGGTGGCCATGCGACGAGAGGCCGAGGGCCGGCGCGCCCAGATGGAAGCCGCGATGAAGTACATGGTCTTTGGAATCACGGCCACGGGGATCCTGTTGTTCGGGATGAGTTACCTGGTCGGGTTCACGGGCACGACCTCCCTGTTGGAAATGCCCGGCCGATTGGAGCCGTGGCTGGATGAGCCGTTGGTCTGGGTGGCCCTGGTCCTGACCTGGGGCGGGTTGTTCTACAAGCTGGCGGTGTTTCCCTTCCATTTTTGGACGCCGGACGTGTATCAGGGAGCGGCGCACGAGGTGGCAGCCCTGGTGGCCACCCTGCCGAAACTGGGTGCCGCGGCCGTCCTGGTGCGGTTGACCGCGCTCACTTCGCCCGACTCGCACGCGCTGGTTGTGTTGCTGACAGCGCTGGCGGTGGCGTCGATGCTCTATGGAAACTTGATCGCTCTGTGGCAGACGGACGTGAAGCGGCTGCTGGGGTTTTCGGGGATCGCGCAGGCGGGATATGCCGTGGCGGCGCTGGTGGCCTGGAACGAAGCGGGCTATGCGGCGGCGCTCTATTATTTGACCGGCTATGTGTTCATGGTGCTGGCCTGCTTCGTGGTTGTGTGCCGTGTCTCCACGGATGGTGCCAACCTGGCCGTGCACGAGCTGGCCGGCCTGCACCGGAGAGCCCCGCTTCTCATGGTCACCCTGTTGGCGGGCGTGTTTGCCCTGGCCGGCGTGCCGCCCTTCGTCGGGTTCATGGGCAAACTGGCGATTTTGAAGGCGATCTGGGCGCAGGGGCATGTTTGGCTGGCGATCGCACTGGTGATCAACAGTGCCATCGCCGCCTACTATTATCTGGTCCTGGTGCGGGAAGCCTGTTTCCGCGACGCGGAAGCCCTCGTGCCGTTGCCGTTGAGTCCGGCGACCAAAGGGCTGTGCCTGGGGCTGATCGTGGTGACGGTGGGGCTGGGCGTGGCGCCGGGACGAGTCTTCCAGAGCCTGTCGGACGGTGTGGTGGCGACGCTCGGGGCGCGTCCGGCTGTCCCCTCTCTGGTCGGTCCCTCGGCGCCGGGCGCACCGAATCCCTGACCGGAGGCACGAGCCAAGCGGGCGACCGGGGCGTCAACCCGGGGCGCTGCGACGGCCGAACAATTCCAACTGCGGCGGCGCCAAGAAGCCGTAGCGCTTCAGAATCCGGAGGGTCTGCAGGAGATCGGACTTGAGATAATTCCGGTTGGGTTCGGCAGCTGCGACAAGGTCGGCGAGAATCGTGCGAAAGGGGAGGACTCCGTCCACGCCCTTGCTGCGCAGCAGCTCGATGGTCTGTTGTCGGGCGCGCTCTGCGCGGGGCAGGCCCGACAGCACCAGGATTTTCAAAGGCGGCGGTTCGGCCCCCAGGGCACGCAACGCGCGCCGCCAGGCCGGCGCTTCGACAAACCGGAGGATCTCCGGGGCGGTTTCCAGACGGGCCGGACTGATCACCTCGGTGTGCCAGCCTTTGACGCCGACGACGGCCCGGGCCACGCTCTGCAGAGAAGCGGAATCCAGGACAAATGGCCGACTCTCCAGCGCAGGCCGGGGTTGCGGATGAACGACCAGGAAATCCCCGTCCTCCTCGTCCCGGCGCGCGGGCGAAACATACTTGCGCTCCTGTCGCACCAAGAATCCCAGGTGCTCGAAATACTCCCGCACGATGGTTTCGGTCACGCTGGCCATATCACGATGCGGAGGTCGCGGGCCCGATGACCCGCTGGAGCGTTGCCTCTTCCACTGCGTGGCCCCAAGTGGCCCGGCCGATGGCCGGAATCAGGACAAACCGAATCCGGCCGTCCCGGACCTTTTTGTCCAGGCGCATCGCCGCCAGCAGGCGTTGCCAGCGCGACGGTGTCCAGCGGGTACGCGTCGGCAGGCCGGCCGCGCCGAAGAGCCGCTCAATTCGGTCCACACACGGGGACGGCAGCCCGAGCAGGTGAGCGGACAGGCGGGCCTCGGCGACCTGGCCAATGGCAATGGCCTCGCCGTGGAGAAGCCGGCCGTAGCCGGTGATGGCTTCCAACGCATGGCCCACCGTGTGGCCAAAGTTCAGGATGGCGCGTCGGCCCGACTCGGTTTCATCTTCCGCCACCACCTCGGCCTTGATCTGGCAGCACCGCGCCACGACGCTCTCCAGGATTTCGGGGTCACGCGCCAGCACCCGCGGCAGGTCGCGCTCCAAACGTGCAAACAACCGCGCATCCGCAATGAGGCCGTATTTGATGACCTCGGCCAGCCCGGAACGGTATTCGCGCTCCGGCAGGGTCCGCAGCGTGTCCAGATCCGCCAACACCAGCCGGGGCTGGTAGAAGGCTCCGACCAGGTTCTTGCCGGCCCGAAGGTTGATTCCGACCTTGCCGCCCACGGAACTGTCCACCTGCGCCAGCAGGCTGGTGGGCACCTGGACGAATGGAATGCCGCGCAGATACGTTGCCGCCACAAAACCAGCCAGGTCGCCCACAACCCCGCCCCCCAGGGCCACGATGAAAGAGTGGCGTTCCAGTCGCGCAGCGGCCAGCTGATCATAACAGCTTCCCACCACGGACAATCGCTTGGCCGGTTCGCCGGCGGGTACGGTCACGGCCAGCGGTTCGAATCCGGCTTCTCGCAACGAGTCCAAGGCGGCCGGCAAATGAAGGGCAGCCACGTTGGAATCCGTGATGACTGCGCAACGACGGCCCATGGCCAGCCGTTGGCACTCCCGGCCCAGCTCCCGCAGCAAGCCGGTGCCCACGCGGATGGTGTAGCTGCGCGCGCCCAGGGAAACACGGACATTACGCACCCGCTCAGCATAGGAAGGCCCACCCGGACCTGTAAAGCAGGCGGGGCCGGTTCGACGGGTCTGTTTGAGGCCGCTGAAGGACTGGCGCACGGCTTCCGATCTTCAAGGCGAAGCACCATGCGCTTCGTTGGTTCTGCCAGGGGCCGTTCCCGCCCCTGGAGCCGGACGCGATCCCGGCTTGGCTGCATCGAATTGGACCGTGGACTCACTGGGATCCGATGCAGCTCCTTGCCACCCGGGGAATCGTTCGAAAGGTGGCGAGCCCCAACCCGTTTTTCCGTGAGCGCGAGGCCGAACGCCGCGGGGCAGCCCATCGGAGTCACGTCGTAGCCAGTACCATCCTCCCGGGGTTGAAAACCGATGTCTTTGTGGCCCAACCGCCGTCAGCCCAAGCGTCAGCGCAGTCCCGGGCAGACAACCGGGGCAATTTGCCCCCATGACCGTGCCGGCACGAGGGCAATGCCGCCAGGTTCTACACAGAACCAGCGGATTCCCTCCGGCAGATCCGCTTGCGGCCGGTGTTTGAGGGAGACCAGCACCACACCGTCCGGATGCGCGGCGATCCACTCTTCCACTTCTTCGGTCCCCAGTACGGGCAGCGGTCGCTCGAGACGTCCCAGGAAATGGAGTTGTCCCTGATAATGCCCCATCCACGCGACGGGCCGGCCTTGCTGTTCCAGCAGGCGCACCTCCTGTGCCAGCGCATCGAGCTGAACATGCGCCTTCAAGGATGGCCCGGCCCCGAGGGTCCATATCCACATCGCCACCCCTGCTGTGCATGCCCAGGTCTCGATCCGAAAATTTCGATGCCGCCGTGAAATCATGGTCATCGCTGTCCCCAGGGCCGCAGGTAGCACCACAGACCAGGCCGGGAGTCCGGACACCCATTGGAGCCAGATCGTCGGAGCCGGTCCCCACCGCCCCGCCAGCCACGCAACCAAGGGAAAGGTGAACAGACCGGCCCACGCCCATCGCCAGATCCGGGACCACCCCGACTCACAGGCGTGTGCGTGACGCGCCAGGGCGAGCGCCAGGGCGGGAAACAGAGGGAGCAGGTAGTGCACTTGTTTGCCGCTGATGGCACTCAGCATCACAAATGCCGGCAAGGTTGCCGCGGCCAGGAAGCGCAAGCCCGGATCGGAAGCAGCTGTGCGGAGCCATGGAGCATTGCAAAACAACAGCAGCCGGAGACCCCAGGGCATCGTGATCAGCGGTAGCAAGGGCAAGTACCACCAAAAGGGTCGGCGGTGGGCGTAACTGTGGACCACCCGGTGGGCCGTTTGATGGAAGCCGACGGCCAGGCCGTAGTGCCATCCGGCCCGCCGCACCGCCAGCATGAGCCAGATCAACACCGGCAGCAGGCCTGTCTCTTATACACATCT
>JAOADM010000092.1 GCA_026417315.1 Limisphaera sp.
GGCGTGAGACGCGCGAGGATGCCACAGTCGGACCAAGGCCGCCGGCGGCAGGAGAAACAGCAGGACCACCGGTCCCTTGGTCAGGACTCCCCCTGCGACTGCAAGCGCCCACCACCACCACCGCGCCTGTCCCCGGGGCGGATGGACCAACGCGTTCCAGCCCAAGAGCACAAAGACCGTCAAGACCAGATCGAACATGACCAGTCCGCTCCAGAGAAACCACAACCCGCTGGTGACCAGAATCCAGACCGCAGCGTGGGCCGGTGCCTCTCGGGGCCAGAGCACGCGTGCCAGGCGCGCCGTCAACAGCACGGCGCCAGTCGCGGCCAAAACGGGAAGCATCCGGGGCCATAGGTCGCCCACACCTCCCACGGCCCAGCCCAAGTGGATCAGCCAGAACAAGAGCGGGGGCTTGTCCGTGTAGATCGCTCCGTTGAGGTGCGGGACCCACACCTCTCCCCGCAACCACATCTCCCAGGCCACGGAAAGGTACCGGGTTTCGTCCACGGGCAGCAAAGGCCAGCCGAGGGCGCGGGCCCATCCGGAGAGCCACGTGAGAGCGATGGCCCCGGTCAGCCAAAGCACGGGCTTCATTCCGCTTGCGCTGGGGCGTCCTGTTGCGTCGGGGGCCGGGCCCGTTTCGATGCTGCTGGAGATGGGCTGCTTCATTGGAATCGGGTTCGCCGCGACACCAGGTCCGCGGCGCGGGTGGGCAAACGTAAAGCGCCTGCGGGAGGGTGTCCAGCAGGCGCTTCGAATCCGGAACCGTTGTTGTGCCGGGGCGGAGGGGTGCGCCCCAACGGGGTGTCCCAACGACGCGGGCTCAGGCACCCTTGGGCAGGGCACTGGTCCCGGCGTACACTGCGTTCGGTCCCAGCAGTTCCTCGATGCGCAGGAGCTGATTGTACTTCGCCAACCGATCGGAGCGGCTCAACGAGCCGGTCTTGATCTGGCCGCAGTTGGTGGCCACGGCGATGTCGGCGATGGTAGCATCCTCGGTCTCCCCGGACCGGTGACTCATCACGGCGGTGTAGCCGTGGGTCTTGGCCAACTCCACGCAGTCCAGCGTCTCGGTCAGCGACCCGATCTGGTTGACCTTGACCAGGATCGAGTTGGCCACCCCGGTTTCAATGCCCTTGCGAAGGAACTTCACGTTGGTGACAAACACATCGTCGCCGACCAGCTGCACCCGGCTGCCGAGGCGCGCCGTCAGTTTCTTCCAAGTGTCCCAATCGCTCTCGCTGCAACCGTCCTCGATGCTGACGATGGGATATTTTGCGACCAGCTTCTCGTAGAGGTCGACCAAGTCGTCGCCGGTCACGGTTTCCTTCGTGCTCTTTTTGAAGGTGTACTTGCCCTTCCCGTCGTAGAACTCCGAGGCCGCCACATCCAGCGCCAGGTAAATGTCCTTGCCCGGTTTGTAACCGGCCAGCTTGATGGCCTGGATCATGGCCTCGAGCGCGTCCTCCACGCTGTCGAGTTTGGGAGCGAAGCCCCCCTCGTCCCCCACGGCCGTGCTCAGGCCCCGTTGTTTGAGGACTCCTTTGAGCGCATGGAAGGTTTCGGTAATGGCCCGGAGCCCCTCGCTAAAGGTCGGCCGTCCGAGCGGCATGATCATGAACTCCTGGAAGTCGATCGGGGCATCGGAGTGGGCACCGCCGTTGATGACGTTGGCCATGGGCACGGGCAGGATTTTGGCGTTGGGACCTCCCAGATAGCGGAACAGCGGCTGATCCAGGGCCGCGGCGGCGGCCTTGGCCGTGGCCAACGAAACGGCCAGGATGGCGTTGGCGCCCAGCTTGGACTTGGTTTCCGTGCCGTCCAGTTCCAGCATGATCCGGTCCACCGTCAACTGGTCCAGTGCATCGACCCCGAGGAGTTCGGGCGCGATTTTTTTGTTTACGTTCTCGACCGCCTTGCGCACGCCCCGGCCCAGGTACCGCTTTTTGTCGCCGTCGCGCAGTTCGAGGGCCTCGTGTTCGCCGGTGCTGGCGCCCGAGGGCACCGCGGCCCGGCCCACAACGCCGCACGTCAGGGTCACGTCCACTTCCACCGTGGGATTGCCACGCGAGTCCAAAATCTCCCGCGCCCGTATGTTCTCGATGTTGGTCATAATCATCCTTTGGTTTTCGAACGAAATTGCAAAACGTGGCGCATGATAAGCAGGCCGGACATCCGGTCAAGGAAAGGCCGGAGTCCCCGACGATTGCCGGCGCGTTGCCCCGGCGCCAACCGGTGATGCCGCCCGGTGCATGCCGATTCCACTTGCAGGATGGACGGGGCGGGCCGGGCTGCAGGTGCGCCCGGGCTCAACGAATCGGGTGTCGATCCCCAAGAAACCGCGCGTCCGAAGCATGCGGCTGCCGGGCCAGGCTCCGGTCCGGCAGGGGGTTGACGTGGTTGGTTGGAAGTTGTCGTCGGGGAGCGACGGGAGGGCTGCCGCGCAAGCTGATTGCCGTGCATGCAGGAACCGCTGGCCGGACCTCAGCCGCACTGGGCGCGGTGCCGCAGGGCATGGTCCGCCAACACCAGCGCCGTCATGGCCTCGACAATCGGCACGGCCCGCGGCAACACGCACGGATCGTGTCGACCCCGACCGTGCAGAGTGGTCTCCTGCAGGTCCACGTCCACCGTGTCCTGTTCCTGCATGATGGTGGCCACCGGTTTGAAGGCCACGCGGAATCGAATGGGCATCCCGTTGGAAATGCCGCCCTGGACTCCGCCCGAGTGATTCGTGGTGGTCACCACGCGGCCGTTGCGGACGCGGAAGGGATCATTGTGCTCGCGGCCGGTCATCTCCGCGCAGGCGAAGCCCGAGCCGATTTCAAATCCCTTGGAGGCCGGCAGACTGAGCATGGCCTTGGCCAGGTCCGCTTCGAGTCGGTCGAAGACGGGTTCGCCCCACCCGGGAGGCACACCGCGCACATAGCACTCGACGATGCCCCCGACCGTATCGCCGGCACGGCGCGTTTCTTCGATCAACTGAATCATGTGCCGCGCGGCCTCGGGATCGGGGCAACGCACCGGCGTGGCGTCCACTGCCTCGCGCGTGACCTGCTCCGGGTCCACGCGACTGGTAATCCGGTGGACCCGGGCGACCCAGGCCACGATTTCCACCCCGTAGGTCCAGCGCAGCCATTTTCGTGCGATGGCCCCGGCCGCCACCCGGCCCACCGTTTCCCGGGCACTGCTGCGGCCGCCGCCCTGCCAGTTCCGAATGCCGTATTTGGCCTGGTACGTGAAATCGGCGTGGGAGGGGCGGAACTTGCGCGCCATCTCCGCGTAGGCTTCGGGTCGGGCATCTTCGTTGCGCACCCACAGGCAAATGGGCGTGCCCAATGTCAGTCCCTCGAACGTGCCGCTCAGAATCTCCACGCGGTCCAACTCCTTGCGTGGCGACACGAGATTCGACTGGCCCGGACGGCGCCGGTCCAGCTCCGGCTGGATGTCCGCCTCGGTCAACGGCAACCGCGGCGGGCATCCGTCCACGACGGCGCCCACGCCGCCTCCGTGGGATTCGCCCCAGGTGGTGACGCGGAACAGGTGGCCAAACGTGTTGCCCATGTCGAACCCAGCATGCGCAAACCTTCCTGCACGGTCAAACCCGCCAACGGCAGGATCCGTACTGGGCCGGATGGGTCCGGCCAGGGGCCACGTCCCCCGCCGCGGCGACCGTGTTGGAGCGTTGTGCCCGGGCAGGCTCGGTGCCGCGGTGCCGTTCCCTTGCGCACGGCGAGGCAGGAGGCAGCCCGACGATTCGGGATAATTCGGAGCCCGTTACGGTTCACCTACGACCATAAGAACGACTGAAGACCTGTGGGCACCACAGGGCGGAGGCCGGCTGGTCGGCCCTCCAGGGGGCAAGCATGCCCACGAGCCGCAGCCGAACCCGGGTGCAGCCCTCGGCGGGTGCGAGGGGAAGAGGGTCGCATGGGGGGCGCGCAAAAAACTGCACCGAAGTCGAAGAAAAGACTTGAGAAAATCTGTTGCCTGCTCCAGCTTCGCAGCCGCTTTGCCGCTTGGCGCGTCCACATCGGGTTCGCCGGCGGATTGTCCATTCGGTTGTTACACCGGGGATTGACACGGAATGTTGCGGAAAGGGTTTACACCAGCGTTGGCTCTTTGCGTCTGGCTGTTGCCTTGGTGGGCAACAGCGGCCGGAGCCGGAAGTCACCACGGCACGGGGGCTGCGCCGCCGGTGAGTCCGGATGCGCCGGTTTTGTTCCACGTCGGCCCGCTGCCGGTGACCAATTCGATGGTGTACACCTGGATCATCGCCCTGGTGATTTTTTTGGTGGTGCGCCTGGGCACCCGCCGGATGCAGGAAGTACCCTCGGGCATTCAGAACGTCATCGAGACCGCGGTCGAGAGTCTGGAAGAACTGACCAAGGGGCTTCTGGAACCGAAAGTGGCTCGCTGGACCTTCCCCTTGGTGGCGACGTTTTTCCTCTTCATCGTGGTCTCGAACCTGATGGGCCTGTTGCCGGGCGTGGGAAGTATTGGTTGGGGACCTGCCGGCGGGGGGCCATTGGGGGTGGAGCACGTGGATCGTCCCCTGCTGCGGCCGCCGACGGCGGATGCGAACATGACGGTGGCCATGGCGGCGGTGTTCTTCATCATGAGCACCTGGTGGGCCATCCGCTACAACGGCCCGGTTGGTCTGCTGAAACACATCTTCGGCGTCAAGGGCGGGATGACCGGGTGGATTGTCATTCCTTTGTCGTTGATCTTTCTGTTCATTGGACTGATCGAGGTCATTTCGATCTGCATTCGTCCCGTGGCGCTGGCCATGCGGTTGTACGGGAACATCTACGGCGGGGAAAGCGTGCTGACGATCATGCTCACCCATTCGCCCCTGGGCCTGGGGGCGCTGCCGTTCTATTTCCTGGAACTGCTGGTCGCCGTGGTTCAGGCCCTCGTGTTTACCCTCTTGTCCATCGCATTCATCGGGACGCTGTGTTCGCACGTGGAAGAGGAGGGACACGCGCACGGGGCGGAACATTGAGGGAACGGCTTTGGGCAGACGGGACCGTGCAACGCGCGGACGGCTGCCGGGAAACACAGGACCATCAACCACGAAACAGGAGAACGAGAACACCTATGATGCTCGCAGAATTGTCCGGAAATCTGCCCATCGGCCTGGTGGGCATGGGAGCGGCCCTGGGCGTTGGCATCGCCGCCGCCAAGGCGTCGGAAGCCATCGGTCGGAACCCGGGGGCCTTTGGCAAGGTCTTTACCACGGCGTTGATCGGCATGGCGCTGGCGGAAGGTCTGGCGATTCTGATCTATTTCGTCGTGCCCCGGTAATGGCTGAGTTATGGGCGAAACGCTTCAGACGCTGGGCATTCAGTGGCCCAAGTTGATCGCGCAGACGATCAACTTTGCCATCGTCCTGTTCGTCCTCTGGAAATGGGCCTACCAGCCCGTCCTGCGGATGCTGGAACTGCGCCGGGAGAAGATCGCGGAGAGCATGGCCCAGGCGGAGCGAATCCGCGCCGAACTGGAGGCCACGGAGCGACAGCGTCAGGAGATCCTGCAGCGGGCCCATGCCCAGGCGCAGCAGCTCATCGAGGAGGCCCGGCAGGCGGCGGCCCGGCTCCACGCCCAGGAAACCCAGCGGGCGGTGGCCACGGCGGAGCAGATTTTGGCCAAGGCGCGCGAAGCGGCGGCGCTGGACCGCGCCCGGATGTTGGCCGAGCTCAAGCGAGAGGTGGGGCGGCTGGTGGTGCAAACCACCGCCGCCGTCACGGGCAAGGTCCTGACGCCGGAAGACCAGCGGCGCATTCTGGAGGAGGCGACCCGGCAGGTGGCGGCCTGAGCAGCCGGGCAGCCACCGCGCGTTTTCGATCCCATGGTGAGCACCCGTCAAATTCGACGCGACGCCAAACGACTCTACCGAGCCTGCCTGGTGCAGGGGCGGCTGGACGAGCAGAGGGTTCGACAGGTGCTGGACCTGGTGCTGGCGGAGCGCCCGCGGGGCTACCTGCGCCTGCTGGCGTATTTTCACCGTTTGGTCAAACTGGAGCTCCAGCGTCGCACGGCGCGCGTCGAGAGCGCCGTGCCGCTGGATCCGGAGCTGCAATCTCGTTTGCAGGAGCGGGTTCACCAACGGTATGGCCCGGGCCTGCTGTGGGACTACCAGGTTGCCCCCGAACTGATCGCCGGCCTGCGGCTGCGCGTGGGCAGCGACGTCTATGACGCCAGTGTTCAGGGCCGGCTCCGGGAGCTGGCTGAGAGTTTCGACTGAATGGGCCTTGGATGAGTCCCGGGACCCGGCCCGGGAACCGGCCCCTTGACCCGGGGGCCATGGAAACGACAGAAACAACCGTATGAGCCAATTGTTGCAAGAGATCGAAGCCCGCATTGCCGGCGCCAAAACCACGGCCCGGCGCCAGAACGTCGGCATCGTTCGCGAAGTCGGCGACGGCGTCGTCCGCATCGAGGGACTCGACGACGCCATGCTCAACGAGATGCTGGACTTCGGCAACGGCATCATGGGCATTGCCCTGAACCTCGAGGAAACCGAGGTGGGCGCGATCCTGCTGGGCGATTTCACCAGCGTGCGGGAGGGACACGAGGTTCGCACCACCGGCAAGGTCCTGCAGGTGCCGGTGGGCAAGGGACTTTTGGGCCGCGTGGTGGACGTTCTGGGTCGTCCCCTGGACGGCAAAGGTCCCATTCAGCCGGCCACGTATTATCCCGTGGAGAAAGTCGCGCCCGGCATCATCAAACGCCGCTCGGTGAACCAGCCGGTGCAGACCGGCATCATGGCGATCGACGCCATGATCCCCATCGGCCGGGGGCAACGCGAGCTCATCATCGGCGACCGGTCCACCGGCAAAACCACCATTGCCATCGATACCATCATCAACAATGCCCGCCTCAACCGCGCCGCGGAACAGGCCGGGGACACCTCCTACCGCCCCCTCTACAGCATTTACGTCGCCATCGGGCAAAAACAGTCCAACATTGCCCGGATCATCAGCGTGCTGGAGGAGCACGGGGCCATGCCCTACACCATCGTCGGGGGGGCCTCCGCTTCCGATGCCGGCACCAATCAATCCCTGGCTCCCTTCGCCGGGTGTGCCATGGG
>JAOADM010000093.1 GCA_026417315.1 Limisphaera sp.
GAATGCGGCCCTGGCCGAGGGTTGGGCGCGCGAATTGCAGCGGCTGGCGCGGAAACTGGGACTGGCCGAGACGGTGACCCTGGAGCATCTGCTGCGCATTCCGGGGCTGTTCCAGTCCGATGAGCCGCTGGTGCCGTGGGAGAAGCTGTGGCCCGTGGTGCAGGCGGCTTTGCAACGGGCGCTGGATCGGCTCGTGCGCATGCGGCAGCGCGAAGGAGAGTTTCTGGCCCGCGATTTGAGCCGCCGCATTGAACGCATGCGGCGGGCCGTGGCGCGGATTCGGGCCCGGGCCCCGCGGGCGCTGGAGCGCTATCGCAAACAGCTGTTGCAGCGCATCCGCGCCGCGGGCCTGACCCAGACGCCCGAGTCCGACGAACGACTGTTGAAAGAGGTCATCCTGTTTGCCGATCGCTCGGACATCACGGAAGAGCTGACCCGGCTGGAGAGTCACTTTCGGCAGTTCGACGCATGCCGTCGGAGCCGCGCGCCCGTCGGACGGACCCTGGATTTTCTGGCCCAGGAAATGTACCGCGAGATCAACACGCTGGGCACGAAGGCCAACGATGCCCGGATCAGTCAGGAAGTGGTCCGGCTCAAAACGGAATTGGAACGGTTTCGCGAGCAGGTGCAAAACGTCGAATGACGGATCCCATCGCCCCTTCTGCTGGTGCCCCGGCGCACCGTGCCACCGCCCCGGACTCCCCGGGGGCCCGGACGGCGGGCTCGGGGCCTCTTCCCGTGTTGTTACTCCTTTCGGCGCCCTCGGGAGCGGGCAAGACCACGCTTTGTCAGGAGCTGCTCAAGCGCCGGCCCGGTCTGGCCCGGGCCATCACCTGCACCACGCGCCCGCCGCGGCCGGGGGAACGGGACGGCGTGGACTATCATTTCCTGGATCCGGAGACCTATGCCCGACGCGTCGCCGCGGGCGAATTTCTGGAACACGCCACGGTCTACGGCCACGGCTACGGCACTTTGCGGCAGGAGGTCCTGGATCGGCTCCGTGCCGGACAGGACGTGGTGCTCAACGTGGATGTGCAGGGCGCCGCGGCCATCCGCGCCCGCGCCCGGGAGGAACCGTTGCTCCAGCAGGCGCTCGTCACGGTCTTTTTGACGCCCCCTTCGCGGGCGGTGCTGGAGGCGCGCCTGCGGCGGCGGGGGACGGATCCCGAGCCGGTCATTCAGCGCCGGTTGGCCATGGCCCAAACCGAAATTGCCCATTGGAAAGATTTCGATTATCTAATCCTCAGCGGCTCGATCGCCGAGGACGTGCAACGGCTGGAAGCCATCCTGGAAGCCGAGAAACTGCGCAGTCACCGGCAGCCGGCGCCGGCGTTTTGAAGCCGATCCGGGAAGCGTCAGAGCCGTGAAGCGGCGGACCGGGCCGGCGGTCGCCCGGGCACAAGGCCCGCTCGACGGAAACGGTTCGGGCCGCAGACAGGCATGAACAGCAAGGGCAACATCATCCTGGGCGTTACCGGATCCATTGCCGCCCATCGCGCCGTGGACCTGTGCAGTTTGTTGACCCGGGCCGGATGCGAAGTGCACGTGGTGCTGACCGCCGACGCCCAGCGATTCGTCACGGCTGTGCCCTTCCAAACCCTTTCCCGACAGCCCGTCATCACCGACCTCTATGACACCGCCGGCGGCTGGCAACCCACGCACATCCAGCTGGCCGATCAGGCGGATCTCCTGCTCATTGCGCCGGCCACTGCGCATACGATTGCCCGTCTGGCGCATGGACTGGCCGACGACGCCCTCACCTGCATCGCTCTGGCGTTGCGCCCGGAGGCCTCCGTGCTCATCGCCCCTGCCATGAACGGCAAAATGTGGTTGCACCCGGCCACCCAGGCCAACGTGAGCCTCCTGCGCCAACGCGGAGTCGAATTCCTGGGACCGGACGCGGGACTGCTGGCCTGCGGATACGAAGGGGTGGGCCGCCTCTGGCCCGTGGAACAAATTGCGGCGCGCGCGTTGGAACGCCTGCAACAGGCCCTGCCCCCGCCCGATGCGCCGCCCCAACCGGGGCCCCCATGAAAGGACTGTGGTCTGGGCTGACGCGGCTCCGGCGCCTGTTGGAGGCGCCGCCCGTGCCGGCCGCGCTCCAGGAACGCCGCGTCTTGCGACTGCAGCGCGAGGTCATACTGCCGTCGAAACTCGTCATCCTCGCCGCGGTCTATCATTACCTCTTGCGCGCCCCGTGGACCGAAGAGGCTGCTTCTGCGTTCGACGTCGTGCTGGAAACCCTGCAGCAGTTCTTCGTGCTGTACACGGGTTTGAATGTGTTGGCCTGGCTGGTTTTCTTGCTGTTGCGCAAACTTCCACCGGGCACGGTCCAGTGGACCTCTTTCGTGCTGGGGTTTGCCGATGGTTTGTTCCTCGGCGGATTGACGCTGCTCACCGGCGGTTTCGACAGCATCCTTTACTGGGTGTTTCCGGCCCTGATCGTGCTCAACGCCATCTGCATCCCGCTGGCCACGCCGCAGTTGGTCCTGAATCTCATGCTCAGCGGGTTCTTTCTCCTGGCCGGTCTGGTCGAACCGGAACTGCGCAGCCAGGAACTGCCCGTCCCTCAGCTGCCGCCCCGGGCCCAGCGGAAACCCGTGCCCCCGGTGCGCCCGGACGATATCCCCGACCCCGGCGCCGTCCTTCAGCGTCTCCAACGTCCGACGGACACCCTGGCCCGGCTGATCTGGAACCGGATTCCAGAAACGGCCCGCCGTCAACTTCAGGAACTTGCGGAAGAAGGCTCGGACCAGGACGAGCGCCTGCGCCAACTCCTGGTCGATGAGTTGAACCGCCTGTTGCCCCAGTCTCGTTACGTGGTGCAGACCGAGATTCCCGCCGAACTGGCCGGAGAACCCTTTCTGTTGCGACTGGTGATCCTGTGGCTGCTGACCTTCTGCTGCTACGGGGTGCAGGTGCTGGCCGCCCGCCAGCGACAGGCCGAGGAAGAAGCCGAGGAATTCGCGCATCGCACCGCCCAGTTGCATGCCGCCGGCCGGCTGGCCGCCGAGTTCGCCCATCAAATCAAAAACCCCCTGGCCATCATCAACAATGCGGCCTTTGCCCTGCAACGCCTCTTCGGCCACGATCCCCGCGCCGCCACCTCCCTGGAACTGATTCAGGAGGAGGTGGAAAAGGCCGACCGCATCATCACCCAGGTCATGGGATACGCGCAACTGAGCGAAGGGCGCGTGGAGAAGGTCGACGTGCGCGAGGCCATCGAACAGGCCGTGGCCCAGGTGTTCCCCCCGGGCATGTCCACCGGAACCGAGGTGCAGCTGGACCTCCGCGGGCCGCTGCCGGTCATGCTGATGCAACGGCGCCACTTGACCGACATCCTCACCAATCTGCTGCAAAATGCCAGGGACGTGCTCGACGGACGCGGCCGGGTCCTCGTGTCGGCCCGCTGTCCCGACGAGGCCACGCTGGAGTTGAGCATCACCGACAACGGGCCGGGCATTCCGGCCGACAAACTCGAACGCATCTTCGAGCCCTACTTCACCATGCGGCCGAAGGGGACCGGGTTGGGACTGGCCATTGTCAAACACAACGCGGAACTGTATGGAGGACGCGTGCGCGTCGAATCCGAGCTTGGAAAGGGCGCCCGCTTCACCGTAACCTTTCCCATCCGGAGCATCGAGAGCACAATGGCCGAGCGTGCGTTGCCCGCGCCCTGACCCGTGGGTGGGACGCCCCGCTCACGCACCGAACGGGCGAAGGGGCGGCTCCCGACGGTGCGCACGGCGACTGCGTGCACGGCCCGAGGGTTGTGATGAAACCTGCCCTGCCACCATTGCTGGTCGTGGATGACGAGCCGAACCTGCGTCGCTCGCTCCGCGCCCTGCTGGAACCGGAGGGCTACGACGTCCGCGATGTCGAGTCCGCCGAGCAGGCCCTGCCGTTGCTGGCCGAGGAGGAGTTTTTCCTGGTCATCGCGGATGTGCGGCTCGGGGGCATGAACGGATACGAGTTCCTGCAGCGGGTCCGCCAGCGCTGGCCGCATCTGCCCGTGCTCATGATCACCGCCTACGCCACCCCCAAACAGGCCGTCCAGGCCATCCGTGCCGGCGCCTTCGATTACCTGCCCAAGCCCTTCGCCCCGGAAGAGCTGCTCCACGCCGTCGCCCGTTGCGCCGAACACTGGCGCCTCAAACAGGAGAACCTCCGCCTGCGCTCCCAGGTCGGGGTGATCACCGACCTGTCCCAAATCGTGGGCGAGTGTCCCAAGATCCGGGAGCTGCGCCAAATGATCCAAACCGTGGCCGCCACCGACGCGCGAGTGCTCATTCTGGGCGAAAGCGGCACCGGCAAGGAACTGGTCGCCGGCGCTCTCCACGGCCTGAGCCGCCGGCGCGATGCCACCTACGTGCGCATCAACTGCGCCGCCATTCCCGACACCCTGCTCGAAAGTGAACTGTTTGGACACGAAAAGGGCGCGTTCACCGGCGCCCTGAGACAGAAACCCGGCCGCGTCGAGGAAGCCGATGGCGGCACGCTGTTCCTCGATGAAATCGCCGACATGAGCCGGCCGTTGCAGGCCAAGCTGCTGCGGTTCCTCGAGGACGGCACCTTCACCCGCGTCGGCGGCACGCAGGAGCTCCGCGTCAACGTCCGCGTCATCGCCGCGACCAACCGCGACATCGTCCGCGCCATCCGCGAGGGCCAGTTTCGCGAGGACCTTTTCCACCGGCTCAATGTGGTCCAGTTTCGCCTGCCGCCCTTGCGGGAACGGGGCGACGACGTACTCCTGCTGGCCGAGTATTTTCTGCGCCAGTTCAATCAAACGCTGGGACGCAACGTCCGCGGGTTCTCGCGGGCTGCCCGACAAAAGCTGCTGTCCCACCACTGGCCGGGCAATGTGCGCGAACTGCGCAACGTGGTTGAACGTGCCCTCATCCTGGAGACCACGGACGAGATCCAATCCTCCAGTTTGCCGGACTTTGAACTGGAAGCGCGCCTGCATGCCGGGGGCGCCGGTTCCGCCGGTCCTGCGCTGCCCGGCCCGGGCCAGTCGTTGGACGACATTCTGGCCGATTACGAGCGCAAGCTGATCCTCGGCATTTTGGAACAATGCCAGTACAACATCGGCCGGGCCGCGGAGCGGCTCGGCCTCAGCCGCCATGCCCTTCGCTACCGCATGCAGCGGCTTCACATCACCACCGAAACCGAAGCCGAACCGACCACGGCCTCCGAGCCGCCCGCCTCTCCATGAGCACCTCCAATCTCCCGGCCCTCCTCAAAGCCGCCACCCCGTTGGTGCCCGTCCCCCCGGTCGCCGCACCCCCGCCCCGCTGGGGAAGTCAGTTCCGCGATTTCGTTCCCATCCTGGCCGCGGTCGCGGCCCTGACCCTCCTGCTCGTGGTCTGGCTGACCCTCGTGAAACGTTCGCGCCGACGCCGCCGCGGCGGCGATGAAGCCGTCACCCTGGTCCGGTATCGCCGGCCCCGCCTGGAGGACAAGGGCCTCCTGTCTCTGCTCAAACCACGACATCGCCGCCGGAAACGGCGTTATCACCATCGCAACCCCACCCTGGCCGAAACGGGGGGCTTGCCTCCCATCCGTCAACCGGCCGGAGCGCCCCCGAGCGGACCCAACCTGCCAGCCGCCGGCTTTGGTCCCGGCCCGGCGCCGGCAAGCACCGGTCCCGCTTCTCCTCCGGGCTCCGCCAATGCCCCCGGTGCCGCGTCGGTTTCACAGCCACCTGCTCCCGGAATCCCTCCTGCCCCGCCCCCGTCCAGCGCGCCGACTGCCCCGCCCCCGGCTTGAGCGGTGCCCATGCAGCAGAGCCAGCGCATCACCCGGCGCAGCGCCTCCAACTTGGCCCTGGCGTTCTGCCTGTTGCCCCGCACCACGCGCGAAGACATGGCGGTCCTGTACGCCTTTTGTCGGGAGGTGGACGATGTGGCCGATGATCCCACCGCTCCGCTGGAAGAGCGCCGGGCACGCCTGGATCTGTGGCGCCGGGACATTCGCCGCGCCTGTAACGGCCAAACTCCCGAACTGGCCGTCTGCCGGGAACTGCAGCCGATCATCGAGTGGTACCGCCTGCCGCTCACCCTGTTCGAGGAACTGCTGGACGGCGTGGCCATGGACCTGGAGATCTCCCGCTACGAGACCTGGGAGCAGCTCGATCTGTACTGCTACCGGGTGGCTTCCGTGGTCGGGCTCTTGAGCCTGCCCATCTTCGGATGTCGGCATCCGGCCTCGCGTGAGTACGCCATCGCCCTGGGCCGCGCCCTGCAGCTGACCAACATTCTCCGGGACGTGGCCACCGACGCAGCGCGGGGCCGCATCTACCTGCCCCTCGAGGAGATGCGGGCCTGTGGGGTCACCGTTGAAGACATTCTGGCGTGCCGCTACTCGCCCGCGTTCGTCGAACTGGCCCGCCGCGTCGCCCGTCGGGCCCGCCGCTACTATCGGCAGGCTTCCGAGCTGCGGCCGGAGGAGGATCGCCAGGCCCTGATTGCTGCCGAACTCATGGGGGCCGTGTACTGGCGATTGCTCCGGAAGCTGGAGCGACGCCGGTTCAACGTGTTTGAGGGTCCGCCCGCTCGTTTGTCCCGTGCCTTCAAGGCACTACTGATTTTGCGGACGTGGTACCGTCACGTGACCGGCCAACCCGGCTCGGATTACGGCTGGGATTGATCCGTTCCGCGATTCGGACAACCGGGAGGGGAGATGTCCGCCTTCGCCAGGCTTCCCGCGCAAGGCGCTTGTGGGAATGACCTCCCCGTGAAAACCGGCGCGCCCGGCCCACCAGATTGATTGGATGGCTCGTGCCCATGGGGCATCCCTGGTTCGTTCCTCCGGGGAATACGTGCGGTGGCGGCTCTGGCGGGGCCCGGATGCGGCGCCCTTCCGCTGGACCCGGCTCCCGGCCCTGGCCACACGCATCCCCGGCCGGGATCCGCGGTGGTCGCGAGGTACAGCACGGGATTTCACGCGCATTCGGCAGCGCGCAGAGAGCCCCCAACTCGGCAACACCCTTTGGTAGTTCCTTCCCGGCGTCCTGGTCCTCACGTGGGTCTCGGGGACCTGGATTTCGGTCTTGCTCCCATGTCCGCGCTGGGGAAGGCTCCGTGGCGTCCGACGATGACCGCTTCGTGCAGATCCTTGACCCTCGTCCTGTGTGGCAGCGTTGCAGTGTGGGGTTTCCTGGCCGTTGCGGCAGCGGCGCCTCGTGTGTTCTACGTGGCTCCCGACGGTCGCGACGATGCCTCGGGGACCTCCGAGGCCCCGTTCCGCACGCTGGACCGAGCGCGTGACGCGATTCGCGAGCTGAAACGAACCAGCGGCCTCCCCACCGGCGGCGTCGAAGTCCGCGTTCGTGCCGGCGAATACCCTGTCCGCCACACGTTCCAATTGACCAGGGAAGACTCCGGACTGCCGGACGGGCCCATCGTGTACAAGGCGGCGGATCCCGAACCGCCCCGGTTCCATGGGGGAGTTCGCCTCCACCGCTTCCGTCCCGTCGAAGACGAGTCGATTCGAAAGCGCCTGCCGGAATCCGCACGTGCTCACGTGGTCGAATGCGACCTCGCAGAAGCCGGGGTACCCCCATTGCCGCCCATGGAACTGGGCGGCTTCGGTAGCGGCCGCGGCTTTCGCACACACCCGGTCCCCGAGTTGTTCGTGGACGACTTGCCCATGCCCATGGCGCGCTGGCCCAACGAAGGCTTTGTCTTCACCGGGCCGGTGCCCGAGCCGTTGTCGCTGCCGGCCTGGGACGGCCGCCCGGGCTCGCCCGAGGGCCGCTTCCGGTTTGAAGGAGACCGCCCGGCCCGTTGGATCGAGGAGCCGGAACTCTGGCTGTATGGCTACTGGTTTTGGGACTGGGCCGACTCGTACGAGAAGGTGGAGCGCATCGACCTGTCCGCCCGCCAAATCGTCCTCGCCAAGCCGTGGCACCGCTACGGCTACCGGCAGGGCCAACGCTACTACGCCGTGCACGCGCTGGCCGAACTCGATCAGCCCGGCGAATGGTATCTCGACCGGCGCCGTCACCGGCTTCTGTTTTGGCCTCCCACCGATCCCGTCAAGGCCAAGGTGGAACTCTCACTCCTCCAAACCCCGCTGGTCAGTCTCGAACAGGTCGCGCACGTGCGGTTCGAAGGTCTGGTTTGGGAATGCGGGGCAGGGGATGGGGTCAGAGTCGTCGGTGGGGAGAATCTCCGCTTTGAAGGCTGCCTGTGGCGGAAACTGGGCGGCAACGGCCTGGAAATCCAGGGGGGCATCCGGCACCAGATCGTCTCCTGCGATTTCTCGCATCTGGGGCGGGCCGGTGTGTTGCTCTCCGGCGGCAACCGCGCCCGACTCGAGCCCGGCGGTCACCTGGTCGAGAACTGCCGCTTCCATCACCTCTCGCGCATCGACCACACCTACACACCCGGTATCTGGGTGGATGGCGTGGGGCACCGGATCCGGCACAACCTCTTTCATGATCTGGCCAGCAGCGCCCTGCGGGTCGAAGGCAATGATCATCTGGTGGAACTCAACGAAGCCCATCGCGTCGTGCTCGAATCCGACGACCAGGGAGCCGTGGACATGTACGGGGACCCCACCTATCGGGGCAATGTTTACCGCTTCAATTACTTTCACCATCTCGGGCCGTTCCCGGCGTCCGAGGCCGCGCCCATGCGCGCGGGGATTCGACTCGACGACGCAATTTGCGGCGTGCTGGTCTACGGCAACGTGTTCCACCGCTGTGGCCCTCCCAACACCCGCTTCGGAGGCGTCCAGATCCACGGCGGCAGGGACAATCGCATCGAAGCCAATCTTTTCGTGGACACTCCGGTGGCCGTCAGCTTCAGCCCATGGGATGAGTTGCGCTGGCGCCAATATGCCAGCAATGCCTGGGCGGCAGCCCGGCTGGATCGCGGGCTTTACCTGGCGCGCTATCCCGAGCTGGGGCAGTTGCTCAAGCAGGCCAACCGGAATCTGGTCCGGAGCAACGTGACCGTGCGCACGCCCACCCTGTTGCTTCATGCGCCGCTCTCCCCGCAGGCCGAGGCCAACCGCGAATACCCGCAAGAGACCGCTCTGGCGTCGGGTCCCGACGGGCGCTTGCGCTGGGACCCGGCGGCAGCCGGGCGGCTCGGACTCGCACACATCCCGTTCGAGCGCATCGGCCTCTACGCGGATCGCTGGCGGATCAAGAGCGGCGGGGAATGGCAACGTCGCACGGTGCCGCCGTGAGACGTGGGAGGTCTCCTTGCGCTGCGCCCGCTGCCAGATCTTGGAGATTCGTGAAAAGCTCGACAGACTCTTGGGCGTCTTCGGCACGGGAAGGCCAGGGGAAAAACGGGGCTTCCGTGGGGTTCTTGAATTCAGGGCTCAAAAACCGAGGTGGGCCGCTCCGCTGTCCACAGACCCCACAGGGCAATCCCCGCGCCGAAGGCGCATCGATTCGATAGCCCGGGGCAACGCCCCGGGCAACGCGCAGCCCAAAAACGGGCCGCGCCCTGAAAGGGCGCAACCCGAGGACGCCCCTCGCGAGGGCCGGACCTGCCACGCCGAAGGCCGCCCCTTCAGGGCGGCCTATATCTTGGCGACCCGGTTGCCCAGGGCGTTGCCCTGGACTGACGAGTGCCGCCCTGTTGGGGCGGACTCACTGCTGGCCAGAGACGCAAAGCCCCCGACCTGTGTTCTGTCTGGTGGAAACGAGTCCACATGGCGTTGCTCCGGGAGATCGTCGCTTGCAGCGTTGCCTCAGGCAGGTTGCCTGGCGCCGCAGATCCACCGTCCGACACGTCTCCGGTTTCGAGCGCCCCTGAAGGCTCGCCGCAGTTTCGGACCTCCCCCGCGGGCGAAATCCGGGAGGAAACAGAGTTTTGATGGGATTCTTGAGTCCAGCGCTAAAAACGGAGACGCGCCCCTTGCCCCCGTTGGTCGCTTGTCCCGCTTGCGCGACCCCGCGTGCGGATCGATGAGTCAGGAGCCCGTGCTCGGGTTGGGTTCACCGGTGGACCCGCGCAGACTCACGCCGCAGTTTGTGGACCCGCCAACCGAACGGTCTGTCCCCTGCCGGGCTCAGTTCCAACTCCACCCACCCGCCACCGCGCTCAAGCTGAATTCCTGCCAAGGACGGACACAGTCGTACGCGGAATTGTTTCCAAACCGCGGCCTGGCGCAACGCCCCGCTCATGCGCTCCACACTCACGCCCAGCCGGCGCACCCGTGGCATTCCTGCGAGCAACCAGCTCTTCCACAAGATCAGCGGCGAGTGCAGATGGCCGATGACCGTGAGGGCCACCTGATCCAGGTGCTGTCGGACCGCGGGAAGCTCTGCCAGAAACGGCAGGGCCGTCGGATCGTGACAAAACAGGATCCAGCGCCGGTGCGGGGCCAGCGGCTGCAAAGCAGCCGCAAGTTCCTCGAGGTGTACCCGCCGCAAATGTTCCCAGAGGGGGCGCTCTTCCGGCAACATATCGCGGCGGAACATCGGCAGTGCCACCAACGTGGAGGTCACCGCGATCAGTCGGTACACGCCCAGATCCCAGACCCAAACCGGCGCCAGCCCCAGGCCTTTCGTGGCCCGTTCCCAACTGGCCAGTCGCAATCCGCCGTAATGCCCGAAGAAACTGAGCTTGCCCAGCTCGTGGTCGCCAATCACCAACCGCAACCGGTCGCCGAAAACCTTCCGCAACCGGTGCACACAGAGACAGGCGCTTTCCCAGGTGCCTTCGTCGCTCAGTCCCAGACTGGCGGTGTCGGCGGCGTAGTCCCCGTTGACGATGGCGTGGGTACATTCGGCCTGCTCGGCCTGCTCCAGGAATCGATCCAACAGCGCGTTGTTTCCCAGGGGATGGCGCATCCAGAATCGGTGCCGCCAACAGCGCAACGCGGCGCGCTGGATGGGATTCGGAATCTGCAGAAGGTCGGCGTCCTCGCCCCGGGCCTGCTCCCGGGGCCCGGCATAGTGGATGTCGCTGGCCAGCGCCAGACGTACGCGTCCGGCGGTCCCTTCCGCAGGCTCCGGCACCGCGCCCATGGCCGGTTCAGGCAGAGGGGGCCGGGGGGAACAACACATGAAAAGCCGTGCCGTGGTGCAGCCGACTTTCCACGCTCACGGCCGCCTGGTGCTCTTCGAAAATGCGCCTCGTGATGGCCAGTCCCAGGCCGGTGCCCTCTCGCTTCGTCGTGAAGAACGGCTCGAACACATGCGGCAGGTTTTCCGGGGCAATGCCGGAGCCCGTGTCGGCCACGGTGACGCGCAACAGCGGGCCGGTTGCCGGCCCCTCTCGCAGGGCCGGCGTTGGGTCCGAAGGCCCGGCCGGCGCAATTTCGAGGGTCAGGGTGCCACCGGTGGTCATGGATTCGACGGCATTGATCAACAGGTTTACGAACGCCTGCTCCAACTGGTATTCGTTGCCCAAGATCCAGTCCTGCTCCGTTCCATAGCGCCGTTCGAGGCGGATGGCCTTGAGTTTGAGCGGCTCCTGAACCAGTCGCAACGAATGCTCCAAAATGTCCCGCAGTCGCACGCGTCCCGCCTGCTGCCGGGGGGCCCCCGTGAATCGCAACATCTGGAGGATAATGGACTCGACGCGCTTGAGCTCGCGCAGGGCCACCTCGCCCAATTCAGCGGGCTTTTCGCCGGAGTGCGCCAGCTCCACGAAGGTCTTGATGGCCACCAACGCGTTCTTGATTTCGTGCGCCACACTGGCGGCCAGGGTGCCGATGCTGGCCAGTCGATCCAATCGCACCAGCTCGCGTTCCACCCGTTCCAACGGCCGCAGATCCTGCAGCGTCAGCCACCGCAGCCGTTCGCCTCCCGGGGTCCTGAGGCCGGCCACGGTGGCCCGGCAAATCATGCGGCCCCACCGCGGATCCTCCCACTCCAGGTCCCGCCCCGACTCTTCGGTGCCTTCAGGCATGGGTTCACGCAGGAGAGCCACCAGCGGCGCGGGCAGCGACTCCATCGGCTGCCCGACCCAGTCCGCAGGTTGCCCACCCAGGAGCCGTGTCGCGGCGGTGTTCACCCAACAAACCCGGTCAGCCGCGTCCACCACCAACAGACCGCAGGGCAGGCTGTCCCGAAACACCCCGGTCAGCCCGAGCCCGGTCACTGCCACACCGCTTCCCTCGCTTCCAGCATTGGACATACGGTTTCCATCCGCTGCGCGGCTCCCCACAATGTGCTTCCGGGCTTCCGACGGCAGTCCATTCACCCACCAAGGGTGCAAGCGTTCGAGGACTCTCCCGTCATGGAAGGGTCATCCGGACCAGGACGCCGGAAGTGTGGGTTGCAACGCCGACCCGATACTAGGCGCGTTCCGTAAGAGAACAAACAAATTCTGAACCACCCCTGCGGAAATGGTTCAAAAAGGCTCGAATCGAGTCATTCCCCGACCATTTCCCGGGCGAGAAACCCTGTGCCGGGTGCTGGCTTGGTGGAACCCGCTCCCCGCTTTCCCGCCGCGGGGTTTGGAGCCTCCGACACGGTCCCGGCAAGGTGCCTCCCCGGACCCCGGACGCATTTCATGTTTGAGCCTGAATGTAAGGATCTCGGGGAAGTGCCGTTTTCCCTGGACCTTCGCGGGCCGGGGAGGCCCGAACTGCCGCCGATTCTTCAGGGGGTCCACAACCTGGAATGCGCTGCTGGTGGACGGACATCGCTGAAAAACCGTTGACGAGGGCCAGCGGGGCGCGTTGAATGGGTGTGTCCTGACAACCAATCACGAAACACTCTAAGATCCATGGCCATGAAAACGTTGCGACGCTGCTTGCCTCGGGCCTTCTCTTCGGCGCATTCGGTTCCCTGACCCCCCCTGGCCAGCGCCCAGAATGCAGTGGTGGATCCGTCGCTGAGCTGGAGCGGCTGGATGAACGTTTACGAGCTTTCCGGAGGAAACAGTCAGGGCAACTACCTTTGGGGCAGTGGCTGGGCGGTCAACGACCTGCCCGCGGTCTGGTCCGCCACGGAGGTCCGGCTCGGACCCAACGTGAACACTTGGAACCCGTCCGATCCGTACTGGGTGGTCAACGGTCAGCCCAACAAATGGATGGAGGCCAATTTGTACGTGGACATGGGCACGGCGTGGGGTGGACAGGCGGTGAGTTTCTCCGGGACGACCCTGGAGAACTCGCTGGTGGGCCCCTACACCGCAGTGGCCTTCATCAAGGAGTTCACTTCCAGTTACGGTTGGGTGGGCATGACCACCGCTGCGC
>JAOADM010000094.1 GCA_026417315.1 Limisphaera sp.
ACAGAACGCCTATCTGTCGCTGGTGGTGCAATGTGGCTGGCCGGGGTTGGTTTTGCTGGCAATGGCCGCGGGGACCCTAGGACGGCCAATCGAGCGCGGGCCGTGGGGAACTGAGGCGGAGCAGGAGGCAGGTCGCCGTTTGGCGGGGACCGCGCTGGCGGGCGCGGGCGTATTGCTCACTGGATTCTGCTTTTGGCCGGGATTGGAAACGGTGGGCGCCGGGGCGTGGGTGTGGTCGTTGTTGGCGTTGGCGTCGGCTTTCGGATGGTTGCAAGAAGGCAACCGTTCGCCGGGATTGCCGACAGGTTGGCGTGTGTGGTGGATGGGCTTGATTGGGTTGGCCTGGGCCGGGTTATGGGTTTGGGCCAAAGGCGGCGACGAATTCAAGCGACAAAGGGTGCGGGTCCGGGACGACGCGGGAAGGCGGCTGGAGATTTGGTGGGTCGAGCCACGGGGTGCGGGGCCGAAGGGGCCGTGGGTGATTTACGTGCCGGAGCCGGGGCAGTCGTGGCCGTCGTGGGGAGCGCACGCGGTGCAGTTGGCGGGAGTGGGCTTGCGGGTGGTTGCAGTCCCGTTGAATGCCGGGGATGAAGCGGAGGCGATGCGGAGCCTGGCCGCGGTGAAGGCGTGGTTGTTGGGTTTGGGGGAGTGTGGCGGGGGACGCGCCGTGTGGGTGGCCCACGGCGGAGCGGCAGCGGCGGTCTTGCGTTTTCTTGCCAGGGAGGACTTGGCGGATCCCTGGGTGTGCGTCGAGTCGGGGCCAACGTCGGGATTGCTGGCGATGTTGGCGATGTTTCGGGATTCGGACAAAGAAGGCGATGTCTGGAGCCGTTTGGGATCTGGCGAATGGATTTGGGGCGGCTGGGCACCGGGGCGCGCGGAGTCTTCGTTGGAGGAGGGGCAGGAGGAATTGCGCCGCAGGGGAGCCCGGGTGGGTGTGACGCATGTGATGCCGCTTGCGCATGTGGGGTTGGACCAGGATCGGCTCCTGTTCCGGGTCGCCGGCGAGGCGTGTTGGCGATTGTGGGGATACGGAGAGGTCGCTCGCCACGCGATGTCGTGGACGGCGCCGGTCGATCGCGGACCTTGGTGGATGGGGTTGCTGCCGTCCCTGGCGTGGGCGATCGGCATGGGGGTGTGGCTGAGGCGGGAAAAGACGCGATCCGGACCTTCCCCGGGCGCGGGTCGAGCCGTGGCGGCCGTGGGCTTGAACCGGGCGCTGCGGGTGATACGCGTTGGGGCCCTGTTGCTGGCTCTCGCTGCGCTGGGCTGGCACGGGCTGCATTGGGGGCTGCTGCAATCGCCCGCTGGTGAAGGGACGGCCGGGTGGGCGCGGAAACGGTTGGTCGCGGACGAGGAGAGGGCAGACTGGGACCGGTTGATGCGGCTGATGGACTGGCGGGGCCGGCCGTGGCGTGTGGCGTGGGAACACGCGCATTTGGTGGCATACAACCGTTTGCTGCTGCCGTGGGGTTTGCCGAAGGAGGTGGAAGAACGTTGGGTACTGGACCCGCGGCTGAGCGATGAAGACGACGGTGAGTTGGAGTGGCGGCGGTGGTTGTGGGAGCGGTTGTATCCGCGGGTGCGAAAGGAGCCGACCATTTCGAGCGCTGTGGGAGTGGTGGTGGGGTATCTCCGGAGCCAGGTGGGCACCGGTTGGTGGGGGGAAGATAGCGATCTGCGGCGCATGTGGTCCCTGGGCTGGGCAACGGCCCGCGGGTTTGAACTGTTGTGTGTGGCGGGTCTGCGTTCGGTGGGCATCCCGGCGCGCCGGACGACCTCCGAAGGGGTGGAGTACTGGGAGAACGGCCGGTGGCACAAGGTCCCCGTGGTGACGCGCGGGGCCGGACGTTGAGCGCGTCGGCGGGAGGTTCCTTGCCGCTCGGGTGGGCCTTCCTATAATGCGCATGTGCTCGACATCAAGCTGATTCGAGAGGCACCGGATTTTGTGCGTCAACGGCTGGCCACGCGGGGCGGGGGCGATGAAGCCCTGGTGGATGAGTTGCTGGCGCTGGATGAGCGTCGGCGCAAGCTGTTGGCCGAGGTGGAATCGCTGAAGGCCCAGCGCAATCGCGTCTCCAAGGAGATTGGGCGACTGTTGGCCGAGCAAAAGACGGCCGAGGCGGAGGCGCGGAAACAGGAGACCCGCGCGCTGGGCGATCGGATAGCCGAGCTGGATCGCGCGGTGGCGGAGGTGGACAGTGCCCGGGACGCGCTGTTGTTGCGGATGCCGAACCTCCCGCATGCAAGTGTGCCAATGGGGCGATCCTCGGCCGACAACCCGGTGGTGCGGACCTTTGGCGACCGTCCGACGTTTGGATTCGCGCCCCGGACGCATGTGGAGCTGTGCGAGCGGTTGGGGTTGGTGGATTTTGCGCGGGCGGCCAAGGTCTCCGGCAGTGGCTTTGCGCTTTACACGGGCCGGGGCGCGCGCCTGGAGCGGGCGCTGATTCAGTTCATGCTGGAGCTTCATACGCGGGAGCATGGATACACGGAAGTGTGGCCGCCGTTGATGGTGGGGCCGGCCTGTCTGGAGGGCGTGGGGCAGTTTCCGAAGTTCAAGGATCAGTACTACGGGGTGGCCGAAGGGGACGACCCGGCGCAGCTGGGGAAACTGTATCTGATCCCCACGGCGGAGACGGTGGTGGCCAATCTGCATCGGGAGGAGATTTTGCGGGAGAGCGATCTGCCCCTGCGTTACTGTGCCTACACGCCCTGTTTTCGGGGTGAGGCGGGCGCTGCGGGGGTGGGCACGCGGGGGCTCATTCGGATGCACCAGTTCGACAAGGTGGAGCTGATTCAAATCGTGGCCCCGGAGCGCGGCTATGAGGCGCACGAGGAGATGGTGCGGCATGCGGAGCGGGTGTTGCAGGCGCTGGGCCTCCATTACCGAGTGGTGCTGTTGTGCACGGGGGATCTGGGCTTTGCGAGCGCCAAAACCTATGACCTGGAGGTGTGGGCCCCCGGGCAAGGGGCTTATCTGGAGGTCTCCAGTGTGTCCAACTGCGAGGATTTTCAAGCCCGTCGGATGCGGCTTCGTTACAAGGATGCGCAGGGGCAGAATCGGCATCCTCATGTCTTGAACGGCAGTGGGACGGCGCTGGCGCGGTTGTTTGTGGCGCTGGTGGAGACCTATCAGCAGGCGGACGGCAGCGTGCGGATCCCGGCGGCGTTGCAGCCGTTTTTTCAGGAGGAACAGATTGTCCCGTGAGCGAGCCCCGCGCTTGCGCATCCACTCCGTTGCGGCTGCTGCTGGCCAGCAGCGAGGTGCACCCCTATTCCAAGACGGGCGGGCTGGCGGACATGACCGGGGCGCTGGGCCGGGCGCTGGCCCGAGCCGGTCACCGGGTCGGCATCGTGAAGCCGTTGTTTCGCGGCGTGCGCGAGCGTTTTCCGGACCTGCAACGGCGCGACTGGCGCTTCGATCTGCCCCTGGGCGATCGCCGCGTGGACGCGGAGCTGTGGGTGCACGAGCCGCAGCCCGGCCTGACGGTGTACTTCATCGGGCACGGCGCGTATTTCGACCGGGAGGGGCTGTACAACGAGAACGGCGTGGATTACGCGGACAACGCCGAGCGGTTCATCTTTTTCTGCAAATGCGTGGTGCATCTGGCGCGCTACCTCCCGTGGCAACCCGAGGTGGTGCATGTGCATGACTGGCAGACGGCCCTGGTCCCGCTGTTGCTGATGCACCTGCGCACGCGGGAAGGTTGGGCCACGGCGCCGCGCACCTGTCTGACGATTCACAACCTGGCCTACCAGGGCATTTTCCCCGGGGCGACTTATGCGTTGACGAATCTGCCCTGGGACTATTTCCGGGCGGATTGCGCCGAGGCGTATGGTCAATTGAATTGCCTGAAGGCCGGTATCGCCACGGCGGATCGTCTGACCACGGTGAGTCCGCGCTATGCCCGCGAGATTTTGACGGAGGAATTTGGCGAGGGATTGGCCTGGTTGCTGCGCCGGCGGCAGGCGCATCTGCGGGGGATCCTCAACGGGGTGGACTACGAGGAATGGAACACGGAACGGAATCCGCATCTGCCGGCCTCGTACTCGGTGCGGGATCTGAGCGGCAAGGCGGTGGTGAAGGCGGCGCTGTTGCGCGAAATGGGATTGCCGGTGGAGCCGCCGCTGCCGTTGTTCGGGTCGGTGACGCGCCTGGCGGAGCAGAAGGGGCTGGACATTTTACTGCCGGCCCTGCACGAGATGCTGGCGGCGCCCATGCGGTTTGTGTTGTTGGGAAGCGGGGACCCGGGGTATGCCGAGGCACTGCGCCGCTTGCAGGCGCGTTATCCCGACCGGGTGGCCGTGCGCATCGGATTCGATGCCGGCCTGGCGCACCGGATCGAGGCGGGTTGTGATTTTTATCTGATGCCGTCCCGCTTCGAGCCCTGCGGGTTGAACCAGATGTACAGCCTCCGCTACGGCACGGTACCGATCGTGCGGGCCGTGGGGGGGCTGGACGACAGCGTGATCGATGCGCGGGAATCGGTGGCGCGAGCCAATGGCATCAAATTCCACGAATACAGTGCCGCCGCCCTGGCCCATGCCATTCGCAAGGCCCTGGTCCTGTATCAGCATCCGGATCTGTTGCGACGCTATCAGCGCAACGGGATGAACGCCGACTTCAGTTGGGATCGGACGGCCGCCGCTTACGTGGAGGTGTATCGGGAGGCGTGCGCCTGCGGGGCGGCCCCCTGAGGCGCAGCCCGGCCCCCGATTGGCCCGGGCGCACGGCCCCGCGTGGCCGGGCACGGGTCACTTCAATTCCAAATCGTCCCGGGAGGGCAGCCTGGGGAAGGGTTTGTGCGGCTCGGTTTGGTACCAGTAGGCAACCGAGGCAATGTCGTCGCGCAACTTGAGATAACGGCCTCCGGACCGCCATCCCAGGGCCTGGATGGTGACGCGGAGATCCTTCTGGAATCGGATGGGATCCGGAATGTGCCAGCGGTACAGCCCGAACCGCTGTTGGGAGTCGTACAGGCCATCGGGCCGGATTACCTGCGGCAGGCCCGTGTAGGGCCCTGAGAACTCGGTGTACCGGCGTTTTCCGTCCGGCCCGACGGTGTCGAAGTTGTACGAGCCGCAGAAATAATCCTCGGTGCCGGTACCGCAGATGGTGGGGAAATCCCGGTCGCCGTCGATGTAGAATTTCACCTCCCCCTCGCCCCACCAGCCGGTGCTGTGCACTTCCCAGGCGAGGTAGGTGCCGACGTAATGGCCCCGGCCTTCGACCCCGTCGAGGATGGTGTAAATGCCCGGTTCCTTCAGGGGATCTTCGCGCCGGAATTGGGCATGGAAATAGGCGGCGTCTTCAGGGACGTCGGTCAGCACATAGTCGATCTGATAATAGATGGTGATGGGGCCGTCGTTGAGGTTTTCCAGCATGACCCGGGCGCGTTTCCGGAAGGGCATGGGCCAGTAGCAATTGAATGCGCTGCCCGGGTTGACGCACACGGCCAGGGAATTGATCTGGCAGTAGCGTGCCCAGCCGCAGGCGAAGAAATCGCCCAACGGCACTTCCACGGAAGGTTCGGGTTCGTCGTCCCAGTAAAAGCGCAGGATCATGAAACGAGTTCGATCCAGCGGCGCCGGCGTCAGCCAGATGTGCTGGATGCAACCCGGACCCTGGATGTCGGCCAGGACAAAGTTGGTCCCGGGCGCCAGCCGAACGTAGGGGGAGATCTTCCATCCCTGGCCCAAATCGCGGGCGGCGTCGCGGGCGGGGCCGTCGATGGACATGCCGCCCCTGCCTTTTTCCCCGGTGAAATTCTCCGGGCTGATGGACCGGGATTGGGCATGAGAGAGACGGAAGAGGTTGCCCAGATGCACGCCGATGCCATTGAAGGGCGGTTCGGCAGCAGAGGCGGTTTGGAGGAAGACCAGGCCCGTCAGAGCGAGCTCGAGGAAACGTGGCGGTTTCATGGTCGTTGGCGGTGTGGTGGCGTGGTGGTTGATGCGGTCACGGCCGGCTCAGCCGGCCCCTGTCGAGGTCAGACTGACAGGCCGTGGAAGGGGAGGCAACTCTTCGTGGGCCGCGGCCAACCAGCCGGGCATGCGGGGCCGGCTGGGACGCGGGGGAACGACCGGCGTTGGCGCTCCGGTTCGGTCCGCGCGACCCACCGCTCGGGGGACGGAAGCCTTCAGCGCTGGACGCGGGCGCTGCCGCCGGCCACCAACTTTTCCACCTCGGCCAGCGAGGCCATGGAGGTGTCGCCGGGGGTGGTCATGGCCAGCGCACCGTGGGCGGCCCCGTATTCGACCGCCCGCTGGGGATCGTCCGAGGTCATCAGTCCGTAGATGAAACCGGAGGCGAAACTGTCGCCGCCACCGACCCGGTCGAGGATCTCCAGATCGGGGTACGGCCGGCTCTGGTAGAAGCGTCCGCTGACCCAGGCGATGGCGCCCCAATCGTTGCGGGTGGCGGTTTTGGCGGCGCGGAGAGTGGTGGCCACGGCCTTGAAGTTGGGATACTCGCGAACGACGCGTTCAATCATTCGCTGGAACGCGGTGACGTCCAGGTGAAGCAGCTCGGCGTCCGCACCCTCCACCTCGAAGCCGAGACAGGCGGTGAAGTCTTCCTCGTTGCCCAGCATGACGTCCACGTAACGGGCGATTTCCCGATTGACCTCGCGGGCGCGGGCCTGGCCCCCGACCGCCTTCCACAGGCTGGGCCGGTAATTGAGGTCGTAGCTGACCACGACCCCGTGCTCGCGCGCCTTCCGCACCGCTTCCAGGGTGAGCGCGGCGGTGCTCTCGCTCAACCCGGCAAAGATGCCGCCGGTGTGGAACCAGCGGACGCCGATGCGTCCGAAGATGTCGTCCCAATCGAAGTCGCCGGGCCGCAACTGGCTGGCAGCGGAATGGCCGCGGTCGGACACCCCCAGGGCGGCGCGGACGCCGAAGCCGCGCTCGGTGAAGTTGAGACCGTTGCGGGCGGCCCGGCCCACGCCGTCGAACGGCCGCCACAAGATGAACTGTGTGCTGACGCCCCCTTGCAGCACAAAGTCCTCGAGCAGGCGGCCCACTTCATTGTCCACGAACGCGGTGCACACGGCGGTGCGCAGGCCGAAACAGCGGCGCAGTCCGCGGGCCACGTTGTATTCGCCGCCCCCCTCCCAGACGCGGAACCACCGTGCGGTGCGGATCCGACCCTCGCCGGGGTCCAGTCTGAGCATGATCTCGCCCAGTGCCACCAGGTCGTATGTGCACACGTTTGCCGGTTTGAGGTTCAGCACGCTCATGGTTGTGAAATGAGTCTCTGCCGCCCTTGCGGCGGGCTCCAACATGCCGGTTCGGGCCGGGGGGCTTCAATCTGTTTTGCACCGGGGGCGGAATCGAGGCGTCCGGCCTCCTCCAAGCGTCGGTTCCGGTTGGCCGGTGCACCGTCGTCTCCGACGGTTTTTGCGAGGGCCACGGGCGATCTTTGACGCTGCTCGGCAGGCGTCCCTTTCGCTGAAGTCGGAGTGGCCCGAGATCCGCGCTGGGATTTTCGGTCCTTGGACCGGAGCTGGGCGCGGAGGTGGCGCTGTCCCGTGGTTCGGTGCCGCCGGATCCAGCTAACCAGCATGGATGCGGCGGGAGAGATGCAAGCGGGGACGGGCCGGAGCTTGCTCCGTGCCCGAGCGACAGCCTAAGCTGGCCGCGCTTATGAGCAGTCCCGTCCGCCTCAAGCTCTTCGGCATGATGGTTCTGGAGTTTGCCATTTGGGGTGCATGGTTGCCCCTGATTTACTCCTATCTGCCCAGCCTTGGATTCAGTCCGTTGCAACAGTCCTGGATCCTGAACGCGTTTCCGCTGGCGGCGATCGTGGGGATGTTTTTCAGCAACCAGTTTGCCGACCGCAACTTTGCCGCGGAACGGTTCCTGGCCTTCAGTCATCTGGTGGGCGGGCTGGCAATGCTGGGGTTGGCGTTCACGAAATCCTTCTGGCCGTTCTTCCTGCTGATGCTGGTCCACTGTCTCCTCTACGTTCCCACGATTTCGATCTGCAACTCGATTGCCTTTGCGCACATCAAGGATCCGCAGCGCGAGTTTGGTCCGGTCCGCATGGGGGGAACGATCGGATGGGTGCTGGCCGCCTGGCCATTTACGTTCATTCTGGTGGACTGGGAGGCGGTGCGCGCGGCGCAGCCGAAGGGGTGGATCGAGTGGTTGAGCACGGTGCTCGGTCACGGCTTGACGGGGCCCGAGCTGTTCCAGGCCATTCGTTCCACGTTCATCGTGGCGGGAGTGACCTCCCTGGTGTTGGCCGCTTACAGCCTGACCCTGCCCCACACGCCCCCGAAAAAGGCGGCCGAGACCGCGGACCGCCTGGCGTGGCTCAAGGCAATGCGCCTGCTGCGCAAGCCCTACGTGCTGGTGCTTTGGCTGGTGACTTTTGTGGACGCGTTTCTGTTGTACGCGTATTTCAACTGGACCGGTTTGTTCCTGGCCACCGAGCCGCAACAGGGCGGGCCGGGAATTCCGGGCAACTGGATCATGCCGGTGATGAGCATCGGTCAGGTCATGGAGATCCTGACCATGCTCATCCTGGGCGTGACGCTGAAACGGCTGGGCTGGCGCACCACCATGGTGCTGGGGATTCTGGGGCATACGGCCCGCTTTGCCGTGTACGCTTTCTTCCCGCAGAACCAGGTGTTCATCATCCTGGTGCAGATGTTGCACGGGATCTGCTATGCCTTCTTCTTCGCCACCGTGTACATCTTTGTCGACGCGTATTTCCCGAAAGACAGTCGGGCCAGTGCGCAGGGGTTGTTCAACATGATGATCTTCGGCTTTGGCAACATTGCGGCGAATTTTGTCTGTCCGTGGCTGCGGCAGGAGGTCTTTACCCGGGACGGTCTGACGGATTATCGGGCGATGTTTCTGGTTCCGACGGTGATTTCCGTGCTGGCAGCCGGGGCCCTGGCGTTGTTGTTCCGCCCACCCGCCGTTCCGCCCGCAGAGGAAGCGACCCCGCCGGAAGCCGCGGGGCGGGCGACCTGAAGAGGAGGCCCGCGCCCGGGCCGTGGACAGGAACCGGCAAGGGGTTGGCCCTCTGGCAGCCGGGGAAAGGTATTCCACATCGGAAACCCTTCTTTGCAATCACCGGCCTGGGCCGGTGCTTTGGGGAACGGCAGGGCTTCTTTCGGCGCATGGTCTGCCGCATCGCCCGGTGGCTGCCGTGCGGACCCATGGTTTGGACTCGGTTTTTGGTTCCGCTGCGTTAATGGCGGCAGGTACCGACTCCCGATCCGTGGCCGTCGATGCGGGTCCGCAAGAAAGCTCATCCGCGAAATTGTCCGCCGCGTTCCCGCGGCGGCTACCGTGCTACCAAGCCCCAACTCGGTAGCCGCCGACGTGAGTCGGCGGAGACTTCCCCCGCAAACCTTCCGCCAAGCTCCCGCGGCGGCTACTAAAGGACTTCTGGCCGCGGTTCAGCCCAGGTTCACCGCGTTCCCGCAGTGGCTACGAATCCCGAGAGACGGTTGGGATGGATCCTGCGCCCGCCGCCTTGCGGCGGCGGCTACGGACCGGCTCAACGCCAAGGAGGCTATCGCCAGGCTGACCGGTCAGGATCGGGGCGGGTCAGACGGAGCCACCATGGAGTCTGACGCCGCGGGAGAGGTGGACTCAGAAAGTGGAGAGGTGTTGGGGGACAACAGCTGCGGGGATGGGCCCTCGGTTCCGGAAGCGGAGGACTCTGGGGCGGCAGCTTCTGAGGCCGGCCGGGCATCCGCCATGGAGGAACTCGTCTCCGTGTTCGAAGCGGCCGGGGCGCTTTCCGAACCCGCCGCAACCGGTGCGGGGGGCGTCCATCGGCGGAGTTCATCGGCCGCGGGGAGGTCTTCGAGGCTCCGCAGGCCGAAGTACTCGAGGAACAGGTCCGTGGTGCCGTAGGTCATGGGCCGCCCGACGGTTTCAGCGCGACCCAGTTCCTGAATGAGGCCACGTTCCAGGAGGGTTTGCATCACGCCGTCCACGTTGACGCCGCGGATTTGTTCGATTTCTGCCCGGGTGACCGGCTGGCGGTAGGCGATGATGGCCAGGGTCTCGAGGGCGGGCTGGGACAGGCGCGGGGGCCGCGCTTTGACGCCAACCAGGGTGCGGATCCAGGGAGCGAACTCGGGCTTGGAGACAAACTGCCAGGCGCCCGCCACGCAAACGAGGCGGTAGCTGTGTCCGGCCTGCTCGTATTGGGTGGCCAGGGCGTTCAACTCCGCCTCGATGTCGCCCTCCGAGACTTTGCGCCAGGGGCGGGCCTCCGGGGGCGCATCCTCCGCGGCGGCCGTTTGAGCGAGGACCTCTTTGATTTCGCGCGGGGACAGCGCCTTTTGGGACACAAAAAGCAGCGCTTCCAAGATCGATCTCAGTTCCATGCTCAAGCAGAAGTTGAAGAGGGTTCCGCTCTTGGACAGGGCGGGTTTTCCGAGGGCGTGACGGGCGCCGGCGCCGGGCTCGGCTCTTGCAGGGGAGAATCAGGGATGACGCGGGATGGGGCGCCCGGGTCAGGGTCCGGCTGGCGTCGGACCAGCTCGATTTCGCCGAAGGCCTCCGACTGCATCGCGATGACCTGTTGAAGTCGGATGAGTTCCAGCAGAGCCAGGAAGGTGGCGACGATCTGCGAGCGATGGGCCATGGGCTGGAACAATTCGCTGAAGGTGATCCGGGGACGTTGGGTCAACACGGCGAGGATGTGTTGCATCTGACCGGCGACAGTCCAGGGGTCGTCGACAATTTCCTCGGCTTGCGGCCGTTCAGCCAGTCGCTTGAGAACCTGCTGGAGCGCGGCAAGCAGGTCGAACAACGAAGCACGGGCAGCGGGCGGCACGGGAGCGGGGGCAATTTCCACGGGCGCAGGTCTGCGGGGATAAACCCTTTCCTGTCGGTGCTCGAGGTCCTGGAGTTGAGCGGCGGCATCTTTGAATTTTTTGTATTCGACGAGCTGGCGGATGAGTTCCCAACGAGGATCGGGCCCTGCCTCTTCGTCCTCCAGGGTGGTTTGCTGATCCACCGGGAGCAGTTCGCGGCTTTTGATGTAGATCAGGGTGGCCGCCATGACGATGAACTCGCCGGCCACATCGAGATCGAGTTCCCGCATTAAATCGAGGTACTCGAGGAACTGAGTGGCCAGACGGGTGAGGTTGACCTCGTAAATGTCCACCTCCTCCTTTTTGATGAGGTAAAGGAGGAGGTCGAGCGGGCCCTCGAAGACCTCGAATGTGACCTTGTATTCCGCCATGAGACGCGGCGACCCCGCCGGCCGCAGGTGTCCGGAGCATCGTAGGCCGGGGCCGGGGGCTTGGCAACCGGCGGCATGGGTGGAGTCGGCAGGTGGGCAGCAGGGCGGGTCCCGGGCGCGAGGACGAGTTCTGTCGGGGACGGCTGCGCCGGGCCGAGGGCGCGGGTCATGGGAGCCGGCGGGTCTGACTGCACGATTCGGGGTGGCAGGAGGGCCCTCTGCGTGGGTTTGCCAGGTCGGGACCGTGTCCGGGAACGACGGCTGCGTTTTCCGGGCTGGTCAATCTCTCGGTGCTCCGTTATGCTGCGCGCCCGAACATGCGCGAGTGCGGGTGCAGCTGAACGGGACTGCGATCCGGACACTTTTTTGCCAACCATGAGCGAAGTGAAAGCGCCAAGCACCGCCCCGGCCTCGCATCCGGGGGACGAGTACGAACGAGAACCGGTGCCGGAGTCTGCGTTGAAGGGGCCGACGGCCTTTTGGGGGATGTACGCGGGCGAACACACGGCCGGCACGGAATTCATGATCGGCCCGTTGTTTGTGGCGTGGGGGGTGAGTGCGTTCGATCTGCTGGCCGGGCTGCTGGTGGGGAATTTGCTGGCGGTGCTGAGCTGGCGGTATGTGACGGCGCCGATCGCGACCCGTTACCGGCTGACGCTGTACTACCAGCTGGAGCGCATCTGCGGGCGCAAGCTGGTGGTGCTGTACAATCTCGCCAACGGGATTCTGTTTTGTTTCCTGGCCGGCGCGATGGTGACGGTGTCGGCCACGGCCGTCGGGGTTCCCTTCGAAAACGTGCGGATGCCCACGTTTCAGGACACGATGCCCACGAATGTGGCGTGGTGCGTGACGGTGCTGGCCTTGGGGGCGGCGATGACGTTTGTGGCGATTCGGGGTTACGGTTTTGTGGCGCGGGTGGGGCATCTGGCGGCGCCCTGGATGTCTTTGGTGTTCGTGGCCTGCGGGCTGGTGATGTTGGGCAAGCTGGGGAGCCTGAATCTGGTGGAGTTGCTGACGCCCCCGGCCGGCCACGAAAGCCGGATCGGTTTCTGGGGCGTGGTGTTTTTCGCCTGGTTTTGCAACGCGGCGATGCACATCGGCATGTCGGACCTGTCGGTTCTGCGGTTTGCGCGGAAGCCGTCCTACGGGTGGGCCTCGGCGGCCGGCATGTTTTTGGGACATTACATTGCGTGGATCTGCGCGGCGCTGCTGTTGGTGTACTGGGTCCGGCACAAGGGGGTGGACCCGGCCCAGGGGATGGCGCCGGGACCGATGGTGTGGGACGCCGTGGGCTGGGCCGGGCTGATTTGCGTGATCATTGCCGGTTGGACGACGGCGAATCCGACGATTTACCGGGCGGGCCTGGCGTTTCAATCGTTGTACCCGAGGATGTCGCGCGCCACGGGAACGCTCCTGGCCGGCATCGTGTGCACGCTGGCGGGGATGTTTCCCGCCGTGGCGATGAAGCTGCTGGATTTCGTGGGCCTGTACGGCACGACTCTGGCGCCGGTGGGCGCGGTGATTCTGGTGGAGGTGTATCTGGCGCGGCGGTTCGGTCTGGTGCAGGACTGGGCGGCGCGCACGGGTCGATCGTTCAACCTTGCCGTGCTGCTGGCGTGGCTGATTCCGCTGGCGCTGTTTTATGCGGCGTACTTCGGCTGGGGTGTGTTCCCCTCGTATCTGACGCTGCCGGTGTATGCGCTCACCGGAGCGTTGTACCTGGTGTTGGCGAAGTGGCTGAACCGGCCGGAGCCGGGC
>JAOADM010000095.1:0-12538 GCA_026417315.1 Limisphaera sp.
AGGGGAGCCACCATCCTTTATGGGAACCTGTGCGCCCTGCCCCAGCGGAATCTGAAACGCCTGCTGGGATATTCGAGCATCGCACACGCGGGTTATTTGCTGCTGGGGGTGGCCGCGTTGAGCCGGTCTGGACAATCGGCGGTGCTGTTTTACCTGCTGGCTTACGCGTTGACGGTGTTGGCCGCGTTCCTGGTGGTAACGCTGGTGTTGCGGCACCTGGCTGCGGAGGATGTTTCCGGCCTGGCAGGGTTACATGAGCGGGCGCCCTTCCTGGCGGCGACCTTGACGCTGGCGATGGTTTCGTTGGCGGGGATTCCTCCACTGGCCGGCTTCTTCGGGAAGTTCCTGCTGATTCGATCGGTCGTGGAGCAGGCCGCACAACAACCGGCGTACTGGGGGTTGGCCGCAGTGGCCGTGGTTGGGGTGGTGATTTCCCTCTATTACTATCTGCGAGTGGTGCGGGTGCTCTGGTGGGATCGCCCCGCGGAGAACGCAGCGCCGGTGGAGTTGCCGCAGATTCTGCGCTTTGCGGCCGCGGTGTGTGTTGTGGGGATGCTGTACCTGGGCTTGTTCCCTGCGCGGGCGCTGGGGTGGGCCGAACAGGCGGCGCGGGCCCTGGCGTACTGAGGCAATCTCGGCAGGGCCTTGAAGGGCGGCGAATCTTGAAGGGCCCTCGCCTGGGAAAGACCGGAGGACGTCACGAGCGCCGTTCCTTGTCCGCCACGATGCAGACGTTCCGCAGGCGCCGGGGCTGAGTGCCTCCTCCTCTCGGGCGCGGACTTCGAGGCCGTGCCGGCGAAGGGATTTGCGCACAGGGCGGAAACGCTCTGCAGGGGCCGCCCGAGGGGAAGGGATGCCTGAACCGGGCCTTGCCCGGCCCTTTGTCGTCGGCCCCGGCATCCGGGATTGCCAGCCCCGGGGCTTGTCGGGAAACCCATTGCTCGGACCACGGGCGGGGGATAGCCTGAGCCGCATCCAATGGGGAAGCAATGGCCACTGTGGCTGTCCCGATGGATCTGCTGGAGTGCGATCGGGTGGACCGGCGTGGCGGGCGCCGCGGCCCCGGACAACCCTGCGCAGATCCACCAGCTGGACGCCTTGCTTCGCGCGGCCAACCCGGGTCGGGTGGTGGCTCTGGACCTCACCGGGGTGGTGCTCTGGGCCGGCCGGGCGGAGTCACGGCTGGTGTTGGCCCAAGAGGGGCAGATTGGCCTTCTGGAGTTGAATTGGGAGGGGGCCGCGCCCGCGCCGGGTCGAGTGGTGCGCATTCGCGGACGAGTCCTGGCGCAGCAACGCGGGGATTGGGTTCGCCTTGGCCCCGTGGGCCCCGTGGTGGACAACGACGGGGTCCATGCCTTCAAGATCAAATCAGGCGCGGTGTACCTGGAGGCAGGGCGACATCCGGTGCGACTGGAGTGGTTCAACGCGAGGGACGAGGCGCGCTTGGAGGTCGAGTGGTGCGGTCCAAATCAGGCCCCGGCGGCCGTCCCGCCCGAAGCTTTGTTTCGTCTCAAGGGTCCGGACAAGAACGAGGTTTGGGAGCCGGGTCTGAGCTTCCAGGCTTTCGAGGCGGAGGGGGAAAGCCTGCCGGATTGGTCACGGGCCAGGCTGCTGCAAGAGGGAACCTGCGACCTATGGGATGTGCGCCGGGCGCCTCGCACCGAGCGGGTGGCTCTGGTGTTCCACGGTTTCCTCCACGTGCCGCGATCGGGCTTGTGGACCTTCACTCTGGGGTCCGACGACGGGAGTCGCCTGTTTGTGGGAAACCCCACCCTGGCGGTGGAGCTCCTGGGTTGGCAGGACCTGCCCCGGCCTGTGCACCTCTTGCCAGGACAACCGTGGCCGGCGGCGCAAGCCGTGTGGGCCTGCACGGAGGGCATCGTAACCTGGGCTGCCACCGATGATGAGCGGCTAAACCTGGAGGTTTCCGGCGGCGGGAGCCGAATGCAGGCCACGGTGACACCGCGAGGGACCACGAGGGCCGAGGATTGGATGGGACGACGGGCACGGTTGTGCGGAGTGTGTCTGCCGGTGGTGGGAGCAGATGGAGTGGCCGCCGCGGGTCGATGGCTGGTGCCGGGGCTGGAGCATCTGGAACCAGCAGGGCAGACACATGAGCAGGGGGCCGAAACCGGCCCCGGCGGTTTGCCCGTGTTGAGAACGGCGGCCGCCGTGCATGGACTGAGTCGGCAGGCGGCCCAGCGGCAGTACCCGGTGCAGATGGAAGGCACGGTGACCTGTGTGCTTCCGGAACACCAGGCCGTCGTTGTCCATGATGCGACCCGGGGCCTGTATGTCGTCGATGAATCGGGGCAAGGGGCGGGATTGCCCCGAGCCGGGGAGTGGGTGCGGGTGGAAGGGATTACCGATCCGGGCTTGTTTGCCCCAATGGTGCAGGCCAGGCGTCTGGAAATAAGAGGCCTGGGCCGCTGGCCCGAGCCGGTGCGCCCGGCGTGGGAACAGTTGCTCAACGGCAGTCTGGACGCGCAGTGGATCGAGCTGGAGGGGGTGGTGACCGCCGTGCACTCCAACCGGGTCTCGTTGTTATTGCGCGAAGGGTTGTTGGATGTCGAACTGCGGGTATCCGGGCTGCCGCCCGAACAATTCCGGCAGTTCGAAGATGCGCTGGTCCGGATCCGGGGCTGCCTTTTCGCCACCTGGGATTATCAAACCCACCAGGTGCGGGCCGGATCGATTCGGCTGTATGGCGCGGAAGTTCACGTGGAACAGCCGCCACCCCGGGATTGGTTCGACCGGCCGCTGAAAACCGCAGCGGCCCTCCGCTTGTTCGATCCAGCCGCCGGACTTTTCCAGCGCGTCCGTGTGAGCGGCCAGTTGTTACACCGCAGCGGCCGGGAACTGTTTCTCTCGGAAAACGGCGCGGGCTTCCGCGCCTGGTTGAAAACGGACACGCCGGGGTTGGAACCGGGCGACTGGCTGGAAGTCGTGGGATTCCCCGATTTGTCGGTGCGAAGCTCTCCCGTGTTGCGCGAAGCCCGCGTCCGTTCGACGGGGCAGCGCACCCCGCTCCCGGAACCGTGGCCGTTGCCGGAACAGGAGTGGAACCCCGCCCAACTCGATGCTCGTCGCGTGCAAGCGGAAGGCGTGTTGGTGGAGCGGCGACGCGCCGAAGACGGCCGGGTCTTTGAACTGCAACGCGGCCTGCGATTGCTGGCGATTCGTTGGGACCGGCCGGATCCGCCCCCGGAGCCGGCCCTGGGCAGCCGCGTTCGCGTCACCGGCGTTTGTGCGGTCCATCCGGTTCGACCGGCCAGCGCCCTCGAGGCCGGCTCATTCCAAGTGTTGGTCGGCCCGGCCGACCAATTCCTGATCCTGGCGCGCCCGCCCTTTTGGACGCTGGAACGCCTCTTGGGACTGATGGGAGCGTTGGCCGGGGTGTTGTTCCTGGCCACCCTTTGGATCACCCAGTTGCACCGCCAGGTGGAACGTCGGGGCGCGGCTCTGGAACGAGAGATCCGCGCCCGACAGCGGCTGGAGCAGCAGCAGGCTCTGGAGCAGGAACGGGCACGCGTGGCCCGCGATCTCCATGACGAGTTGGGATCGGATCTGACCGAGATTGCCATGTTGCTGGACCGCGCCCGCGCTCCCCAAACCCGCCCCGAACGGCGCAACGAGTACCTGGAGCAGGCCGCAGCCACTGCCCGCCAGATGGTCACCGCCCTCGACGAGATCGTCTGGGCCATGAACCCGCGGCACGATACCCTGGGCTCGTTGATCAGCTACCTCTGCCTCCACGCGGAAAGATTTCTGGGGGCCGCGGGCATCGCCTGGCGCCTGGAGGAAACGCAAGCGCCGGCCGATCTGCCGGTCGATTCCCCTCGGCGACATCACCTCTTCCTGGCGTTCAAGGAAGCGCTCACCAATGTGGTCCGTCACGCGGGTGCCACCGAGGTGCGCTTTCGACTCGACGCCGGGCCCGACCATCTGTGCCTGACCGTGCAGGACAACGGGCGCGGTTTGCCCGCGGCCTCCGCCGAACCCGGCATGGATGGCCTGGAGAACTTGCGCGCTCGCTGCGAGAAACTGGGTGGCCGATTTCAAATCGAAACCGCCCCCGGACAGGGGACCACCCTGCGCTTCTGGTTGCCGCGTTTGGCCTCCTCATGACCACGGTCGCCATCGTCGAAGACAATCGGATCATCCGGGAAAGTCTGGCGGAGTTCGTGGAAGCGGATCCCGAATGCCGCGTCGTTTGTGCCTGTGCCACCGCCGAGGAGGCCCTCCGTACCATTCCTAGGCACCGACCCGATATTGTCCTCATGGACATTCAGCTCCCCAACCAATCCGGCATCGAGTGCACCGCGCAGCTCAAACAGCTTCTGCCCGACCTGCAAATCATCATGGTCACCGTGTACGAGGACACCGACCGGATCTTCAAAGCCCTGCGCGCCGGGGCGTGCGGGTACCTGCTGAAACGTTGCACGCCCGAGGAACTGCGGGCGGCCATCCACGAGGTCCGTCAGGGCGGAGCCCCCATGTCCCGCGAGATCGCCCGCAAGGTCATCGCTTCCTTCCGGGAACCGGTGACCGCGGCCGCCCAGGTTGAAGAATTGTCGCCGCGAGAACGAGAGATCCTCGAACTGCTGGCCGCCGGTCATTCCAACAAGGAAATCGCACAACGACTCGGGCTGACAGACGGCACCGTGCGCTGGCACCTGCGACATGTCTATCACAAGCTGCACGTGCGCTCCCGCATCGAGGCCGCACTCAAGTTCCGGTCCGCCACAGGCACCTGAATCCGGGCCGGCCCCTCCCCACCGGATGCGAAGGGCCCGGGCGCAACAGCCGATGCCGCGCTAGCGGCAACCTTTGCTCCGAACCGCACCTGCCGCCGTGGACCGGTAATTTGCCCCACCCTGTGCTCGCCCCAGAAGCGGAAAAGCGGCTCCGCCACCCCGAGCGTGCTCCGGCCCGCGATCGAGCGCCGATCCAGGGGAACCGCCGGAGGGAACGACGGAGGATTTGCGGCGCGTTCACTCTTTGTGCGGGCCAACGGGGATTCGAAATGGGGTTGGGGCTCCGGCCTCCCTCGCAGTGTGGTCGGCGAGCGCGGTTCTGCAGCCGTAACGACCGGACCGCCTCGCGCCGTGGGACGGAGAGCGTGCTCGGTGGCGGTTTCGCCCATCCCCGGCAGAACCCGGGCCTGCTCGCTCCGGCTCAACGCGCCGGCCGCGCGGGTCCATGTCCCCCGCCCATTGCGGCAGTCACGCCTGTCCCCGGAGCGAGCTCGAATTTCGGTTCCGCTTTCGGGCGCGGCGTCTCGTTTCCTCCCGGCTTTCCTGCACTGCCGCCACGCACTCAAAAAAGTTCAGGACGCACGGCGTGCGAAGTCGGTAGAAAACCTGAGCCCCGCGCTTTTCGTCCTCCACGATGCCGGCCTCCCGCAACAGGGCCAGATGACGCGAGGCCGTCGGCACCCGTACTCCCAGCAGCGCCGCCAGATGGCACACACATCGCTCGCCCTCGGCCAGTTCCTGCAGAATCCGCAGCCGCCCCGGATGCGCGAGTGCCTTCAGAATCCGGGCCTGCTCCCGCAGATGCGAGGAAACCGGTGACCGTTCCATCGGGCTCAACCTGCGGAACCCGACCCGCGTTGTCAAAACCGGTCTGGTCGCCTCTACTCGTTCCGATTGGGGCAATCCCGACGTTGCGAAGCGCGGAGGACACCACGCATGGCGAGCGAAGTCTTCTGTCCAAGCGGGTCCGAACTCTCCGAGCGCCGCCCACAAACGGGAGCGCAGAGTTCGAACTCGGGGCCCGGACCGGAACTGTACGGGGTGGCCCGCCTTTCCGTCCGGTCGGGGCTTTGCCAAAGACTCGTCGGTTGCGGTCGCGAAATCCCGCGCACGTCCCCGGGGAGAACGCTGTGGGCGGGCCGGGGGGCTGGGAGCTTTGGAAACCGTCCTGGTTGTTTGCGGAGTGGGCCCGCGTTTCGTTGCCACGGGTGGCCGGGTGTGGCGCCGGGCCGCGCGCCGGGCTTCCATTGCGTCGTCCGGGACCCCGCGGTTATTCTGCAGGGCAAATCATGCGCGTGGCGAACGTCATGCTCGGCCGTGGGCGGGGCGGGCTGGAGGAAAGCTTCGTGGTCTATCACCTCGCCTTGCGGGCCGGAGGTCACGAGGTGGTCTCCTTGCTGGACGGGCGGGCCGCCGTACGACCCGACGTGGAAGCGCTGGGTGTCCCGGTCCTCGCCACCCGCATCTGGTCCCACTGGGATCCCTGGACGGTCTGGCAAGTTCTCCGCCGGCTGCGCCAGGCCCGGCCGGATGTGGTGGTATGCCACGGGAATCGAGCCGGTCGGCTCGTCTTGCGCGCCGCCCGCGGTCGGTGGCCCGTCGTGGCGCGCCTTCCGAACTACCGCTTCCGCCGGATCCTCCGTTGTGACGGGTTCATTGCCATCCTGCCCGATCAGCGCGACGCGCTGATCCGCGCGGGCGTGGAAGCCGCGCGAGTCTTCCACATTCCCAGCATGTTGCCGGAACTGCCCGCTGCGCGACGAACGGGTCCGACCGCCCCACCGGTCATTGTCGCCATGGGCCGATGGGTGTCCATCAAGGGCTTCGATCTTTTCCTGCGCGCGCTCGCTTGGTTGAAGGCCCGGGGTCACCTCTTCCGCGGCGTACTGGCCGGCGACGGCCCGGAACGGCCCCGGCTGTTGCAATTGTTGAACACCCTGCAATTGCAAGAGCAGGTGGAACTGCCCGGCTGGATCACGGACCGGACGGCCTTTTGGAGGCGTGCCACGCTGGCTTGTGTACCCTCCTGGACCGAGGCCTTTTCGCGTGTCTTGTTGGAGGCCATGGCCCACGAAGTGGCGGTGGTCGTCACCGACTCCGAAGGCCCCCGCCAAATCGTCGAGCACGAACGAACCGGTCTAGTGGTTCCTCGCGGGGATTGGCAGGCCATGGGGCAGGCCCTGGAGCGACTCCTCCTCGAGGGCTGTTTCCGCTCCAGTTTGGCGGCAGCCGCACGCAGGAAGGTCGAGCAATGCTATACCCTGGAGGCGACCGCGCCGCAGCTGTCCGCCGCACTGGAAACCGTGCGCGCCCGTCATTTGGCCCGTGGGATTCCCCAGTGAATCAGAACATCCTGGTCATCAAACTCGGAGCCTTCGGGGACATTGTCCTGGCCTTCGACGCATTTCATGCGATCCGGACCCATCATCGCAGGGATCGAATCGTCCTGTTGACCCGCCCGGCGTATGCAACATGGGCGAAGACCATGCCGTGGTTCGACGAAGTCTGGGCCGAGCCTCGGCTCTCCTGGTGCCGGGTGCTTCAGTGGCTGAGGTGGGGCAGCACCTTGCGCAACGCCGGCTTCACGCGCGTTTACGATCTGCAGGGTAACGACCGAACCGCACTCTATTTCCACTTGTTGGGGCGCAGAAAGCCCGAATGGTCCGGGCCCGTTCGAGGCTGTTCCCATCCGCGCCCGGATTTTCGGGGCCAGCGCCTGCCCGCGTATGAACGATTGCTCCGGCAACTCGAAGCGGCCGGCGTTCCCAGGGCCGGCCCGGCCGATTTGTCTTGGTTGGACGGCGACCTCTCGGCGTTCTCGCTTCCGCAACGCTACGTCATCCTGGTTCCGGGATGTTCGGCACATCGGCCCGAGAAACGTTGGCCGGCCTCCTCCTTCGCCGCCCTGGCCAACCGCCTCCAGGCGGACGGCGTGGCATGCGTGGCCGTGGGCACGCGGTCGGACCAGGCCACCCTGGCAGAGCTCATGGCCCTGGCTCCGCACGTCCTGAACCTGGCGGACCGCACCAATTTTGGTCAGCTTGCCGCTCTGGCGCGTCGGGCCCTGGCGGTGGTGGGGAACGACACCGGGCCGGTCCATCTCATGGCCGCGGTGGGCGCACCAACCGTGGTTCTGTACAGTGCGGCTTCCGATCCCTTCGTGGTCCGGCCCAACGGGCCGAGCGTTGCGTGGCTGCAACGCCCCCGGCTCCGAGACCTCGAGGTCGACGAAGTTTGGGCTCTTCTGGTGCAGACGTGGCGAGAGGCACCCGACTCAGGTCCACACGTTTATCCCGCCTCCTAGGGAGCATGCCTTGGAGTCGCTCTCCACGGTGGAGCCTCCGGAGGTGGGGGGTCGTGCCTTTGGATGTGCTGGTGGAAGACCGGGCCCGAAAGGGCACCGCTCCGCGGGTCATGGAGACGCCAGCATGCGCTGGTGTCGCCGGTTCAGCAAACAGCGGACGCGCACGGCGCATTTTTCCGTCAACTCCTCCACCGCGCCCCACCAGCACTCGGAGCGCACGCGGTACCGGCTGGCAATGCGTGCCCCGGCGGTTGCGCCTCCGGAGACGACGGGGTGCCGTTCCTCGATGAGCCTTGCGACCTGGGCAAACAGCCAGTAGCGCTCCAGGTACCGTCGGCGGCTCTCCAAAACGGCCGGGCGCCGTTTCTCGTCCTCCCGGTCGCGGATGGCGCGCCGGATGATCTCCAGCGAGCGATCGAAATCAAAAATGTCGATGGGGATGACGCTTTCCTCGGGGAAATAGTCTGCGTAATTGGGGCATCCGTGATAGAAGGGGACGCATGCGCCCAGGAATGCATCGGCGAGTTTCTCGGTCCAATGATGGGGCGCCACATGGTTCTCGATCGCGAGATGGAAGCGGTAGGGATCCAACGCGTCGGCCTTGTCGGGCACATAGTTCCAGCCGTGACCGTACACATCCAGCTCGGGCAGGACGGCCTGCAATCGGGTCACGAAACGGACGCGCTGGTGGTGCAGCGTATGCCGCATGCTCTTGGAGGATAGAACCGCGGAGAGGACCCGCGTTTTTTGGAGGGGGACGTTTTGGACGATGGCGTCATAGCGACCGCGCGGGCTGATGACGGCGTCGCCGTGGCCCGTGGCGCCGTAGTACCAGACCAAACCGGGCTGGCACCGGATGGCCCGTGGATGGCGCAGCGCCCAGGGTTCCTGGCTGGTCAGGACCCAGCCGAACTGTCGCGTGTAACGCGAACCGTACACCTTGACGCTGCTCGGCTCGGCGGTGATCAAGAGGGTGTGGTCCGGCGGGCAGGCCAGGGGCTCCCAATCCCGGCCCGGATCCGAGGGCAGATCGTCGTAGACCACCAGCCAGTCGTATTCCCGCGCCGCCGGATCGAACAGGAACTCGCAGCGTCCCCACCGTGGCACGCCCCCGGGAAATCGCCCGAGCCACGCGTCGAGATTCCGTTCCCGGCACGCCTTGGACAGAAACTTGACTCGAATGGGCCGGTTGGGATGTTCCACAGCCGATTTCTGGATGCTTTGCGGCGCTCCGTGGAACTCTAGGCGCCCCCTGGTTCACGCGTCAATGCACCGTACGAAGCGTGGGGTTCGTTCGCATTCGTTGCCGTCCATCGCAGAGGCGCAGGGCCCTGATGGGGGAACCTGCCATGGCTGTGCAACGTCGCAATCCCGCGCGACTCAGGCGCCCGGGACACCGGCCTTCCCCACCCGGCCCGACAGCCAGGAAAACGCCAAAGTAACGTCGCGCTCCCATGCCCCAATCGCTCGGCATCTCCAATCCGCCCCGCATGCTCGGGAAGGACAGGTTGTGCGGTCCGCGCCGCCCTGCGAGTGGCCAAGGGAACGAACAGGCAGCGCTCCGTCCGGAACCCGGGGCCCGGTCACGGGGCCGTAGCGGGACGAAAACGGGGACTGTTTCTCGAATGAATCCGGTGGACCCGTGAAGCTGGTTCAGGTGGGGTCTGCCAGCTCGATTTGTGGATTTCCCTCAAGCACGGCTTCTTGGAGTTTGAGCCCACGCCGTCCCCCGCCGGGCACCTCCTCGCCGTCAGCATCGCTGGGGCACACAAATGAGATCCCTGGGCTTTGTCTGCGTGTCCACAGGGCCACGACGTCTCTTGGGGTTGGCTTTGGGTCGAGCCTCTGGGCGCTGGCACAGGCGACCCTGGCTGCGTCCCTCAGTTGGAACGGCGCGTGGATGTGGCCGCGGGCACTCGAGCGCGTTTTTGCTCCGCCCCCCAGAGGGCAACGCGAAGGTTTCGAGCCGCGGGATGAGAATCGGGCAGCAACTTTCGGTGGCGGCTGGACCCGAAGGCTGCAGGCACGGGGGTGGCAAGGCGTGTGAGCGGGGACCGGATGTGGCGAACGGGCCACTTCGGGTCCTGGGCTGTTTCAGCAAAAGAAAGCCCGGAGATTGGGCGGGGATCTGGGCCCGCCAGCCCGGGCGGACCGGTTTTCCTTGCGTGGGCGGCGATTCGCTTTACGGTGGGTTTCGGTTTTGGAGGATGACCATGCAACCTCAAACGTTGGCACGGTGGCTGGGCATCGCATTGCTGGTGTTCGTGATTGTGCTGATGGCCGCCAACGGCACCTACGTCGTGCAACCCGGCTATCGCGGGGTGGAGGTGACGTTGGGACGCGTGTCCGAGCAGTTCAAGGCCGAGGGCTTTGGCTTCAAGATGCCCCTGATCACCGAGATCCACCCGGTCTCGATCCGGCAACAGACCGCCCGGGAGACGGCCGAGTGTTATTCCTCCGACCTGCAGCAAATCGTGGTGGCGTTGCGGGTGTTGTTTCGCATCCCCGAATCGGCCGTGGTTCGGTTGTTTCGCGACTATGAGGGGGAGCCGTTCGCCCAACTGGTGGCGCCGCGGGTCCATGAGGCACTGAAGGAGGTGGTGGCACTGCAGACGGCCGAGCAGATCGTGAAAAATCGCGAGGAAATCAAGGTCCGCACGCTGGAACTGGCGCGGCGCAAGGTGGGCGAACTGGTCGTGCTGGAGGACCTGGTCATCGAGGACATCAAGCTCACGCCCGAGCTGGAGCGGGCCATCGAACAGAAGATGATTCAGGAACAGGAGGCGGCGAAGGCAAAGTTTGTGCAGCAACGGGCCCAGATCGAAGCCGACACGGCCGTGATCAAGGCGCGGGGCGAGGCCGAATCGATTCGCATCCGCGGCGAGGCCCTGAAGGAGAATCCGGCCTACGTGGAACTGCAGATTGTGGACCGTTGGGACGGGATGCCGCCGTTGGTCGTCGGCGGGGGCCCGGTCCTGATGTCACTCTCGGAGTTGTTGCGATCCATTCCAGCCACCAACCATGCGCCCGCGAAACCCGTATTATCCCCACGATCGACCCGTTGAGGTGGTGATCCCGGCGCTGCTGCCGCGGCTGCTGGCCGTGGCGGCGGGGATCTTCGTGCTGGTGCTGCTGGCCGGCGCCAGCAGTTACGTCATTCCGCCCGGGCACCGCGGGGTGAAGGTCACCCTGGGCCGGGCTTCCGACCAGTTTTTGCCCGAGGGGTTCGGTTTCAAACTGCCCCTGGTGACGCGGATCGTTCCCGTCAGCGTCCGGCAACGGACCGCGCCGCTGCGCGCGGATTGTTTCTCCTCGGACCTGCAGCAGATCACCCTGGACCTGCGCGTTCTGTACCGGGTGCCGGAGAGTTCCGTGGTGCAGATTTACCGGCAGTATGCGGGCGATCCCTTCGACAGTTTGATCGCGCCGCGTGTCCAGGAGGCCGTGAAGGAGGTGACCGCCCTGCTGACGGCCGAGCAGATTGTGAAAGGTCGCGACCGGGTCAAGCAGCAGGCCCTGGCCAACGCGCGGGAGAAGATCGGCGCGCTGCTGGAAGTCCACGACCTGGTCATCCGGAACATCGATCTGTCGGAGGAGCTGGAGCGGGCGATCGAGGCCAAAATGGTGGCCGAGCAGGAGGCGGCCCGGGCGCGGTTCGTGCAGATGCAGACCGAGATTGAGGCGCAAACCGCGGTGATCCGCGCCGAGGGTGAGGCCCGCGCGATCCGGATCCGGGGGGAAGCGCTGCGGTTGAATCCGGCCTTCCTGCGGTTGCAACTGGTGGAAAAATGGAACGGCCGGGCCCCGTTGGTGGTTCCGGCCGACCCGGGGACCAGCGGTGCGGGGCTGCTGCTGCCGCTGGGGGACGCTTCGCAATCTGCGGAATCACCATGACCGGTCCCCAACGAGCCATCCTGCGGATTTTGCTTTTGGCGGGTGTGGCAGGCGTCCTGCTGGTTTTGTTTCCGCGCGCCCTGGGAGTGATGGAAATGGCGGCGCGGGAGTTGCGGTATTTCTGGTGGGTGATCCTGCTGGTGGCCCTGGCCTGCTGGTTGATTTGGGGCCTGGGCCGGCGGTGAGTGCGGTGTGGAGGCTGGGAGGACGCGGGGGTCGCAGGGGCTGAATCTTGGTGGAGTCAAGGAGCGGCAGCCCCGGGGGAGAACGGGTTGAACTCCATTACGGCGTGTTCGTACCGACTTTCCCCGGTCCTGTTGCCCGGGCCCTGGCGAGGGCACTGGGCAATTTGCGGGGACACTGCGGTGGCGGGGGCCGGCCGATCCCGAGGCGTTGGGTCGGGAGGGCGCGGGTTTACACCTACCAGCGCAGGGAACCTCCGGCCTGATACTCGGTGACGCGGGTTTCGAAGAAGTTCTTTTGTTTGCCGACGTCGATGGCCTCGCTCATCCATGGGAAGGGGTTTTTGGAGTGGTAGCGGGCGGTGAGCCCGATGCGCTCCAGGCGGCGGTCGGCGATGTAC
>JAOADM010000095.1:12548-12786 GCA_026417315.1 Limisphaera sp.
CGCGAAACATCTCTGCCTTGAGGCCCAGAATGCCCCGCGGCAGGCAATCGCGTGCGTAGAGGACCTCGAGCTCGACGGCCTGTTCGATGAGGGATTGTAACTCCTGCCGGAAGGTCGGTGTCCAGATTTCCGGATTTTCCATGCGGATACCGTTGATCAAATCGATGCCGAAGTTGAGGTGGATGGTTTCGTCGCGCAGGATGTACTGGAATTGTTCGCCGATCCCGGTCATTCGTCC
>JAOADM010000096.1 GCA_026417315.1 Limisphaera sp.
ACCAGAGCCAAGAACGGAATCAGGGAAAGGGCAAAAAAGATGGGCCCGCCCTGACTGTGCAGCGGCGAATCGATGATCCGGGGGTCCAAGTGGATGGTCAGCAGCGAAATGGTCACGATGCGGAAAGCGTTGCGCAGGATGGCCAGGGGCAACACGGAAACCACCAGGGCGGCGCGCAGCCCGTGGGATCGGAGGAACCAATAGCCGGCCACCCAACTCACAATAAAGAGGACGTAGGTCGAACGAACGCCGCTGCATTCCTGAGCCACCATGATGGTCAAACCCGGCAGCTGAAAGACCAGGCCATCCCGAAACAGGGTCGTGCCCGTCAGCCAGAACATCCCCGCGGCGGCTTCCGCCGAAGCGTGCTGCAGAAAGATTTCCACGCCGTCGCGAACCATCGAGGGCATGGGCAGGACAAACGCCAGGAACAACACGGGGAACAGATAGGTCCTGACGAACGTGCTTCCCAAAAAGCCCAGGATCCCCGCCCACAGGAAGCAAAGCCAGGCTGCGACCGGCAGGGCCAATTGATCGCACGGCTCCGCCAGCACGCCGGCAGCGCTCAACCATCGATGCGACTGCAGGGCCGCCAATCCAAGCACGGCCGGTACCACGGCCAGGACCGGCGCCCCGCGCACATGGGTCGGGCGCTCTCCCCACCGCTGCCAAATCAGATAGACCGCGATGAACGGAATCAGGAAGACGTGCGAATACAATTCCGTCTTCCAGGCAAACCGGGCGTACTCCCAAAGCGGCTTGCCAAAGAGGACCGTCACCACCGCCGCGTAGAGCACCCACCAACGCAGCGGGCGCCCCAGGGGCACACCGGGAGCCATGCGACGCCACCGCGTCGTGTCCGACAGCCGCGAGAACAGCGAAGTCGAAGTCTGATCGCTCACAGCAGGTCCCTTGGATGGTGCCCTCTGGACCTCGGCATACTGCACCGAGTCGCGGAGCACACCGGCTTGCTTCCCGGCCGAGGTCGCCCTCCTGTGCCGCAATCGGTTCCATTCAGCCTCCACGTCCTTGCGCGGCTCACCAGGCCGTGGTGCCCCCTCCCTGTCCGATACGCCCTTCTCCAGCGCCCGCAGGTGCTGGTTCCGGAACGACACCGCCCGTTCTCAGGCATATGCGAGGCAAAAAATGCTGCAAGTTGGCCCAAACGCAAGTTCTGTGCGTGTGCGCGCCGGGACGCGCGGCATTTCTGCCCGCTTCGATCCGGATGCAGAGCAGACAACATGCCGACCGTCCAGCGGAGGTTGCTGCGGTCGGGCGAATTCGCGAACGTGAAGCGACCACCCGGCTGTACTGATCTGCGTGGCGGTCGCAAGCCCGTTTCCGTGGCAGCCGTGCGCCGCACGGCTGCACGACGGAGGGGGAGATTCACTCACGCTTTCCAGACCTGGCCGGGCCGCGTAGCACAACCCGCCATGGCATTGCGCGTGTCCACGATACAGTCGGCCCATTCCGCCAACTGACGATAGTTCACACATGCATGATTCGTGGCGATCAGTACCACGTCGAAGCTCCGGATCGTCGCCTCGTCCCAGGGCACCGATTTTTTGCCTGCCCAGTGGGGATGCTCCCGGGTGGGCTTGATCACGGGCACGTAAGGATCGTGGTACTCCACGATGGCGCCGCGTTGATGCAACAGGTCCATCAAAACGTAACTCGGCGATTCCCGGTCGTCGTCCACGTTGGGTTTGTAGGCGAGTCCCAGGATCAGAATGCGACTTCCCTTGATGGAGCGCGTGCGCTCGTTCAGGGCATCGGCCACCCGATGCACCACGTACTCCGGCATGGAGGTGTTGATCTCGCCCGCCAGCTCGATAAAGCGGGTGTTCTTGCCGTACTCGCGCGCCTTCCAGGTCAGGTAGAAAGGATCGATGGGAATGCAGTGTCCGCCCAATCCGGGCCCCGGATAAAACGCCATGAACCCGAACGGCTTGGTTTTGGCGGCTTCGATGACCTCCCAGATGTCGATGCCCATGGCGCTGTAAACCAGCTTCAGTTCGTTGACCAGGGCGATGTTCACGCTCCGGAAAATGTTTTCCATCAGTTTCGTCGCTTCGGCGGCGCGACACGAGGAAACCGGCACAATGGTCTTGATGGCCCGGCGATACAGGGCGCTGGCGCGCTCGAGGCACGCCGGGGTCAGGCCCCCCACCACCTTCGGGATGTCCGCCACGCGACTTTGCGGATTGCCCGGGTCTTCCCGCTCGGGAGAGAAGGCCAGGTGAAAGTCCTGCCCCGCCTTCATCCCCGATCCCGCTTCCAGCACCTGGCGCAGGTCGGTGTCGGTCGTACCCGGATAGGTGGTCGATTCCAATACCACCAACGTGCCGCGCTGCAAATGCGGTGCGATCGCCCGTCCCGTGTTCAGGATGTAGGAAATGTCCGGCTCGCGATTCTTGTTGAGCGGCGTGGGCACACAGATGATCACCGCCTCCACCTCGCGCACCCGCGAGAAATCCGTGCTGGCCGAAAACCGGCCGGACGTGACCTGCTCGGCCACGTCCCTGGCAGGAATGTGGTGAATGTAACTCTGACCGCGGTTCAAGGCCTCCACCTTGGCGGGGTCGATGTCCAGGCCGAGTACCTTGACACCGGAACGAGCAAACTGCAGCGACAGGGGCAAGCCCACGTACCCTTGACCGACAATGGCGATGTGCATGGCGCGTAGTGTGTTCGAAGGCGCGTCCCGTTGGCAAGCTGGGGACTGCGAACCGGCGCTCTGCGATCCGGCAGCTCAGACCTGTGCGCTACCCAACGCAAGACCGCAGATCACGCCGAAGAAAAACCCGCGGAGCACGCAGATGAAAAAGCCCACAGATCACACAGATCACGCAGAACTCACCGCGTAGCCACCGCCGGAAGGCGGTGGACAATTCCCTCCTGAGATATCCCGCCGACTGCTGGCGGCGGCTGCGGACTTGGGGGCTGGCCAGCCCACGCGGGAGCGCGGTGAATTCCAAGCAGGTCCACCGACTCACGTCGGTGGCTACGGGTTTCAAAATTGGTAGCCGCCGCCGGAAGGCGGCGGACCGGGATCCGACTTCCTGCCCACGACCTGAAAGGCTGCCCTGCAGACGATCGCCGGTGGATTCCAAAATGAATCCGCCGATCCTCAGGCCACCAAGTAGCCGCCGCGGTGACGCGGCGGACTCTCCCTCATTGGGATTTTCCACCGACTCACGTCGGTGGCTACGAATTCAGAATCGGTAGCCGCTGCCGCAAGGCGGCGGAACGAGCCTCCAATCCAGACCCAGGCCCCGCCGGGTGGCTGCCGCAACGACGGAGAGGCCGGTGGGGTGATCCACCCCGAAGAAAAACCCGCAGAGCACGCAGATGGAAAAGCCCACAGATCACACAGATCACGCAGAACTCACCGCGTAGCCACCGCCGGAAGGCGGTGGACAACTCCCTCCTACATTAACCCCCGACTGCCGTCGGCGGCTACGGACTTGGGGGCTGGCCAGCCCCCGCGGGAGCGCGGTGGATTCCAAGCAAGTCCACCGACTCACGTCGGTGGCTAAGGGCTTCAAAATTGGTAGCCGCCGCCGGAAGGCGGCGGACCAAGATCCGATCCCCGACTCACGAGCCAAAAGGTGCCCCAAGGGAAGGGCGTGGATCCCAAGCGAATCCGCCGATCCTCAGGCCAGCAAGTAGCCGCCGCGGTCACGCAGCCGATGGTCCCTGCCCCAAGTTCACGCTGAACGCCCTCGGGGCGGCTGCTAACCGCACTCCCAACGGACAGCATGCAGCTGATTCGGGTTCAACACCGGGCTCCGCGACACGCGGAACTGCACAGCAGCAGGCCCAAGATCAGCAATCCCAACGTTCCGCCCCCGTCGGGCATTCCCGTAGGGATTCGGTAACCTTGGAAGGACATCACGAAGTCGTCCACTGCCAGGCCATCATCGGCGCCCTGCGCGTCATAATCACGCCACTGAATCCACCACTCCTCTTCCGGCAGAATCTCAAGATGCTCAATCGTATAGCTTATGAAACGTCTGTAGGTCGAATCGTTTCCGTTCCTGGATCCCACCGTCCCTCCCTGGTCAGGCCCCACGAAGTCCAGTTGGGACACGAATGCCCAAATACCGTTCGTCAGAGAGGTGGCGTTAAGACTGTAGAGAAAGATGAGCTGGTCGACCCGCCCCGTGCTTCCCACCCGCCATTGTTCGCCCCAATAGGAGATCGTAATGGCCGTAATGACATGATCGGTGTCGTTCCGGAAATGTGCGCCAAACCAGGTCCACAAGTTCTCACTTTGCAGGCTCCCCAACGCGCGCTCGGTGTTGCGTTCCCCGCCAAAACTGTACGTGTCTCCAGTGTTCGAGCTCCCGGTGCCGGCGCGATACGTCTGATTAGCGTTCTTTCCGAACTCCAGAATCGCCCAGCCGAGCGGAAGTACGGTGTTATTCGTCCCCAAGTTGGCCAGCGTGTCGAAGTTTTGGCTGTAGGGAACGTTGATGTCGGTAATACTGACAGGGACCGCCACGCCGCAAACGGCCGCCCCCAACCACGTCATGCAAGCGAGGATTCGGATGTTCATGCGGCAGCTCCGTATCGAGTCGGATCGTCCACCGACGGGGCGAGCCGGCTGCCGCACCCCACCCGGGGTGCCAATCGAGAAGCATTGCGTCGTCCAGCCCGGGCCCTGGCCCCATCGGGGCAGATCCAGAGTTGTCGCGCTTTGCCCGACGTCACGCAGGAGGCGTGCCAGTATAGGGCATGATCGCCCAATTCGAATGCATCTTGCTACAGATCAATGACTTGCGGAGACTCAACGGAAACCCTGCGTCAGCCACCGGCCTCGGCGAAAGTGTAAATCCCACCGACGGCCACACGAGTCCTTTCGCACTCATCCAATTGATTCTCAGCGAGTTGCAATGGACCAATCGCGTGTCAACCCTACCGACGCGCTGTCGGGACGCTTAACACATGCCGCCGCCGAAAACTTTGGAAGAACCTAAAAGAGCCTTCGGACTCGGAACATCCGAGCCAGGGGACACGCTGAACAGCCTCGCACCGTAACTCACGGATCGGATGGAAAAGCCCAAGAAACTACATGATTCCGTAACCACCGCGGGAAACACGGCGGATGGCGTTCCCTCTGCGATCTCCGCCGGCTCTCGCCGGGGGCTGCGGATCTCTCCCACATCGTAGCCGCCGCCGGAAGGCGGCGGAACGAGACCCCGAATCCAAACCCAGGCCCCGCCGGGTGGCTGCCTCAACGACGGGGAGGAAACCCACGGAGCACGCAGATGGAAAAGCCCACAGAGCACACAGATCACGCGGAAAAAAACCACAGATTCCGCACAGCCTGTAGAAAACGGAAACGGCATACTCGTCGAGAGGTAACCCCGGGCACAGTACAGAAAGCCTGGTCACGCGACCGCAGTCAGCTCCTCCTACGGTGTCCCGACCTGCCGGATGGCCGGCTTCCAGTCCGTCAGACGCCGCCAAGGTTTTAGCTGCCGCGGTGACGCGGCGGATGGCGCCCGCTGGAGGTTTCTGCCGACTCCCGCGGGCGCCCACGGATTCGAGGGTTGCCCACCCATCACAGGAGCGCGGTGGCTCGCGGGTCCGTCCACCGACTCACGTCGGTGGCTACGGATTCAGAATCGGTAGCCGCCGCCGGAAGGCGGCGGACCGAGCACCCGGGTAAAGCCCCCGAAAGGCAACCCCTGCGGCAACGCGGTCGTCCGGGGAACGATCCACCGACTCGCGTCGGTGGCTACCTCAGGGGCGTCCGCCTGGCTGCGTCGGCGGATCCGAATCAGAGCCCACGAACCACGCAGAAGAAAAAGCCCACAGACCACACAGATCACGCAGAAAACAGAATCTGACGGGTCGAGCAGGAAGCCGCGGGGCTGGAGTTTATTCCTGTGACCCCTGACAGGCGCCGCCCCTTAGACGTGGCCCGGTTTCATGGCACGCAAGATCGCCGCTTTTCGGCTCGCACACGAGGCGAAGTTCATTCTTCAGGAGCCGCCTCGGCAACGCGGCGGGCGCCGGACATTTCTGGCCTACAGCTTCCGCCGACTCCCGTGGGCGGCTACGAATGAAGCTACGCCTGCATTCGCGGCGCCCAGCTGCCCGGCCCCCCTCGAATCACATGCCTGTGCGATCAGCTCTGTCCCGTGGGCTGCAAAGAGAAATCCTCTCGTGACTGCGAATTCTGAGATCCATGCTCGGGCCCGTGCTATGAGACGATCCGGGTTGCCGAGAGGATCGGGATAAAGAACTTCGCGCCAACCCTGTGTACGAAGGCCGTCTTCGGCGCTTTCGTACGAAAGGCGTGGCGCCCCGCTCGGTGCGGAGCGCCACCCAAGGCAACGCCAGGTGAAGAGCGCAGGCTCGTTACACGCTACATTCTCCGACGCACCACCGCCAACCCGAGCAGCCCACTCCCCAAAAGCAGGAGGGTCACTCCTCCGTCCGGCAGGTAAACCAACATGTCCTGCTTGGGAACGGTCCAATTTCCCTGATCATCCTGCCCCCACAGGTTGATCACCGCGACCCGGAAATTGGGATTGACCGCAGTGTAATCCTGTTTTGCCGCGGCAACAGAGCCGAATTGGCCAATGACCAGGTTGTAGAAAGTCAGGTCACTCGGCAAAGCCAGTTGTTCATCCTCCAGCCACCAGATGGTCTCCTGCAAGGCGCGAGCGTCCGCTGCCCGACCGGGCCCGGGCGTGTAATCGTAGCCCGGGAGATTCCCTTCGGCGAACTGCTTGTACAGCCAGGCAGCACCGATCGAAAGCGGGTCGGGAGATCCGCCGCCTTTGCCGCCCAGCACGGCTGCGGTGTTCAAGACGGCCGTGAAGGGTTGATCATCCAGAAACTCATCAGTCTCCAAACAGAAAGTCTGGAACCCATCGCCGACCAGTGTCTTCGAGCTGTAGTGAGCGGGGTTCGCCCACGGCGATCCCTTCAAGGTAAACTCACCGCCGCCGTAGTTGGGGTCGTAATATCCGGAGGTCCGAACGACCGTCACCCACGCAGCTGATACTTGTCCAGCCACTACAACAGCCGCCGCTGCCGCCAACAGTTTCTTCGTCAATTCCGTGGTTTTCATGGCTTGAACCTCGACAACCGCACTACAGAAGGAAAAAAGCATCAGGCATGCCAGATACTCGGCAAGAATTACCCATCGCTCGACCTTGGTTGTCCAAGCCTTGATCCATCAAAAACTTATAAAGACTTCAGAACACAAACACCGGCAGCGTCGGCTGGACAACACTTCCACCCCCTCTCTGAAAGTGTAAAGCCATCCGACGAAATTGCGGCGTTGCCAAGCCAGCCGGGAGCCATTCGTGACGGAAGTGTTTGATTCAAAAGCACTTGCGGATACATTCAAAAGTGTCAACTTCAGCGACGCGGATTCTGGGAAAACTTACACTTTGGAGGCCACTGGCCCAAGAAACCCGGTCATTTCCCGGCCGTTTGCAGGTGGTCAGGTAAAGCCTCCAAAGACCGAAAGGCTGTGGCACTAGCAGGTCGGAGACACCCAGCCAAAGCCCGGATCCGTGCGGACCGGAAATGAGGATGACGCAGGATCACGGGGTGGACGTTTGACTGCTCTCAAGGGGCGGAGTTTGGTCTCACCAAAGGCCTGCCCGTTGTCGACCAAAGAACCCAAAAAGGAAGTGGCCGGGATCTCCCCAAGACGTTCGGTCAGCGTGGAACCCGGGGCCCCCGGTTAGCCGGTGAGGAAGCGCCCCAAGTACCTGGCCAGCGATCGGCGACCCAGAATCCAATCCACCCAGGGTCGCTGCCAGGAATGCGGCATTCCCACGTGCGCCGGCGTCAGAAGCACGGGCTTGGCCCCCAACCGGAGGTTGAAAGCGTGACGGGTGCGGGCGACCTCCTGCTCGACGTCCTCTCCCTTCAGCATGCGCTCGGCCAGCCCCCGGTCCATGGCGACAAAATCCACGAACTCACAACCCCATTCGGCCGCCCGGATCATGGCCTCGACATTGAGAAGGGTATTCGGATGCGCCTCCGATGCCTGCTCATTCCAACCTTTCTTCTCGAAGGTGCACGTTCTGCCAAAGCGCAGCAGCAACAGACCCGCCACCAGCTCCCCGTGCACCTTGGCGAACAGCAGCTTGATGTCCGACCCGAAAGCCTCCCAGCGCCGGTAAAGCGCATCCACCCTGGCCGGGTTGGGCGCCACGCCCTGCCGCCGGCACGTCTGACACATCAGATCGAAAAACCGGGGGAGGTTCTCCCGCGTCCCTTCGACGATCTCCACACCACGCTCGATCGCGCGCCTCGCTTCCCGCCGTGCGGTTCGCCCCAAGCGTCCCCAAATGCCATTTCTTCCGCCCTCGAGACTGGCTATAACCGTGGCGTCGATGATTCCCGGAACCGGACTCCGGCAAAACCCTGACTGCCACAGGTCCTCGGATCGAATGCTGCTCCGGTCGGGCGGTTGAAGAATCAGGGCGCGCAACCGATGGGCGCGGGCCGACTCCATCACGCGGCCCAACGCATCCCGCACAGAGTCCGGGGTCTCCTGCGCCAAAACCGGACCTTTGTTGACAAACCCCACACGTCCCAGACGCGTAGCTTTGATCAACAGCAAAAACCCGCCTTCGATCTGTCCGCGCGGGCCCCAGGTGGAGAGCCGGAAGTCCCACCCTTCGCCCTGCTTGACCCGGGCCCAACGCACCGACTGCTGGTATTGGCCGCGAGGTGTACTCTCGAGGAACTGTTCCCAAGCCAGACCCTTTTCCCCGGGCCAGCCATCGCATCCTGGCGACAGGGCTTCTGCTTTGAGCCCGGTCGACGCAACAATCGGGATCATCCCCATGCTCAACGCCTCGCAACGGAATTGGCGACCGTGGATGTGTCGAAGCGTTGGGTGTCCGCATCCGTCCACGGCTCGCCCAACAACCGCCGGATCAGATCGGGCCGGAATCGCTTCAACCACCAGGCCACTGCCGGATGGATGCAACAGAAAGCGGGCTGACGCACCGTCTGTGCACCCCGCAACAAATAGAACCGGTCGACGCTGGCGTCGCAACCCTGCTTGCGCAGTCCCGCAAACACACGATGGACGCCGGGGGTGGCCGCCGCCAATTCCCTGACCACGTGCAGCATCAGACTGGCCACATGTCCGCGCAACGCCGTGGTGGCGGCAAAAAACGTGGCGTAGATCAGGGTGTCCCCAACCCGGTGCACGATGCTCACAGCCTGGATGCTCGATCCACGGAACGCACCGTACACGCGCACCTTGGGGTGTTCGAAGACCTTCTCGGCCCAGGCACGGTATCGGTCGGCACGAATGCGATCGGCCCGGTAGTGGTATCCAGTGCGTTGATGAAATTCTGCAAATACGGGGTGGGCTTGGATCAGTTCGTGGGCCCCCCTCAACGGCCGAACTTGGAACTCGCGCTGCGCCGTGCGCACCTCCCATCGGCGTTTCTTGTCGAGGCAGTCGAGCTGGTATGCAGGCGCATTCTGAAACATCAGAAAAGCTACAGAACCGTTGGCTCGGGCGGGATCAGCGACCACGCATTGCCAGGCACCCCAACGGGCGGCCACTGGGGGGCGAACCGCGGCGGGATCCAGTACCTCGAACAGGACAAGGGGCCGGTAAAACAGCGGTCGAACGCGTCGCCAGAAAACGCCTCCGGATTCCACGACCCGGGCTCCCATGCCGCGCTCGTACGCCGCCAGTTCGGCGATTGTCATGGACTCGATCGGTGTTTCCATGCTTCAGCGACCCGTGCCGGCAGCACTTTCCAAAACCGCTGTCGGCCCACAAGACTTTAAACGGCGGTCACGCAGACCGGAAGCCCGCGAGGTCCCATGGCCTCCAGCGCACGTCGTCCCATGGCCGCCGCGGTGACGCGGACAATCCCCGGTTGGGGTTCCCGCCGATTCCCATCGGCGGCTACGGGTTTCAGCACCGGTAGCCGCCGCCAGAAGGCGGCGGACCCACAATCCGGCCACCGACCCATGACCTGAAAGACTGCCCTCCAAAAGCTTGCCAGTGGATTCCCAATGAATCCGCCGATTCCCATCGGCGGCTACAGAGCTCAGGTTTGGTAGCCACCGCATGAAGGCGGCGGAACGAGACCCCGAATCCAAACCCAGGCCCCGCTAGGTGGCTGCCTCAACGACTGGGAGGAAACCCACGGAGCACGCAGATGGAAAAGCCCACAGAGCACACAGATCACGCAGAAAAAAAATCAAAGTTCCGCACAGCACGTAGAGAACGGAAACGGCACACTCTTGGAGAGGTAACCCCGGCACAGTACAGAAAGTTTGGTCACGCGACCGCAGTCACCTCCTCATGCTCCACGGATCTCCCGACCTGCTGGATGGCCGGCATCCAAGCCGTCAGACGCCGCGAAAGTTGGAACCGCCGCGGGCGCCCGGCGGATGGTCCCGGCTTCGAGTTCCCGCCGACTATCGTCGGCGACTACGGATTCGAGGGCTGGCCCGCTCCTGCGGGAACGCGGGGGATCGGAACTCGGTCCACCGACTCACGTCGGTGGCTACGGGTTTCAGAATTGCTAACCGCCGCCGGAAGGCGGCGGACCCAGAATCCGGCCACCGATCCATGACCTGAAAGACTGCCCTCCAAAAGCTTGCCAGTGGATTCGCAACGAATCCGCCGATTCCCATCGGCGGCTATAGATCTCAGGGTTGGGTAGCCACCGCCGGAAGGCGGTGGACAATTCCCTCCCGAGGATATCCGCCGACTGCCGTCGGCGGCTACAGACTTGCGCGCTGGCCAGCTCCTGGACGAACGACTGGGATCCCGAGTCGGTCCACCGACTCACGTCGGTGGCCTCGTCTGCGGCCACGACATGCTGCCGAAAAGCGAGTGGCGCCCCAACTCGGGGCGCCACGAAAGGCAACGCGTTGCGAGGTTCCACCAGGTCACTCCTTCCGGCGGAGAATCGCCAATCCCAACAGGCCGCCGCCCATCAGGACCAACGTCATTCCACCATCCGGGAGGTACACGATCATGTCCTGCTTCTTGGCCGTGTAGTCCGGCTGACCGGTGATTTTGTCAATGCCATACATGTTGACCACTCGAACGTTGAAACCCGCGGTCGAGGGATCGTAATCGGCCCGCGCAGCCGCTACCGTGCCGAACTTGGCGAGGATCAGGTTCCGGAACGGGTTGCCCGCACCCGGATCACCCTGCTCGTTTTCCAACCACCAGATCGTCTCCTGCAAGGCCCGGGCGGATGCCTCCCGACCCGCTCCGGGCGTGTAATTGTACCCCGCAAGATTCCCCTCGGCGAACTGCTTGTAGATCCAAGCGGTGCCGATGGAAAGGGGATCTGGAGTTCCGCCTCCCAGCCCGCCGTTGATGGCAGTCAGGCTCAACTCGGCTGCGAACGGTTGCCCGGAAATGCCTTCGTTCAGTTCCAAACAGAAGGTCTGGAACCCACCCGCCACCAACGTCTTGGAGCTGTAATGAGCCGGGTTGGCCCAGGGCGATCCTTTCAGCGTGAACTCGCCACCCCCGTACGTCGTGTCGTAGTATCCTGCGGTCCTGCTGACCGTGACCGTCACAATGGCGGAGGCGCTACCGGCCATCATGACCGCCGCTGCCACCACCAAGCACTGCTTTTTCCATGCACTCATCATGTTCATATCCTTTCTCTTCACACCGCGTTACCGATTTCTCGTTAGAAATACAGCAATAACCGTGCCACATCGTGATGCAAGCAGGTCCAAAACCACATTACTTGCGCATTCTATTGATTTCCAACATGTTACGGTTGAATCATTGTTCAGCGCTGCGAGTACACCGGAAAAAGCCAGATCTCAAAAATGTAAGATCCACCGACATTTGGTTGCGCAGGACTGCACAAGAACGCTCGGAATCCGTAGCAAGTCGTTGATCTCCAACATCTTAGTAAAGGATGCGCATCTGTCAGCTGGACCGACGATGGAGTCGGCACGCTTTACACTTTGAGCCGGCACCGGCACTTTGCACCGTCCGAGGGTCGTCTCCGCATTGACCACCAGCCGGCCCCGAACGGCCCTGACGCTACGCACGCGCACCATGGGAAGCCGCGGGCGGCCCAGAGGGCACGGATCGGGCGAGCCCCAATCTCCACCGGATTTGTGGCCCCGCACATCGAAGCAGCATCCTCGTCCACGGTGGCAACCAAGTGTAAGCAGGCAGCTCCATGACCCGGGCCCCGCGCTCCAGCTTGAAGCCGTCGAGTGTCGAAATGCCGGTTACCCAACCCATAAAAAGTAGATGGCTCCCCGGAATGCGGGACGCCTCTTCTCGCAATGCGTGCAAGAGTACATCGGAGACCCGGGCCTTGAGCGCATCAGTCCGCGCAAAGGTCGGTCCCGCCACGACCACGTGTCCCACCGGCCAGCAGCAATTCACTCCAGCCAACCCGTTCACATCGTACGCACCGACAACCCGCACCTCCGGGTGACAGAAAAGCGCTACTGCCCATTCGGCGAAGCGTTCTTTCCGAATCCGGTCCCTCCGATATCGGTACCCGGTACGCCGATAAAAAGAGCAGTACACCGGCCAGGCCTCCTCTGTGAACCTGACGGGATCGCACACTTGTTCGACCCGGAGGGATTCAAGTCCCTTGCGGATTCGCTGCCGGACGTTCTTCGGCAAATCCTGAAGCGAATAATCCTGAATGTTTTCGAAACCAATGACCCTGAGAACACTATTGGCCCGGGACCCCGAGGGCACTGCATGCTGATATCCCACGCAGCGTCCCGGCCATGGAA
>JAOADM010000097.1 GCA_026417315.1 Limisphaera sp.
GGCACGTTGGTGGTGATCAGCAGATAGCGGATTTCCCACGCATTGGGGTCGGGCACGGTCAGGCTCAGGGTGAAGGGATCGAGAAAGGTCCCCGAAACGCGCGAGGCCCGGACCTCGGGGCCGAATCCGGCACCTCGAGTGGCGTTGGGCGCGCCGGGCGTGGGCTGGGTGAAATAGCCCAACAACTGGGGCTCCAGTCGGTCGCGACCGTAGGAAACGTCGGTGTATTGCTGGGGGTAACTTGGACTGAACACGGAGACCGGCTCGCCATTGGGCGTGAACAGCCCCAAATAACCCGGGCTGGCTGAGAGACGAAAATTGGTGTGCAGACGGCCCTGCACATTGGTGTCGCGTCCCGAGGCCAGGACGAGCATGTAGCTGCGCGGCCCGACCAGCGTGCCGGCGGGGAAGCGCCACTTGGCCGGCTGCGCGGCGTTGTCGGTCAGGGACCATCCGCCCAGATCCAACCACGAGTCGCCGGCGTTGAAGAGTTCGATCCAGTCCGGGCTGTTGCCGAGTTCGTCGCGCACCGCATCGGGCAACCGGCCGCTGTTGGAGGCGAGGAACTCGTTGATCCAGACGCTGCGGACCGCGGCGGAAGGATCGATCGTGTAGGACCACCCGCGAGCGTCCAGCGGCCAACCCACCGGATCGGTGATCCCATGGCCCGTGGACCATTCCACTGCCACGGGCCCGGGAGGCGGCGGCGGAAACTCGAACACGTACTGGTCCGGGCCGACGAGCACGAGGTTCGTGGCCGGAACGCCGTTGACCCGCAGGTCCGCCGCATCCACTCCGGTCACCGGTTCGGAAAACCCCACTTCGATGCGACGGAGCTCTTGCAGTCGGCTGTCGGGGGGCGGCCAGATCAGGGTGAGCAACGGCGGGCTATCGTCGAATTCGGCCTCCAAATCCACGTGGATGACAAAGTCCGAGGAGTTCCCGAGGCTGGAATTGAACGCTTGCACGGCCAGGACGTTCGTCCCGGGGCGCAACAGCACGTTCGGAGGTCCCAGTTCGTAACTCTCACCGATCAACGGCTCCGGCAACGCCGGCAACGAGGTGCCGTTGTAGGGCACAAAGCCGTCGGGCATGTTGAACCGGGCCACCTCGACCCCGTTGAGCCAGGCGATGAACCCGTCGTCGCTCAATGCGTACAGGCGGAGCCCCACCACCGCCGAGGGATTTGCCACAACGAAACTTCGTCGGAGGAAGATGCAGGTGTAGTTGTACCGCATGGTGGTTAACTCCGTGCCCGGGTCCGGTTGGCGGTCCCCATACCAAAAGGGCATGGGCGCTTCGGGCCATGCGGAGTCGTTGAACTCGGGCAGACGCCAGGCGGCGGGATCGGGTCGTGACGCTTCGTTGGTGCCGGGAAGCCAGCGCCAGACGCTGGCCGGGGGGATGAGCGGAACGGTTTGGGCCGTGAGCGTGATCAGGCTCAGGGCCCACAACAGGTACACCATCCGGGTCACGGCACGCCGGACCGATCCGGCAAGGCAGCCGCGCAAGGTGGGGGTTTTCGAACCCATGCCATCGACCCACGAGCCGGGCTCGATCCACCGCGAACCGAATATGCGCTTCCCCGGCATCCCTGCTTCCGCACGCCAGCCTTTGGAGATCGGGTTGGGACTGCCCATGGCAAACTCAATCTCCAAGACCTCGCGGTCGATGGCAAGGACACCCCACGGCATCCGGACCAGCAAGCGGCCGGTCCCGCACCTCGATTCGCAGGACAGGCAGCCCACGCGCGCGGACTAGCGCACCACCCAGGCCAGGATGGCCTTTTGCACGTGGAGACGGTTCTCCGCTTGATCGAAAATGGTCTGCGCGTGGGCCTCGAAGGTGCCGGCGTCGATTTCCTTGCCCCGGTAAGCCGGCAGGCAGTGCATCACGAGGGCACCGGGTTTGGCCCTGGCCACCAGGGCGTCGTTGATCTGGTAACCGGCCAACTGTCGCAATCGCTCGGCGGCCTCGGCCTCTTTGCCCATGGAAACCCACACGTCGGTGTACAACACGTCCGCGCCGGTGGCCGCTGCCCGGGGGTCCTCGACGCATCGGACCCGCCCGCCGGCCCGTTGCAGCAGTGCCGGGGTGGGTTGAAACGCGGGCGGCGCGGCCACTCGCAGTTCAAAACCCAATCGGCCCGCGGCGAAAATCCACGAGTTGGCCACGTTGCACTGCCCGTCGCCCACGAAGGTGATCACTTTCTGCGACCATGGGCCGGGCTGTTTCTCCTGAATCGTAAAGAGGTCCGCCAGAATCTGGCAGGGATGTTCCTCGTCGGTCAGCGCGTTGATGGTGGGGATGCCGGCGTAGCGGGCGAATTCCTCGACATCCGCCTGGGCAAAGGTCCGAAACACGGTCCCGTGCACCATGCGGCCCAGGACGCGCGCCGTGTCGCAAATCGGCTCGCCCCGCCCCAACTGAATGTCGCTGGCATTGAGGAAAATGACCTGCCCGCCCAGTTCCCGAATGCCCACCTCGAACGACACGCGCGTGCGCGTGGAGGATTTGGAGAAGATCATCGCCCACGTCTGGCCCCGCAGTGGTTCTGCAGCGTGGCGGCCCCGCTCGCGCTTCATGACCTTCGCCTCGGCCAGCAACTGCTCAATGTCCGAAGCGTTCAGCGATTCAATGCTCAACAGGTGTTTCACGGTTTTGTTCGGATCCGATGCTATCCATCGGACGTTTCCTCCACAACTCAAGCGCGGGGCCGCGTTGATTTCCCAATCGCGTGTCTTCCGCCCCCGGACGCCGCCACGTCTTCACTGCGCCGGCTCAGGCGGATTCGGGCGGCCATGCCACCCCGGGACGCAACGCCACCCGCAAGCCCCATGGCTCCGGGGCATGGGCAAAGGTGAGGTGCCCCTGTTCGTTGCCCACCCCGAGAAACGGGTCGTTGCCGATCAAGACATTGCCGTCCAGATCCAAAAAGTCGCACAGAGCCGCCAGATGCGCGGCGGCGCTGATGCCCACGCTGCTCTCGATCATGCAGCCGAGCATGGTCCGCAACCCGCACGAACGCGCCCGCTCCAGCGCGGCCCGCGCGCCCGTCAGACCGCCCGTTTTGACCAGCTTCACATTCACCCCGTGAAACCCTTCGGCACAGCGCGGCACATCCGCCTCTGTGCGACAGGACTCATCCGCGATCAGGGGCAACGGAGACCGCTCTTTCAACCAGATCCAGTCCTCGAGCGGCCGATCGGCCGGCATCGGCTGTTCCACGAACTCGATCGCAGGATCCTGCGCCAACCATTCCAACCGACGCAGCGCCTCCTCCCGGGTCGGCCAGCCCTCGTTGGCGTCCACCCGCAATCGCACGGCCGGAGCCGCTGCGCGCACCGCACGCAGGATCTCCGCGTCGCGCGGCGTACCCAGTTTGATCTTCAGGACGGGGTATCCGGTGGCTGCCCGCACCTTTGCCTGCACCATTTCCGGCGTGTCCAGACCGATGGTAAAGGAACTCACGTGCCGACCCTCCTCGAAGCCCAGGCCCAGAAAGTCATGCAAAGGCTGGCAGGCCCTGCGGGCCGCTCCGTCCCACAACGCAACGTCGAGGGCACAGCGCGCGGCAGCCGGCCCGGGTTCCAAACTCTCCAGATACCGTCGGCTGCCCACCAAATCCTCGAAACGGAGCCGCTGCGGGTCGACGCGGGCGAGGAACCGCTCCACGGCGGCCACATCCTCGCCGTACCGCAGCGAGGGGGCCGCCTCGCCCCAGCCCACGAGCCCGGTCGCATCGCGCAGTTGCACGATCACCACCGGTTGATGGCGGGTGGGCGGTGCACTGGCGATCTGCCAGGCATGCACCAGCTTGAGATTCACGCGATGCCAGCTCAGTTGCACCCGGCCAAAAGAGCGAAGCGCGCATCCGAACGCAATGCTGTTGTGCGCGCCGGACTTTTGTGCGGCCCACCCGATGCGGCGCAGGAGAAGGCCCGGACAACCGTGCCCCCGCCTCAGGGCCCGACCAGCTCGCTGCTGCGCAAAAGGCGCACACCCGCTCGGGCCATCTCTTCCAGGGCACGGTCCACGTCGCCCGGCTTCAGATTCACGCCGCGACAGGCATCGGTGATCAGATAGGTGGGAAACCCCAGCTGCACCGCGTCCAGCGCCGTGGCCCGCACGCAGTAGTCGGTGGCCAGGCCCGCCACGTAAAGTTCCCGGACCTGTTGCTGGCGCAGGAAATCCGCCAGGCCCGTGGAACGGCGATGGCCATTGTCGAAAAAGCCGCTGTAACTGTCGATTCGCGGATCCGTCCCTTTGCGCACCACGTGGACGATGCGCCGCGTGTCCAGACCGGGCGCCAGTTCGGCCCCGGGGGTGAATTGCACACAGTGCACCGGCCAGAGCACCTGGGGCAGTCCGTCCAGCTCGATCACCTCACCGACGCGCCGACCGGGATGATTGGCTGCAAAACTCAGGTGATCGGGCGGATGCCAATCCTGCGTGGCGACGATCAAATCGAATTGAGGCTGTATCCGGTTGATCACCGGCAAAACCGCATCGCCCTCCGGAACCGGCAGGGCGCCCCCGGGCAGGAAGTCGTTTTGCAGATCCACCAACAACAGGCAGCGCATACGCGCTCAACTTGAGCCCGTTTGCGGCCGGCCGCAACCCGGACTGCGCCCCGCCGTGAAAAAAGGCCCGGGTGGGACACACAAGTCGGGGCATGCCCGCCACGGCGGCGGAACGACCACCTGGGGGTCGGCTTGACCCCGGCCAATCATTCCAAGGCCCGAAGCGGGCCCTCGGGGGTGCAACCCCTCGGTCCCCGGCCTCGAAAAACCGGGCTGACCAATGGATCTGCCTTCGATGTGTGGATTCGCCTCGCGCGATCGACGCGAGGCGCATCACAATCTTGGCCACCTTTGGAAACGCACCGGAGGGCGGGGCGATGCCTGCTTCCTCCCCAGCAAGTGGCAATCCTCGAAACCAACGCCATCCAAATCTGATTCCCGCTGACCGCGCCAGATCCGGATATGTTTTGCACCTTCCGCGTGTCGCATGTCCGCCCCAACGGGGCGGGGATTCTTCAGCCCAAAGCAACGCCCTAGGCCGCCGGAACGTCCAGTGCAATCGGGCCCTGAAGGAGCGGAACTCGGTCTGAACACCTGCCCGCCCCTCGTGAGGGGAACATGAAGTTGCGCCCTTTCACGGCACGGCGGATTTCGCGGGCCGAGTCCCCGGGGCGTTACGCCGGGCTGACGAATAGAGGCGCCTTCGGCCCGCACCGCATCGAGCCGCCCCACGTGACGCGGATTCAGCAAGCCATGGAACGCACCATGGGCAACTTTCACACCGACAAAACCATCAAACACGAGCCAGTCCCACCCCGAACCAACTCTACCGCGCCGGGCATGGTCTCCCTCACCCGGTCAGGCCGCGGGCGGCCAGAATCAACTGAAGCTTTCGCTCGTGCAGGCCCAGCTCCAGTCCCGCAGGATAGGAGTACGGCTCGGTCAGCCGGAGCACACCGCGATCCAGCCGCCGCAACTGGTCCTGCGCCCGCAGCCGGATGGCCTCCAACTCCGGCAGCTCCATGACGCGCCGCCCGCGGCGGAACACCGGCACCAGGAGATCCGTCCCCGGCAACCCGTCAGGGATGCGCTTCCGCCGCGTCGCATCCGCTGGATCCACGATCGTCCAATGCTCGGGCTCCGGCTGATCCAGGTCGTAGATGGCGTCGGCCACGAACTGTTCGCCCTGCTGGAACCGGCGGACCTGCAACCGGCCGGGGGTCGTGGTTTTGGCGGCGGACTCGGACACCTTGATGCGCGGCTGCCATGAACCATCGGCCTTGCGCACCGCCGCCAGTTTGTACACCCCGCCCAGGGCCGGCTGTTCCCAGCCGGTGACCAGTCGGGTGCCCACTCCCCAGGCATCGATGCACGCCCCCTCGTGCCGGAGTCGGGCAATTTGGTATTCGTCCAGGTCATTGCTCGCGATGATGCGGGTCTGCGAGAATCCCGCTTCATCCAGCAGCCGGCGCGCCTGACGGCTCAGCCAGGTCAAATCGCCGGAGTCCAAACGAATGCCCAACAACTCGAAACCGCGTTCCCGCAGTCGTCGCCCCACCTCGATGGCATGCTGAACGCCGGTCAGCGTGTCGTAGGTGTCCACGAGGAGAACGCAGTTATGCGGCATGGCCTCGGCGTAGGCGAGGAACGCGTCCAACTCCGACTCGAAGGCCATGACCCAGCTGTGCGCATGCGTGCCGCGCACGGGCAACCCCCAGTGCCGACCGGCGTACACGTTGGAAGTCCCAGCACAGCCGCCCACATACGCGGCCCGCGCCGCCGCCAGCGCCCCCTCTCCGCCCTGCGCCCGACGCAAACCAAACTCGAACACCGGTGTCCCCTCGGCCGCCAGGCATACTCGAGCGGCCTTGGTGGCAATCAAGGTTTGGAAATTGATCCAGTAAAGCAGGGCGGTTTCGATCAACTGCGCCTGCAGAATCGGTCCCTGCACCCGCACCAACGGCTCGTGGGGAAACACCACCGTGCCCTCGGGGATGGCATCCACGTCGCATTCAAATCGCAGATTGCGGAGGAACTCGAGAAAGGCCGGATCGAACAGCGCCCGACCATCCGGGCCGGCCAGACTTGCAAGCCAGGCCAGGTCCTCCTCCTGAAACCGCCAGGCTTCCAGGTATCGCACCGCGTCCTCCAGCCCACAGGCCAGCGCAAATCCACCTCCGAACGGGTTCTCGCGGAAAAAGAGGTGGAACACCGCCTCGAGCGAGGCCCGGCCCGACTTCCAAAACCCCTGGGCCATCGTCAACTGATACAAGTCCGTCAGCAAGGGACAGCCCGTCGCCGCCACACCGGTCGATTTCATGGCCATCAAACTCCCCTCGGCCGGGCACCTCTGACAAGCCCGGTTCGCGGTCCGCCGATGCCTGTGGGACGTGCGGTGCTTTGCGACCGCGACCCACGGCCCGTGATTCGTGCGTCGGTGGCGAGGATTCGTGCCCGGCGCAAAAAACGAAGCCCGTCTGTTGGCCCGCAAAGTCCCGGAAGCACGAAAGGGCTCGACGGGCGAGCTCGTTGCTTGCCGCACCCGCTCGGGCAGGAATCACGCGTCGGGAACCCTGGGGGCCCGAACTGCGCAACGCCGGGCGCCGGTGGAACCCACGGCGGGACCCGCAACCTGCCGGAGCGCCACGGCGGGCTTTCAACTCCGAGGCCGAGCGTGTGCGTTCTCTCCGGCCCTCTCGTAAAGCACCACGCGGGCCGGCGGGATATTGCGCCAGACGACCACGGACTGTCGGAGATGAAAGCCTTCCCAATGCAACGCGGGCTCGTGGCGAAGCCGGTATCGAAACTGGATCCAGCGCCCGCCCGGCGGGAGCAGCGCGCGGATGCCCTGCACCACCCGGGCCCGATCTTCCGGCGTAAACGCGCGGAGGGGGAGACTGGACACGACGGCCGCCACGGGAGCGTTGGGCCCGAGGGCTCCATGGATCAGCTCGGTCAACTTTCGCGCGTCGCCCTGCAACAGCCGTACTTCCGGAAACCTCCGACGCAACACTTCCACCAGCCGGGGCACCGTCTCGATCGCCACCAGCTGCTGCGGCGGGACGCCGCGGGCCAGCAACGCTTCGGTGACCGCGCCCGTGCCGGCACCCAACTCGATCACCCAGCCTTTCGGGGGAATCTCCACCCAGCGCGCCATGGCCCGGGCCAGCCACCCGGAACTGGGGGCCACCGCGCCGATGCGGCGGGGATTCGACACGTAATGCCACAGGATCAACGGGGTGTCCGAAATTTTGCGCAGCAGCCCCCGCAACACCCGCCCGGGACGCTCGCCCTCGTCAGGAGCCGGTGCCGGACCGGCCGGGCGCAGGACCGGGGTCGGCCGGCCCTGCCAGGAATTGCCGGAAGATTCCGGGGGAATCGATCGGGACCGGTTCATGCAGCCGCGACTTCCTGGGGCCCACGACCGCCGTTGACCAGAAAAAGCACGGCCATGCGCACCGCCAGGCCGTTGGTCACCTGCTCCAGGATCACCGAACGCTCGCCATCGGCGGTTTCACTGTCAATCTCCACGCCCCGGTTGATCGGCCCGGGGTGCATGATCAACACATCCGGTTTGGTGTGGGCCATCCGGGCCGGAGTCAGCCCGAACAACTGGGTGTACTCGTGGATCCCGGGAAACATGGTCCGCCGTTGCCGTTCGTGCTGGATGCGCAACAGATTGATCACATCGGCGTCTCGAATCGCCTCCTCGAGGTTGTGGGTGATCCGGCAGCCGAGTTGCTCGAACTCCCGCGGCACTAGCGTGGTGGGTCCGCACAACGTCACCCGCGCCCCCAGTTTGGTCAGGCCCCAGATGTCCGAGCGGGCCACGCGACTGTACAGGATGTCCCCGATGATGGTGACGTTCAGCCCTTCGATGCGCCCCTTTTTTTCGCGAATGGTGAAAAGGTCCAGCAACGCCTGGGTCGGATGCTCATGCGCACCGTCGCCGGCGTTGATGACATGCGCCTGCAACACCCGCGCCAGAAAATGGGGCGCGCCCGCCGCCGTGTGCCGAATCACGATGAAATCGACGTTGAGGGCCTCCAGATTGCGGGCGGTGTCCTTGAGGGTCTCGCCCTTGCGCAACGAGGAAGCCTCCGCGGTGAAGTTGATGATGTCGGCCGAAAGACGCTGTTCTGAAATCTCGAAGCTCGTCCGGGTGCGGGTAGAAGGTTCCACGAACAGATTGATCACCGTCTTGCCGCGCAGGGCGGGCACTTTCTTGATCGTGCGTTCGCCCACGGCCTTGAAGGCGCGCGCCGTGTCCAGCACGGTGAGGATTTCCTCGGCCGTCAGCGATTCGATGTCCAGCAGGTGGCGGCGCGTCCAACTCATGGCCGTTCCAAATAGACGGCGTCCTCGTTTCCCGTCTCGGACAGAACCACCTCGATCCGCTCGTTCAAGGCCGTGGGCACGTTTTTGCCCACGAAGTCCGCCTTGATGGGCAACTCCCGGTGGCCGCGGTCGATCAGGGTGGCCAGTTGAATGCGGCGGGGTCGGCCGAAATCGTTGAGGGCATCCATGGCCGCTCGAATCGTGCGCCCGCTGAACAACACATCGTCCACCAGCACCACCGTCCGGTCCGTCACATCGAAGGGAATCAGGGTGGGTTGCATGTCCGGCGCCATGCGCTGGTCCAGATCGTCGCGGTGCATGGTCACATCCAGGGCGCCCACGGGGACCGGATGTTTCCAAAGCTGTTCCAACAAGCGGGCCAGTCGGTGGGCCAGTTGCACCCCTCCGCGCTGAATGCCCACCAATGCGACCCGACCGGAGTCCTCATTCGCCTCGGCGATTTCGTGGGCCATCCGCGCCAGCGTCCGCTGCAACACCGGCCCGCTCAGGATCAAGATCCGCTCCGCCATCGCCGTTCCCTCCACGCAGTTCAAGAACCCCGCACCGCCGGGCCGGGACCACCAGTCCCCCACCCCTCACGGTCCGGCGGCTTGCCCGCCGCCGCTGGCCGCACCGGTTGCAGGCCGGTCTGACGGGTGGTCATGGCCGCCACTTACGGAGACGGCTGCGCCTCGGACTCCGACGCCCCCGGGCCTGGAGATCCCTGGGAGCCGGGCGCCCCGGCCGGGGACTCGGCGCCCGCCCCCTGCCCCTGGGCCGCACGGGCCAACGATTGGCGATACGCCCGCCACTTTGACCGGTGCTTCAGGATCCAATCGGTCAGGGCCCGTTCGAACCCGATGTCGTAGCCGGCCTTCTCCGATTCGATCCACTTGTGCTTGAGAATCTCCTCCCGCTCAGCCTGGAATTCGCGGTAAAGCGACGAATTCCTGAGCAAATGCTCCCCGTCCAACTGTTTGACGTCGTCGGCCATAAAGCGAAGCGAACCACGCGACACAGCACACTAAGCCCTCGCCGCCCCGATGACAAATCAAAAGCCAAAGCGCCCCCGACTCTTGGGGCCATGCAGCCTGGAGGCCGTAGAAGCGACGGGTGGGGCTGAGGCCGAGCACCGAAATCCCCGGCCATCGTGTTGCCACCCAAGGGGTTGTTGGCGCACCGCCCCGGTCCCGGCGCAGATCCACCGTCCAAGGATGGCAACAAATCAGCAGGCGAGGCTGGCGCGGGCGCCACGGCCCGGGCGAAGGCGCTTCAATGCGTCAGCCCGGGCAACACCTCGGGCATTCGACCCCTGAGGTCCACCGCAGCGCCAGAAGGTAAAACCCGTTGACCCACCATCGCGACCGCGCCTGCTGCCCAACCGAATCCAGCCTCTTCGCCGCGGGATCAAGTGGCAGGGATGACGCCGGCAAGTGGCACCGTGGTGCCCCGGCTCCGACCAGCTTCAGCGAGGGCGATGATGGGCAAAAGCTCCCAGAGTTCTCAAGGTCTCCATGGACGTCCTGCTTCGGTTCGCTGGCCGGCAAAATCCAAGCATGGCGCGGCCGACTGTGCTCGATGACCGGTGGGACTCCGGGGAACGGTGGCCCTGGCGGAACGGTTTTTGCAGCAACAGAAATGCGGCCTCTGAGTGCTCGCCCGCGGTATGGCCGGCCTGCGGATGTGGCTTTTCTTCTCGGCCTCCGACGCCTCTCACAGGCCGCGGCTGCGACCGATCCCTTCAGCACCGGGTATTGCGGCCACTCAGCCATCATCGGCAAGCGAGCAGACCTTGGAACGCAACCAACCCCGATCGGCGCACGGATGACTGGCCGGATGCCGCGACGGAAACGCCAGGCTTCCATTTCGTGGGTGCACGCATTCACGGGGGCCAAGGCGAAGGTGGCGGACTTGATCACTGCACCAATCAGGAGCAGCGACATGATGTGCTACCGACGCGACCGTCCCAATGCCCACCTGTCGAGTATTGGCACCCAATCGGGCCGATCTCCTCTTGCAGCTCAAACAACTGCTGGCCCAACCGCTGTAGTGCAGCCGCTGGTGGCAATCCCCACCCCAATTCACCCCCAAATCCAAACCGCCTTAAATCCCCCCAACTGACAATTGACGAACACTACCTCATCCAGCCAGTCCACCAAAAAAAAGTACTTGACAAAGCAGAGAGAGAGAGTCGGGCTTGAGAAAAAATGAATCCCTGTATTGCATTGCCTGATGCGCGCCACAGTCCCGGCGAGGGGTGGGCATTTGCGTTTTCTTCGACTCGACTGCGTGGCGACGCCGGGCGCCAGCCACTTCATCGATTGGCGCCGAACGGAGCCCGCGTTCCCCACTACGCTCCAGGTCCGGGAACGACATCGCCCGGCCGCCCGAGCTCACTTCGCGTTGCCGACGGTACACATGACCCGAGGTGTGGGACTCGCTTCTGGATTCCCCGCCCACGCGTCTCGAGGTTCGCCCCCGAGGCACCATGCCCGGACCGGTGCCTGCAAACTCAGCGGGCAGTTGCGGTAGATCCAAGGTTTCTAATGACACCGGCTTTGTCTCCTCCGAAGGCGTCCTCGGGCCGCTGACGGGGAGAGCAACCCTGAACCAAACACGAAACCATGATGCACCCATGAAAACTCGAACCCAAACCCAGAGCTCAGGAAGGCGCGCGGCTGCCCTGGCCGTGCTTGTCCTGTACGGCGTGGCCGTGGCCAGTTATGTGGCGTGGGCCGAATGCAATGGAAAGGTTTGCGGCCACAGTCCCACTGTTTGGGAGAATAGGCAAACCTGCACGCGCTACGTCCGGCACGATCAGGACTGCCGGCACCCCCGCACGTCCCGGATCCCAACGCGCATTGCGATCGAATCGTACGTTACGGCGTGAGGACAGACGTTTACGAAGGCGAGCGAGTCACTGTCCGGTTTGACATTAACTTGGGAATCTGCAGCTTTCAAATCGACCTTGGCTGCCTTTTTTGCACTTATCCGGAGAAACATTCCTCCTATTTCAGCGGTTATGGATACGGCTGCTCAACCCGTTGCTGATCTTCGAGAGTGAAATCTGAAGGCGCAAGGAGGGCACTGGAGCAAGGACTGCCGCCGGTTCCTGCAGGTTTTGGGTCTCGGTGAGGCGGGTCCCCAGTGTTCGCGCGACTGGTCACCAGCAAAGGATTACACTGCAGCCTGCAGCTCAATGATGACAAAGATACTAGGGCTTACGTGGGCGGCACGGGCCCGTGGATTCGAAGCAGCCACTTGTACACCCCAACACCCACGCCAAGTCGCGAGCTTTTTGACCGCTCCAGGAGAGCAGCAGTGGCGTCGTTTCCCGCGACTTGACGCCGCGGACCGAGCCAGTGTTCCCAGCCACGGTGTGTTGTAAATGGACAGGGATGGTGCGCCGTGATGACCCGAGCGGGCTGCGAAGCGCCGGGCCGAGGCTGTCCGCGTTCCATCCCCTGAATCAAGGGAGGTGACCCCATGCTGTACCGATGCCCATGGAACTGCACGCCTGCTGAGTCAAAACGGGGCGGTCCGACCCCGGATGTCGAGCTCCCGCCTTGGAGTGCCGCCAGGGCGAGAGCAGGGCGGCCCGATTCCGCTGGCCGCAAAGCTTCCTTTTTCTTAACAGCCCGGAGACGGGGCTCCAGCTTCCCGGGCGTGATCAGGGCATTGTGGATGATCCTCCTCCTGGGGAGCCCGTGTTGCTTCGCCGCTTCTTCCGGCCCCTTTCTGGTCGTCCGAGGTACCGGGGTGGAATACGGCCCGCGGGCGCCGGTTGTCCCC
>JAOADM010000098.1 GCA_026417315.1 Limisphaera sp.
TTTGAAGGCCGTGCTGATACGGCCCCGCCGCACTCCGGCCCAGGCCTGAGCCGCGGCTTGTCCACGATCCAGCCGGACCGGGTTGCGTCCGGTCCGATGGGCCGAAGCCGGGTTTCAACCGGGTCCTGAGATCGTCGGTTCCCGACTTGCCATCGCGGCGCTGGGACGGAAGAGCGCCCCGTCCCGGATCTGGGTCGGACCTGCAGACGGACAACGGAAAGAATCGACCTTGCATCCACCGCGGATAGTACCCGGACGCGCCAGAGTCTCTCGGACGGTCTCATTCGCATTTCCACACAGTGTCCATCCGGATCTGCGCGGGCTCGTTTTCCAGGGGCCTGCTGGGGTCGGCGTCCACTTTCGGTGTTGGTCCAGCCTTCCTGATTGTTCGTTTTTGGTGAGCCCATGGAGGAGGCTCTCTTTTGGCGCTTCCATACGCAGAATGACTCGATTTGCGAAGGGGAGTTTCTCGTTGGTTCCGGCCGGAAGACGTCCACGAGACCTTGCAGAAAGGCTGTAAAGCCGGGGCAAACCCCGCCAGAGGACATCGAGTAAGTCCGTACCCGTGGGACGCAGCCCGGTTGCGGACCTCGACGGGACGCCGCGGAATTCGACCCGAGCGTTTGGGTTTTCCCCCACGGACTTTGGCAATGCTTCCGCAGGAAACCTCATGGCAACGCCCGTGCCCCGGCCGAGAGGCATGCACCATCCGGACTTTTCACCGGCTACTGGTTGGGACTCCGGCCGGGCTCGGTGCAGAAGGCCCGGATTGCAACCCGCGAATTCCGCGTGGGTTCGGGGCGGCTGCACCGACCGGAACTCCGAGACCTGCAAAGGCCCGAACGCCCGAGCCGTTTGCAAGTCCCTCTGCCCGCGCTATGTTTGGCCGCCTTATGAAGCGTCGGCCGAGCTGGCGGAGCCTGTTGCGCACCGTGGCCCTGGGGATGGCGATGGTCGGTGTGGGCATGTGGTGGGCCGGGGGTGCTCATTGGGGATGGACGCAAACCAGCGTGCCGGTCCGCACGTTGGACGAGGTCACCGGACTGGAAGCCATTACCTACCGGCCGAAGTTCGTGCCGGGCGTGGATTTTCTGGTGGCCAGTCTGGTGGCCGCCGGCCTGGTGGCCGGTGCGTCCTTTGTCGTCCGCCGCGACGCCAATGTTGGTGCCAAATCGGAGGTGGATTCACCATGATGGGCAGGTTCCCGAGCATGCGGTGGGTATTTGGAGCATGGGTTGTGGCCGCGAGCGCCTGTGCGGCACCGATCGAGTTCGATTTCAAGGATCCCAAGGGGGTCAACAACGTGGTGTTCCGGTTGGACGCGCCCCTGGAGTCCATCAGTGGCAGCGCCACGGGCATTTCGGGCAAGGTCGTGTTCGATCCGGAGAACCCGGCGGCGACACGAGGCCGTTTGGTGGTCTCCGCCGAGTCCCTCCATGTACCGAACCCGATGATGAAGCAGCACCTGCACAGTGGGCAGTGGATGGATGTGGCCAGGTACCCGGAGATTGTGTTTGAATCGACCGCGCTGGAGGACGTGCAGGCCCGGGGGGATGAAGTAACGGCCCGGGTGCGGGGCCGGCTGACCATCCGCGATGTGACCCGGGAATTGGTTGTGCCGGTGCGGCTGACCTACCTGAAGGATAAACTGGGCGCCCGCTCCAACGGTCAGATGCAGGGTGACCTGCTGGTGATCCGATCCCAATTCACGATTCGGCGCTCCGATTTCGGCATCAACCCGGCGGCGCCCCAGGACAAAGTGGCCGACGAAATCGAGCTGACCTTCAGTCTGGCCGGCATCGCGCCCCGGAAGTGAGCCGGACCCGTTGAGCCGGACGTCTGCTCCGTGGAGGACATCCCCCGGTGGGGGCCGCCCGGTGGATTTCACACGGTGCCCGGCTTCCCGGCATGCCGAACGCGCCGGCCGGGATGCCCGCGGACCGCATGGGCTCTGCCCGGTCCGTGGGGTTGGGTCAGACGAAGGACGGGAAGCGATCGCTGCCGGGCATCAACCTGTCGAGAGAACTCTGCGGGAGCGTTTGCCGGATTGCCGGGGCCGCATGAGGGCCTCGATGGCCTCGGGCTCAATCGGAATGTCTTCCATGAGATCCTCGGCCCCGTGCTCGGTGATCAGGACGGTGTTCTCGAGTCGGATGCCGAAGCCCTCCCCGCGAATGTAGATGGCCGGTTCACAAGTCATCACCCAGCCCGCGGCAATCTTCTGGCCCGGCTGGAGCACGTCGTGGACGTCGAGCCCGATGGGGTGGGCCACCCCGTGCATGAAGAACGCGCGCACGGGGGACTCGTCCGAGTCGGTCCGGCGCCGTGTGCTCCGGCCCAGTAAGCCCAGCTTCTTGCACTCCTCGGCGATGAGCTGTTCGGCTTCCTCGCGGAGCTGGTCGAGGGTTTTCCCGGGGACCATGCGGGGCAGCATCTGTCGAAACACCCGGAGCACGGCCTCGTATACCTCGCGCTGGCGTCGAGTGAACGGGCCGCTGACGGGCACCGTGCGCGTCAAATCCGAATTGTAGCCTCCGTAATTGGCTGCCACATCCAACAACAGGAGTTCACCCGCACGGCATTCGCGGTCGTTGCGGGTGTAATGCAGGACGCAGTTGTTCGGTCCCGAGGCGATGATCGGGGGATACGCGAAGGTGGCCCGTTGCCGGAGGAAGGCGCAGGCGAACTCGGCCTCCACTTCGGCTTCGTTCACCCCCGGTCGCACACACGGAAGCACCTGGCGGAACGCCTCGCCCGTGATCCGGCAGGCCCTGCGGATCAGATCCACCTCCAGCGGCGACTTGACGGTGCGCAGCCGGTGCATCAAAGGGGCCAGGCGGCGGTACTGGTGCAGCGGGTACTGGCGCTGGCACTGGCGGATGAAGCGCTCGTCCCGGGTCTCGACCTGGGGCATGGCGCGATAGTGCTCGTTGCTGTTGAGGTAAACGAATTCCATCTCGCACATGAGCTGCCGGAACACGACGGGGAACTCGTCAAGCCACCGGACCTCCTGGATCCCGGAGATGCGCCGCGCCTCCTCGCGACTCAGCTTTTCACCTTCCCAGATCCGGGTGTGATCGTCCGGTCGGCGCAGGAAAAGGATTTCGCGATGACGCGGGTTGCTGGCATCCGGCGCCAGCACCAGGATGGTTTCTTCCTGCAAAATGCCGCTCAGGTAAAAGAGATCGGCGTTCTGCACAAAGCCGAGCGTGGCATCGGCGTTGCCCGGCATCACGTCGTTGGCGTTGAGCACGGCGAGGGATCGTGGCGGCAGCAACTGGCGCAACCGCTCTCGATTCTGCTGAAACAGCTCTGCGGGGATGGGTACGGGTTTGATCATACATTGCCGTTGGGCCCGAGGGGCCGAACGCCCGTCAGTAAAGGCCGAGGGGAGCGGTGGGTCAAGCGGGCAGAACGATCGAAGACCCGCGCAGGCGGGTGCCACGGGGGGAACCTGCTCGGCCGTTGCGGTCGGCCCGAATCTGCTTATCCTTGGGCGATGCCTGTGACGGAAAAACGAGAGAAACCGCCGCCGGATCCCGAACTGCAGCGCCGGATCCAGGAGCTGATCCGCTACAAGGGCGGGGGGTACAACGAGGCCGCGGTGGCGGACATCATCGAGAACGCGCTGAAGCTGCTCACGGACGTTGCCCACAGCGGCGACGTGCGCGTCATTCAGATCGCCAACCGGGAGCTGCGCTACGCGTTCCGGCTGTTCGCGCCCTACGCCCACGTGCGCAAGGTCGCCGTGTTCGGCTCGGCCCGGACGGCGCCGCACAAGCCCGAATACCAGCAGGCCGTGGAATTCGGCCGCAAGATCGCGGCGGCGGGTTACATGGTAATCACCGGGGCCGGCCCCGGCATCATGCAGGCGGCTCACGAAGGCGCCGGCCCGGAGATGAGCTTCGGCGCCAACATCCAGTTGCCCTGGGAACAGAATCCCAACCCGGTGATCCGCGAAGACAAAAAGCTGGTGACGTTCAAATACTTTTTCACCCGAAAGTTGATCTTTATTCGGCATGCCGATGCGGTGGTGTTGTTTCCGGGCGGGTTCGGAACGTTGGACGAGGGGTATGAGGCGCTCACCCTCATGCAGACCGGCAAAAGCCAGTTGATGCCGCTGGTGTTGATCGATCGCCCCGGCGGCACGTACTGGAAAACGTGGGACCGACATGTGCGGGAACATCTCCTGCGCGATGAACTCATTTCGCCGGAGGATCTGAATCTTTACCGGATCACGGACAACGTGGACGAGGCGGTGCGGATCATCACACGGTTTTATCGCAACTTCCATTCCACGCGGTTCGTGAAGGATCTCTTTGTCATCCGCCTCAAACACCCGCCCACGGATACCGCGCTGGCCGCGTTGAACGAGGACTTTGCCGACATCATCACCGGGCCGCCCATCCAGCGGATCCCGCCCACCCCGGAAGAACAGGAGGACCAGGACCACCTGGACCTGCACCGCATCGCCTTTGGCTTCAACCGAAGGGACTACGGCCGGCTGCGCCAAATGATCGACGTGCTCAACAGCCTTTAGGCGGCTGGGGCATCGGCCCACGCCGGCCGACCCGCACGCCGTGGTTTGCAGGCTCAGCGAAGGGGCCTTGTTCCTTCTGCGGGAGACCCCGCCCTTGTGTCGCCCGGTTCGTCCAGCTCCAGTCGCAGATAGTCATACAGCACCCCCTGGGTCCATGACCGGGCCGGCAGATGCAGAGTGATCCGGTTCTCTCCGGCCCGGAGCAGGCCGGCGTCGAATGCAATCCGGCGCTCCGTCCAGTATCCCTCGATCCCGTCGCGGTGCATGGTGCTGGTGGGGGGAAGCCAACCAGTGTCTCCCACGGGCTCTCCATTGACGGCCACCTCGATCCGGCAGCCGGGGCCGGCCCCGCAAAACGCCATGCGCAAAAACGCCCGACCCCGTGGGGTTTCCGACAGTTGAAACCGAATGGTCCAGGTGGTCGGGAGGACCTTGACGCCGACCGCGTTGGAAGAACCATTCCCCGGGGATGCTGTTTCGGAATGTTCATCCTCTTCGCCGAGAGCCACCTCGGGCGATTCCAGAATGCGCGGCGGTTGAACGTAGTTCCAATCCACGCGCCAGTCGCTGCGGCCGATTTCGAAATCCACGTCGTTCGGGAACTCTTCCGGGTATCGCAGGTACAGGCCCCATTGCCAGTAATGGTCGCCGTGTCGAAACTCCCGCGCGGTGCGGTCCGGCACCCCGATTTCCCACAGGGTCCGTCCCAGCCGGGTTGGCCGCCAGATCAAGGTCCCCAACTCGAGCCTGGAGCCGGACGCCACGGCCACGTTTTCAAGCACGAACTCCCCGAGCACGCCGTCGGCGATCGCATGCAGGGTGTAACGGCCGGGCCGCACATGGCGCAGTTCGAAGCTCCCGTCCGGACCTGCGCGCGTCCAGAACTGGTAGTGTTTGGCGTCTCTCTGCCAATCCACCAAAGGGGGGAAACCGCCGAAGGGAGGCAGCCCCGGGGCATTCGTCCCGCCTGCGGCTCTACGAACAGGCGGGCGCAATCCGGCTCCGACGGTGCGTGGACCCCGCCGTCCAAAGGTCACGGGCGGTGGTGCATGGTCCGGCGCGGTCAAGCCCACCCAGAGATTGCTGATGGAATCGAGCCGCAACAGAGGATCCTGCAGCCGGATCTGCCCCCGAACCGTGGCCCGCTGCACTGCCGGCGGATACTCCGGGTCCTGCACCCAGTCGTAGGGCCAACGTTCGGCCTCGTCGCGGGCCCGGTCCAAAGCATCCTTCCAAAGCCCCTCGGGGTCTTTGCCCTCATTGCAGTAGGGCACCAGGGGACCGATCATCTTGCTCCACGCCTCGTTGGTTCCCACCACCAGCGAACTGCCGCCGTAATGGCTGCCGAGCCACATGTGCAAAAGCGTGGGCGTGCCGCCCGGATTCACGTCCAGGTGCCCGGTCAATTCCACCTTGGTCGGACCCCCCGCGATGAACTCGAAGCCGGGCTGGACGATCCACAGTCCCACCGCGTGCCGGGTGCTGCACCAGCCGTAGGCGGGGATTTCATACAGTCGCGCGGCGTAATCGTACTTGTGCTCGACCGTGCCGGCGTGCGGACCGGTGACCAGGCGCCGCGCCTCCTTGAGATTGGTGGGCAGGCCCCGGTCCCAATCCTCCGGGCGGGGCATCTGGCGCTGGCGGCGCGCGTCCACCGAAAGGAAATCGAACACCTCGGGATGCAGTTTCAGGGCGTAACGGGCTTCACCGACCCGAAAACCCGGGTCCCCGGGACGGTGTCGCCAGACCGAACTGACATAGAGGCAGGGCTCGCCCCGGCGCAGGGCATAGCGGTGACTCATTTCGACCGCCGCGGGCGGACGCGCAGGATCCTGCAGGAACTCGGTGGCAACCTCTGCCAACTCCCCGCCGTTGTGGGTGGGGTCGATCCGCACCCGGGGCTCTCGCCGCGGGCCCACGGTGATTTGTCCCACCCAGGACCAGTAACCGCCCAGAGCGCCTCCGCGACTCTGCTGCGCCAACAGTTCGCGCCCCTTGTACTGAAGAGAGACCAGCACGCCCGAAGTGGATTCGATCCGCGCCGTCAGCAATCCGTTCTCCAGCACAAACCACCGGTCCGTCACCGTCAGGGTCACGGGCGCGGACTTCCCCGAGCCGGAAAATGAAAAAATGAACCACCCGGCCGCCGCGATCCCTGTTGCGAGGGACCGGGTCAGCCGGGCGGTCCAGCGGGTCCTTGCCCAACGTTTCAATGTGAAGCGGTGCGGGCTATCGGAGCCGTCGATGCCATGCCAGGAGCAGCAGCCCGCCCAGCGTCAACAAAGCAGGCATGCTGGGCTCGGGAATCCAGGCCACCGTCAGTTGCGGGCGCGCATCCGGATTGCTGTTCTCGCGCGAGCCAAACGCGAATCCGCGTCCGCCCTCGGTGGTGGCAAAGTCCACGATGAACGTGACCAGCCCGCCGGCGGCCAGCCGGCTGCTGAGAAAACTCACCAGGTTCGGCCCGCCGATGGAGGCGATGCCCGTGGTGTTGTCCGCGACCTCATTGGCTCCGTCCAGATCGGTCACGCGCGTGGTGTCATAGGTGTTGGCGGAAACCCACTCGGAGCCGATCGTGTTGAAGGTCAAGGTCAACTCGTCCCAGGTCTGAGGTGTGTTTCCGGCCACGTCGTTTAGACCCAGGACGCGGAATCGCCCCGTGGTGAGCGTGTCGTTGCGCGTGCCTCCGGCCACCTTGGTGAATCGCAACGTTGCATCGAGCAGTTGCGCCTCCTGCGGCAGCGAGGACAAGTCGAAGCGCACGTACGCAAAATAATCGCGCGCCGTAGCGTTTCCGTAGAGATCCAGGAATTCTAACGCCCCGTAGTTGACCTCTTGGTTGATCCCGAACCGGACAAAGGTGTCGGCACTGGGAAGAAAGGCATTGGTGGTGGCGGCCTGAGTACGGCAAAGGCCCCAAACAGCCAGCAGCACCGCCCAGGCAATCCTCGGGCTCCGCACAGGTCGTGTCATGGTCTTTTGCATCGTCGTGTGTCGGGTTCGAAACTACGCCAGCTCTGATGTTCCAGGGTCGAGGACCCATTCAGGTCCCATTTCATTGGGTAGTGTGCCCCATTGGATCTCCGGCTGGCCATGGCCAATTCTGGTCAGGGCGAGCCCTGTGGTTGCGGCCGCGACAGCCGAAGCCTGCTTTGCCCTGGTAGCCCGTATGACGTTCAGCATCACCAGCTTGTGGACGAGCCATGAGTCCGGGGGCCCTTGGAGGGCGTTTTGCCCGGTGTCCACGCATGGGATTGTCGCATCCATGGGTTGCTTCTAGAGAAGGCGATGCCCGCGGTCCGCCACGCGAGCTTCCTTTCAGAGGTCTGCTCACTCTTTATCGCGGTTCGAGCCCGGGGTGCGGCCGGGGACTTTGGGAGAACACCGCGCGGGCGCAGCTTGCGAAGACCGCGTGGTCAATTGGTCCGCGCCGCTCCGCAATGCCCCGGCAGAGCGCTGGATCCGGTGAGGGCAATCCAGTGGAGCGCGACTGTGCCGGCGTCGGCAGGAGCCGAAGCTGTCGCATGTCCGGGGCGGCACGAGGGCCTCGATGGGACGCGCGGGTTTGTTTTCTCGACCCGAAGGTTGAAAAGGTCGTTTTGCCCGCGATGCCATGTTCCATGAGAATCCGGGCTCCTCCTCGCAACGCAGCCACTTTTCCAACAGAGTGCCACCCTGCGCACATGGGGCAGGGGAGGTACTCAAGCTGCTTGGTGGCCCCTTGACTGCTGGACGGTCCTGTGCGCGTGCGCATGGATCCGGGGGCCAACCCGGGTCAGAGTCCAAGGCTGTGCCGGGAGACTGCTGGTCACATGCTGTTCGAACTCTTTAATTCCAGACCCGGCATCGCCGCTGGCTGCCTGCGATGGATTCCGTGCTTCTCTCGCCGCGGCGGCGACAGAGCAATGGCCACGCCCGAAGGTCCCCCTTGCGTCCAAGGAGGCTTCCGAAGAAGGACGATGGTGTCCGGACGAATGGGCCAGCTCAGTCCCTGGTGGTGGCGGCGGGCCCGTTGCGCAGCACCTTCTGGAGAGCCTCCAGGCATCGAGCGTTTTCTTCCGGCGTGCCCACCGAGATGCGAATCCATTCAGGCAGATCGTACGCGCCCATGGGGCGAACGATGACACCTTGGCGTTGCAGGGCTTCGAAGACCGCGGCGCCGTCCCCGACGCGTACCAGCAAAAAGTTCGCGGCCGAGGGAATGTAAGGAAGACCCAGCTCGCGGCAGCCGGCCTGCAGCTGCTCCAGTCCCTGGCGGTTGTTGCGACGGGTCCGCTGCACATGCTCCTCGTCGTCAAGGGCCGCCAGGGCGGCCACTTGAGCGAGCCGGTTCAAATTGAAGGGTTGCCGGACTTTTTCCAATGCCGCGATCAATGCGGGCACGCCGATTCCGTAGCCCACGCGGAGTCCGGCCAGACCGTAGATCTTGGAAAACGTGCGCAGCAAAAGCAGGTTGGGCCGTGCACCCGTGCGCAGGTCCGGTAGAAAGTCCGGGGGATCTTCGAGGAACTCGATGTATGCCTCGTCCAAAACCACCAAGACGGTGGGTGGAATGGATTCCACGAAGGCCCGCAACTCTGCGGCCGGCGCCCATGTGCCGGTCGGATTGTTCGGGTTGGCCAGAAAGACCACCCGCGTCCGCGGGGTGATCGCTGCGCGCATGGCGGCCAGGTCGTGGGCGTGGTTTCGCGCAGGCACGGTGACAAGGTTGGCTCCGAACATCCGGGTCACCAGCGGATAGACAGCAAAGCAGTACTGGGACACGACCACATCGACGCCGGGTTCGAGGAGAACGTGTCCGATGAATTCGAGTAATTCGTTGGAGCCATTGCCAAAAATCAGGTGCTCGGGGGTCACGGCGAGCTTTGCGGCGAGTCGTTGGCGCAGCGCAAAGGCGTGTCCGTCCGGATACAGGTGGACGGTCTCCAGGGCCCTTTGCAGTGCCTCCCGCGCGCGGGGCGAGGGACCCAGTGGGTTTTCGTTGGACGCCAGCTTGACAATCCGATCCGGGTCCAACCCGTATTGCCGGGCGACCTCCTCGATCGGGCGGCCCGGCTGATACACGGGCAGATCCTTCAGGTGAGCCAGCAGGGGCAGGGACAGCAGATTCATGAGCGGGTCTCGCCGGGAAGAGAGGCCCCGGCACCGGGATAGAGCACTTGGTAATGAATGGCCTGCACGCCGACAATGGCGGCAGCGCCCAAAATGTCCCAGGCGGTTGAACCCCGGGGCACGTTGGCCGCAGGCCGGTCCAGTCCCAGCAAGACCGGCCCGTACAGCTCGGCGCGGGCCACGTGATGCAGCAACCGCGCGGCAATGTGGCCGGAGTTCAACTCCGGAAAGATCAGGACATTGGCCGGGCCGGGCAGGGCCAGGTCCGGACACTTGCGTCGGCCCAGCTCGGGCATCAGAGCGGCATCGACCTGCAATTCCCCGTCAATGGCTGCCTCCAGTTGTTGCTCGCGCGCCTTCTGCCGTGCCAGCGCCGTCGCGGCTTGGACGCGTCCGACCGACTCGTGCTGGGCGCTGCCCTTGGTGGAAAACGACAGCAGGGCCACGCGAGGTCTGGTGCCGAGCAGATGGCGCCCCAGCCGGGCCGTGGAGACGGCGATCTCGGCCAGCTCCTCCACGGTCGGTTCGGGGATGACTGCGCAATCGGCCAGAAAGAGCACGCCCTCCTCGCCGAAACGCGGATTCTCCAGCTCCAGGACCGCACAGCCCGCCACGGTTTTTGTGCCCGGGGCATGGCCCACGATCTGGAACAGGGGCCGCAGCACGCTGGCAATGGTATGAGCCGCGCCACTGACCAGGCCGTCGGCATGATGCATGGCCAGCATCATGGCCGCGAAGTAGTTGGGTTGCAGCATCGCCTCGCGCGCCTCGGCGTCCTGGAGGCCCTGGGCACGGCGCAGGCGATTGTAGCGAACGACGAAGTTTTCCAGGTCGTCGCTTTCGGCCGGGTCCAGTACGCGGATGCCGTCCAGCGAAAGTTGATGCTCCAGGGCCACCTGCTGGATCCGGGCGCGATTCCCCAACACGATGGGAGCACCCAGCCGCAACGCATAGAACTGGCGAGCCGCCTGAAGCACCGACGGCTCGGTGCCCTCCGGAAAGACAATGCGCTTGGGATGTCGCTGCAGCTTTTCGATCAGGCTGGCGATGAAACGCATGGGGCTCAACTATCCGAGGCACCGGCAAAATGCAATCGGCAAACGCGGCCGCTGCTGCGTGCGGGGCCATGGTTCCGGTCCCCCTGGCAGAAGTTTAAGGCAGCTTCCTGCAGCGAGGCTGCCGACCAAGACGGCGCTTGCAGGGATGACCATCATTGCCGTTTACTGCCGCTGCCGCACGGCGCAGAGGGGCGGCCCCCGGTTTCGCGCACCCCGGAGATTCTCGAGCTCCGGCCCATGGAACGCGCGGGACAAAAACGGGAAACGGATCCCGTCCCGGCAATGTCCGTGCGTGCCGTTTCCAGGCTGCTTGTCGATCATGCGTCAGATTGAAGGGTCCATCGTTGCGCCGCAGGGTTATCGGGCGGCGGGAGTGTTTTGCGACATCAAACGACTGGGCACGGGCAAGGGCTCGGATCGCGGGCCGAAGCGCGACCTGGCACTCATCGTTTCGGACAGGTTGGCCGTGGTGGCGGGCATGTTCACCACCAACCAGGTTTGCGCAGCACCGGTGAAGTGGTGCCGGGAAGTGGTCCGACGCGGGCGCGCGCAGGCCATCGTGGCCAACTCCGGTAATGCCAACGCCTGTACGGGGCCGCAGGGCCTTCGCGACGCCCGGGCGATGGCCCGGGAGGCGGGTCGAGCCCTCGGGCTGCAACCCGAACACGTGTTGGTGGCCAGCACCGGGCGCATTGGTGTGCCGCTGCCCATGGCCAACGTTCGCTCCGGCATCCGGCAGGCGGCCGGGATGTTGAGCAGCGAATTGGCTGCCGCGGCGGCGGCGGCGGAAGCCATCATGACGAGTGACACCCGGCCCAAGCAGGTGGCGTTTGAGTTCGAAGTGGGAAGGCGCGTGGTGCGATTGGGCGGCATCGCCAAAGGGGCCGGAATGATTCATCCGGGAATGAGTCCCACGGGACGTCGCCCGGCCTCGCGCCCCCGGCACGCCACCATGTTGGCGTTTCTCACCACCGATGCCGCAGTGGAACGGACCGCACTTCAGTCGGCGTTAACCGAGGCCGTGGCGGCCAGTTTCAACCGCATCACCGTGGACGGAGACATGAGCACCAATGACACGGTCCTGTTGCTGGCCAATGGCTGTGCCGGCCACGAACCTTTGCGGCGAGGGGACCGGGCGTTTGCCCGATTCGAGGCCGTGTTGGCCGAAGCGTGTCTGCAATTGGCCAGGATGATCGTCCGGGATGGCGAGGGCGTCCACCGCGTCGTCACCGTGCGTGTGTTCGGGGCGCGGACCCCCGCCGAGGCCGATGCCGCGGCCCGGGCCGTGGCCAACAGTGCCCTGGTCAAGACCAGTTGGCATGGCGGCGACCCGAACTGGGGTCGGGTCATGGACGCCCTGGGCTACAGCGCCGCACGCGTGCAAGAGGACAAGGTGGATATCGGATACGCCCCGCCCGGTGGCAAGGTCACCGTCTGGAGTGTGCGCCGCGGTCGGCCGACGGGCGTGCCGTTTGCCCGTCTTTGCGAGGCGGTGGCACCCGCGGAGTTCGAGCTCCACATCCGACTCAACCTGGGGCGGGCCGGGGCCGTGCTTTATGCCGCGGACTTGACCGAAACCTACGTAGAGTTTAACAAGGGCAACGTGAACGACCCCTCCAGTCTGGGCGGCTGAGTTTATGAAGACCTCCCTCGACCTCCTTGTCTTGCTCTCTTTGAGTCTGGCGGCGATCACCCGGGCAGAAACCAACGATTCCCTTGCCCGGGTTCTGGCGCCCGAAGCCACGGTCCAAAAGCTCGCCGGCGGCTTCAAATTCACCGAGGGCCCCACTTCCGACGCATCCGGCAACGTCTATTTCACCGACCAGCCCAACGA
>JAOADM010000099.1 GCA_026417315.1 Limisphaera sp.
CCTGATCCGCGATGCTGCGGGTGATGGCCTGCCGGATCCACCAAATGGCGTAGGTGGAGAACTTGTAGCCCCGCCGGTACTCGAACTTTTCCACGCCCTTCATGAGGCCGATGTTGCCCTCCTGGATGAGGTCCAGGAACGACTGGCCGCGGTTGGTGTACTTCTTGGCCACGGAGACCACCAGGCGGAGGTTGGCCTCGGCCATGTGGGTCTTGGCCTGATGCGCGCGGTCGGCGGCCGCCTTGAGGGCGTCGAAGGCCTTGTAGAACTCCTCGCGGGGCATGCGCACGAACAGTTCCAGCGCGGCAATCTTGTCCCGTTCGGCCTGCAGGGCCGCGTCGCGTTCGGGCGAGGGGGGCTGCTTTTCCAATTGCTCGATGGCCCGGACGCTTTGCTGGAACTTTTCGTGGATGTTGCCGGCCACCACGACCATCTCCTCCAGCACCTTTTGCTTGTAGTAGAACTTCGGGAAGTAGGACTGGAGCTTTTTGTCGAGTTTTTCAAAGGCCGCTTGCGCGGCGGCGCGTTCGGCGGGGGTGGCGGCCTTTTGCACCAGGGCGTATTGCGCGTCCACCTGCTGGTCCAGGGCCTGCACGGTTTTCACCAGTTTGCGCAGATCCCGCAGGTGGCCTTCGCGGTTGGCGACCTTCTTGTCCACCACCACGCGGTCGAAGCGTTCCTTGGGCGGCTCGCTGAGGAGCTTTTCGGCGATGGCGATGTGTTCCTTGGCGGCAAAGCCGAAGCTGTAGATGATCCGTTTCATCTCCAGTTCGGCCTCCTCGATGCGCTTGCAGATCTCGATTTCCTGTTCCCGGGTCAGCAGGGGCACCTTGCCCATCTGGTTCATGTACATGCGCACGGGATCGTCGAGCGCATCGAGCCGATCCTCCTCGTCTTCCTCGCCGTCCACCGGCCGCCCCAGATCCACCTCCGGATTTTCCACGATCTCGATGTCCATCGCCCGGAGCTTGGTGTAGAGCTCGTCCAATTCGTCCGGGGTCAGGCCGTCCGGCAGGATGTCGTTGATGTCATCGTAGGTGATGTGCCCGTTCTCGTGGGCGAGATGGACAAGGATCTTGATGGCCTCGTTCAGGTCGGCCGCCTGCCGACGGACCACCTCTCCGGCCGGAGGGTTGGAGCCGGCCGCGGCTCCCGTGGCCGGTGCGGTGCCGGATGCAGGGGCGGGGGTACCGGAACCGGAGGGCGGCGTGACGCCGGAATCGCCCGCCGGGCGAGGGGCCCTCGATGCGGGAGCGGTGGAGGTTTCGGTCCTTTCCCTGCGCTTCAGACTGCCCAAAACAAAGCGGCGACGCACCTTGGTGGGGGCTGCCGGAGCGTTGCTCTCGGCAGCCTTCTTGGACGGCTCGGCCTTTTTGGACCTGGCCGTCTTTCCGCGCCGCACGGTTTCAGTTTTCTTTTTCGCTACCGCTTTTTTACTCGCCATATCTGATCAGACGTTCCCACTTGACGGCTCTTCAGCCGCCCGGGGTTGGTGGTCCGGCCCGGTTCCCCTGCCCAGCCCGGAGCGCAGGCAAAAATACAAAAGCTCTCGGTCTGTCCGTCGCATCGAACCTCGTTCCGCGCCGGAAAGTGCAGAACTCCGAGAACCGCGCCGATCACCCATCCGGGCGCTCCTCTGCAATCGTGGGCTGGGATTTTCCCCCTCGGGGACCCTTTCTCGCCCCCGCGGGCGGCACACAATATAGCAGACGCCGGGGCGTTCTTGCAATGTGAAATTTGCCAAACGGCGCGCAGGCCCGCCGCGCGCGAGCCGTCCCGGCCGGGATTCTGGACGCCCGTGCAGGCCCGAGGTTGTGACCCGATCCCGGTGCTGTTTCAATCCAACGCCCTGCGGCTCAATGGGAACGAAATTCCCGCACCTCGATGCGGTCTTCCCACTGCACCAGAAACCGGTGAGCATGAAAGGCCAGCCGACGGGGCCAGCGCTCGGTATATTCATGCCACAGCGGGACGCCGGTCCGCGGGTCCAACCGATACAAGTTGAAGAATGTCCCCTCCCCGCTCATCCCCCGTGAAAACCACCATGCGTACAGGTACGAGCCGGTGGGAAAACACCGATCCGCCAATCGCGCTTGTCGCCACAGCACCCGTCCGGTGTCAGCCTCCACCTTGAGCAGCAGCGGCTGCGGTTTGTCCAACAGCTTGACCTGCAACGGGTGGGCCAGGTCGTCCACTGTGGCGGTCGTGGTGCAAACGTACAGCACCCGACCCTCATGCTCGTGCACCCGAGCGATGCCCACGCTGGGCAGGCGCCAGCGCACACGACCCGTGGTCAGCTCGAAGCAGGTCAGCATGCCCTGATCGAACACGCAAAGATGCGGTCCCACCTCGAGGCAGGGCCACCCGTGACCCGCCGTCTCCGCCTGCTGGAGAATCTCCGGCGAAACCGGAAACGCGAGGGCGGCCGTCCAGCGGAGCCGACCGCTTTTTTCGAACACCAGGAGTTGGGTGGCCCCGAGCAACACATCCACACTCCGCAACGGCACCCACCACGGCGGCCCCACGATTTCTCCGGTCCACTCCGTGGGCCCGGTTCCCATCCAGCGCCGCAGCCGCACCCCATAACGGCTTCGGTCTTCTTTCACGACGCTCCCGGTGCGCGCCCGCCGGAGGTCATCCAGGGCTTCTCGCACGGCTTCCCAGCTCCGGCCGGCCGTGAGCCGGTCGCTTTCGAGCACCGAGGGGGCTTCCTTTGGCTTGAGCCCCTCCCGAATCGAGATGTTGCGCTGGATCAACCAGGTCTGGAACTCCACGACCTCCGCGCCGGCGGGATAGAACTCGTGGCGGGGCGGGGCGGTGTCTGTCTCCTGTGGGTCCTCTTCGAGGAAGGCGGCGGCATCCGCCGCGGTGGGCACCCGGGCTGGGCGGGTCTCCGAACCCAGAGCAACTCCCAACGGCCGCGGCACCGGTGTCGGAATCACCACCTCGCGTTTCGCGGCTCCGGTCGCCAGCTCCACACGCGTGACCGTGCGAGGACCGCGGCCCTGCCCACTGACCGCCACCGCCGCCTGATCGTCCCACCGCACCCCGAGCACGGGTGAAGGCAGTTCCACCTGCCACCGGCGTTGTCCCGTCCGCGAATCGATGGCAAACAACCGCGCCCCTCGCAACCAGCACAAATACGGGTGATCCGCCAGCAATCGGGGCAACTCGTCGCGCTCCCCGTCCTCCCAAGGGACCCGCCACAGAACCCGCCCTTCCGGGAAGACGCGCAGCACTGCCTCACGGGCGTTCCAGGACAACAGAACCTCCGGGCGCAACAGCTCCCAAGAGCTCAATTCATCCGCTTGGACAGACGCGACAAAGACCGTGCGGGGTCGGCTTCCCCACCATTTGGACCAAACCCACCCGCCGACGGTCCCCAGCCCCAACACTGCCACTGCCACGGCCGCCGTCCTAACCCAGCGCTGACGGCGCCGGATCACCCGGTCCCTCCGGCCGGCGTACTCGGGCACTTCGATCCCCTCGCGCTCGGCCCGACCCGCGCAGAGCACCGAGCACACGTAGCCATGCAGCTCCATGCACCGCCGGCAGATCGGTCGCCCGCAAACTCGGCAACGTTCCACCGCCGGCTCATCCGGGTGCTGTGGACAGCGTGCCGGTCCTTGGGGAGATTCTCCCGGCCGGGGCGACGCCGCTGCGATGTCCACCGAACGCTCCGAGCGCAAGCGTACGCGGGGGCGGCCGCTCTCGGACGCGGTCACGCCTTCGCCGGCTGTCCATCCCGCCAGCGCCGCGTTGGCCAGCCCGGTGGCATCCGCCCCGCACTCCGGGCAGTGTACAGGCACCGGCAAGCGCCCTTCGACCGGCTCGACCTCAAAAGCGAACCGCGCTCCACACGGACACTGAACTTTGACCGTAACGCTCATTCGGTCATCGCCTGGGATTCAACAACGCGACCCCGGGTCCCAAGGGAAGCGGAAACGCCGCGACCGGTGGAGTGAAGCGAACGGAGCCATCCCCGAACAACACGTTGCCCCCCAGCCGACCGTGATTGTTCCCCGGCGGCCGGCCGTCCGGGGAAAAAACCGGGTCTCCCGGGGTTTTCGCCGTGGAATTGATTTGCTCATCGCTCACGAGCGGATCCCGCGCCGCTTCTGTCGCACGCCGCCCCTGGTAATACGCATAGCTGATCCGCCCGGCCGCAAAAGGCACGGCCTCTGGCGGTGGATGATCCCCACTGGCCGGGCAGACGAAGGTGGCGGTGGCCACCGTATACCGAGGCACCAACAGGCTCAGGACCGGTTCCGCAGTGCGCACCGAAGGCAGGGCCGGATAGCCGCCGCCATGGTCCCGCGCGTAAAGCTCCAACGCCACGTGCATCTGTCTCAGTTGCAGGGCGCAGTGCTCTCGTGCGCGCCGGGCGGCCGCCCGCTGCGCGGGCGCCCAGCTCAGCCCGATCAACACGCAGAGGATCACGAGGACCACCAACAGCTCCACCAGACTGAACGCCCGTGCGGTCGAGCCCCCCTCGCCATGGCGTACCGGTTTGAGTGCCGACTTCCCTCCATCGCCCGGGCCGGACGCCCGACGCAGCCGCAGCCCCGCCGCTCCAGCCGGGTTTGCCGGAGCCGGGCCGGTCCCGTGGCGGTCTTTCGGGCTCATCTTCGCGTCTCCCCTCAGCTTCCCTGGGGCTGTGCCCCGCGTCCCGGGCGCGGAACGGCCGCGTCGGGTCCCGAAACCGCCGCCGCCAGGCCGGCGCCCAGTTCGCCTTCGGTCAGTTGCAGGGCAAATCGCAGCAGTTCGGGCGAGGACGGAATCCGCAGCTTGCGCATGATGTTGACGCGGTGGGTCTCGACCGTTTTGGGGCTGAGATGCAGCAGAGTGGCGATTTCCCGCACCGTACGCGCCTGTCCCAACCAGCGCAGCACCTCCAGCTCCCGATCCGTCAGCCGCCCCAGCCCGCCCACGCCGGCGTCGTTCACTCCCGTGAACTCTTCCAGCAGGCGCAGCGCCAGATCCGCGGCAAGCGCAATCCGGCCCGCCATCACCTGCCGCAGCGCCGCCAGCAACTCCTCGCCCCGCGCCCGCTTGGAAAGAAAACCGCGCGCCCCCGCGCGCAGGGCCCGTCCGGCATAGAGACGCTCGTCACATCGCGTAAACACAAGGACGCGCACCTCCGGGTGATGGGCGCGCAGATCCTTGATCAGTTCCAAACCACTCCGGCCGGGCAGCGCCAGTTCCGTGACGACAAGGGCGGGCCGACGCCGTTCCACGCATTCGAGGGCCTGGGCCGCTTCTTCCGCCTCCCCGCACAACGTGAAGTCCCCCGATTGTTTCAACCAGTGCCCCACCGCCTCCCGCAACAACGGTTCGCCATCCACCACCAGGACCGCGTGCGGCGGTGGTTGCCCCGACGAAGCGACCCCTCTCATGTCGCTCATCGCTTAAACCCGGATTCGCCACCTGTCAACGGCGCCCACCCGCTGCCCGGCTCTGTTCCTCCGGGCTGTGTCGCCGTTTCGGCGCGCGGTCGCGTCGATCTTTGGGAAGGGTTGCCGCCCGCTTCCGTACCCGCGGCGCGCGCGGTGCGGGGCTGCCCGCCCCGGCGCCGGCTTGCCCGTGGGAATCTTCCGCCGTTACCCTGCCCGCCATGGTGCACGCGGATTTCGTCCACCTGCATGTTCACACGGAATACTCGCTGCTCGACGGCGCCTGCCGGTTGGACCGGCTGGTGGAGCGTGCCCATGCCCTGAAATTCCCCGCGCTGGCCATCACCGACCACGGGGTGATGTACGGGGTCATCGACTTCTATCAGGCCGCCCGGGCCAGGGGCATCAAACCCATTCTTGGCTGCGAAATGTATGTGGCGCCGGGCAGCCGGTTCGAGAAACGCACCACCACCGGCGGACGCGACGTGTACCATCACCTGACGGTGCTGGCGTGCGACGAGACCGGCTACAAAAACCTGATTCGCCTCAGCACGGCCGCGCACCTGGAGGGCTATTACTACAAGCCGCGCATCGACAAGGAACTGCTGGCCGCTCACCGGCAGGGACTGATCGTCCTGTCCGGCTGCCTGGCCGCGGAAATCCCCGAGTTGATCGTGCGCGACCAGCTCGACCGCGCCCGGGAGGTCCTGGACTGGTACCGACAGGTCTTTGGGCCCGAGCATTTCTATCTCGAACTGCAGGATCATGGCCTGCCCGAGCAGGCCCGGGTCAACCGACAGCTCCTGGCCTGGGCACGGGAATTTGGATTGTCCGTCGTGGCCACCAACGACGTGCACTACCTCGAGAAACATCACTGGCGCGCGCACGACTGTCTCATTTGCATCGGTACCCAGACCACCCTCAACGATCCCAAACGGCTTCGCTATGCACCCGAGCAATTCCACCTCCGGTCGGCCGAGGAAATGAAGGCCCGGTTTGCCGAGGTGCCCGAGGCCATCCGCAACACGCTCGAGATCGCCGAGAGGTGCAATGTCGAGATCGAGTTCGGCCGTCTCCACTACCCTGTGTTTCATCCCCCGCCCCCCTATACACGGGAGCAGTTCCTTCGGGTGTGGATCTGCGAAGGGCTGCGCCGGCGTTACGGGATGCGGGTGCGCCTGGAGGGGGAACGGTTTCACGTGGAGGGGATCGAGGATCCCCGTGCCCTGCCGGCTCTGGCGCAATTGCCCGCGGAGGCGGTCCCGCCCCCGGACGCGCCGGAGGTCCGCGCCGCCATTCAACAGGTGCTGGACCGCATCGAGACGGAACTGGCGGTCATTCAAAAGACGGGGTTTGTGAGTTACTTCCTCATTGTGGGGGACTTTGTCCGGCACAGTCGCGAACGGGGCATCGCGTGCGCGGCGCGCGGGTCGGCGGCAGGTTCGCTGGTCACTTATCTGCTGGGCATCTCGAACGTGGACCCGCTGCGTTACGGGTTGTTGTTCGAGCGCTTCCTGAATCCCGAACGGGTCAGCCCGCCCGACATTGACATCGACTTTGCGGATGATCGCCGGGCCGAGGTCATCGAGTACGTGCGTCAAAAGTACGGCCGCGACTGCGTCGCCCAGATCATCACCTTTGGCACGCTCGGCGCCAAAAGTGTGGTGCGCGACGTGGGCCGCGTGATGGGGCTGAGCTACTCGGAATGCGATCGACTGGCCAAGCTCATCCCCAACGACCCCAAAATCACCCTGGCCCGTGCCCTGGAGTTGTCCCCGGAGCTGCGCCAGGCCTACGAAACCGAGGAGGTCACCCGCGAACTCATCGACACCGCCCAGATCCTCGAAGACCTTGCCCGCAACGCCTCCGTCCATGCCGCCGGCGTGGTCATCGGACCCGAGCCCCTGGTGAATCTGTTGCCGCTCAAACAGGATGAAAACGGAGCCCTCGTCACCCAGTACGCCATGGGACCGGTGGGCGACCTCGGCCTGTTGAAAATGGACTTCCTGGGGCTCAAGACCCTCAGCGTCATCCGCAACACCTGCGAACTGGTTCGCCAAACCCGCGGCATTGAAATCCCGATCGATCAACTGCCCCTCGACGATCCCAAGACCTACGAACTGCTCAACAAGGCCCAGACCCTCGGCGTGTTCCAGTTGGAATCGGCCGGCATGCGCGAGCTGTGCCGCAAGTTCCAGCTCAGCTCCATCGAGCATATCACCGCGTTGATTGCCCTGTACCGGCCCGGCCCGATGGATCTGATCCCGGAATTCCTCCGCCGCCGGCACGGTGAGGTGCGCATCGAGTACGAGCATCCCCTGCTGGAACCCATCGCCCGCGAGACCTACGGCATCCTGATCTACCAGGAACAAGTCATGCAGGCCGCCCAGGTGCTGGCCGGCTATTCCCTGGGCGCCGCCGATTTGTTGCGCCGGGCCATGGGCAAGAAGAAGCCCGAGGAGATGGCGAAGCAGCGCGACACGTTCGTGCGCGGCTGCATGGAAAAGAACAACATCCCGGCCGCCAAGGCCCACCAGATCTTCGACCTGCTCGAGAAGTTCGCCGGGTACGGGTTCAACAAGTCTCACGCGGCCGCCTACGCCATCACCGCCTACCAAACGGCCTATCTCAAGGCCAATTACACGGTCGAGTTCCTCTGCGCCATGATGACCAACGACATGGCCGACACGGAGAAACTGGCCGAATACATCGCCGAAGCCCGGTCCCTGGGGATCGAGGTCCTGCCCCCGCACGTCAACGAAAGCGACGTGCACTTCACGCCGGTGCGCTCCGGGCCGGCTTCGGAGCCGCCCCGGGCCATCCGCTTCGGCCTGGCCGCCATCAAGGGCGTCGGCGAGGCGGCCGTGCAAAGTCTGTTGCAAGCCCGCCGGGCCGGGGGACCTTTCCGCACGCTCTTCGATCTTTGTGAACGGGCCGACACCCGCACCGTGAACCGCCGCATCCTGGAGGCGCTCATCAAGGCCGGAGCCTGCGACGGTCTGGGCCCCAACCGCGCCACCCTCATGGCGCAAATCGATGCCGCTCTTACCCGGGCTTCCCATGTCCACGCGGACCGCCAGCGGGGTCAAAGTTCCCTGTTCAGTCTGCTGGGGGAGGAAGCCACTGCACCCCCGGAAGCCGCCCTGCAACTGCCGGAGTGGCCCCTGCACCAGTTACTGGCGTACGAGAAGGAACTGCTGGGCCTTTACCTCACCGGCCACCCTCTGGCGCCCTATGCGCCCCTCCTCGAGCAGTACAGCCTCACCACGGCCGCCGATCTTCCGCAGTTGCCCCCGCGCACCGCAACGCGTCTCGGCGGCCTGGTCGTCTCCGTGCAAGAGGGGTTCAGTCGCAAAACGAATCGGCCCTATCTGATCGCCACGCTCGAGGACCTGACCGGCACGGTCCAGGTGCTGGCCTTCGACGAGGCCGGCGAGCGCTGTCGGGCCGTTCTCCAGCCCAACGCGGCCGTGCTGGTCCTCGGCGAAACCAGCAACGAAGAGGGCAGTGCCAAGCTCTTCATCTGGGACGCCATCCCCCTGGACGAGGCCCCGGCCCGGTTCACCAAACAGGTCCATTTGCGCATTTATCCGGCCACCAGCCGGCCCGAGCTGCTCGACGAAATCCGCCAACTGGTGGAAGCCCACCCGGGCCGCTGCCCGCTCTATCTTTGCTTCATCCGACCCGGGGGCGAAACCGTCGTGCTCGAAGCCCACGAGCGCTTCCGTGTCAAACCCTCCCTGGCCTTCCAGCGCGCCGTCGAGCAGCTCCTGGGCAACAATGGATACTACGTGAAAGTGGACCTCACCCCGCCCGAGCGCCCTGCCCGGTTCCCGCGCCGCGAAGCCAACGGCCGCGCCCCCCTGCCGCGCAACGGCACGTCCGGCTGAGAAACGCCCGATGCGTCTATGGCCCGGGCGATCCCCCCGCCGCAGCCTGCGCGCGCAGTTTCCTCTGCAGGTCGCGCAAGGGCCGGTACCCGATCAGAACGATGCCCTCCTGCCGGATCAGCTCCTTCAGATCGGGATCGTTCGTGAACAGTTCGTATTCTGCAGCGCGCATGGCCCAGCTGCCCGTAACGGCCTTGAGCTCCTCGGTCGGCAACGCAGCATGAATGTAGAGTTCTGTGACGCCCGGCTTGAGCCGACGCAACCGGTCCATCCAAAACCGCTTCGCCTCGGCAGGTTCCCGGGGCAGGTCCTCATACACAAAATCGTCCGGGAAAAGAATGCCCCGCTCGGCAAAGCGCTGTCGCCACTGTGCCTGACCGAACCTGGCCAGAGTCTCCGCCGAAGCCATGCGCACGGGCAGATCGAATTCTGCCGCCAGGGTCAGGTAAACCTCCATGTACGCCGGATTCAGCTGCAGCGTTCCCATGTGCGAGTCCAAATGCGTCACATCCAGGCCGGCCTCCAACGCTCGGCGAATCTGCGCCCGGGCCTCCAACAACGCCTGTTCCGGCGTGGCATGCGCATACACCTCGGCCACGCTCCGCCAGAAATAACCCGTCGGGTCCACCAACCCGGGGACCTGATCCCGGGGCAAAACGGGTCCCCAACGGTACACCGACCACTCGGAGGTGTGCGTCAGATGCACGCCCACATCGGTTCCCGGGCGATTCCGGGCCCACGCCACCACTTCGGGAAACCACGGGCACGGAACCATCACGGAAGCCGATCGCATCAGGCCCCGTTCCAAACACGCAAATGTGCCGGCGTTGGCCGCGTGACACATCCCCAGATCGTCCCCGTTCACAATCAAGAGCCGGTCCGTGGCCTTGTATCCCAGCCGCTCGGCCAGACTGGACTGCCCGTCCACGGAGAAGCCGACCACCACGACCACGGCAAACGCCAACCACCCGGGGAGACTCAGCGAAGGCACCGTCGGTTCCATGCGCGGCAAGCTACCACCGAGCTCTCCTGAAGGTCAAAGGTCGACTCCGTTGGGGTGACCGGAGGGCGCATTCGGGGACTGACCCCGGATTCACGCATCCAATGCCCGTGGCCCCAAGCTTGGCGCGTCGGGGACGTCCTACATTCCGCCGAGCTGCCCGCGGTGTCCAAATCCTGAAATGCTCCGGACAGCGGATCTCCGGCGCCGACGGCTTTGCCGGTGGCACGCCTGCAAGCAACAAGGTTCCAACACCGGCCCCTCAGATTCATTCCCACCAAACCCACCAAGTGTCATAAAGGTCTCGCGCCTTCAACGCGCAATGGGGTTCGCCGGAGACCGTCGGAGGGCCCATTTCAGCCATGGAACCTGTGTTTCAAGAATTCCAGGGCAATGCCGTCTCCCCATCGGCATTGCCGCATCGAGGACGCTCGAATCCGGCCGCGCTTGGGGGGCCTATCCAAACCTGCAATGCGCCAGGGACTCAGCACCTGATCAAGTCCCGCACCCGCACTGACGCCCGCACGATGGTTCTCCGCCGGCACTACCCCGGGGAAAACACCACTTTCTCGGGAACGGTTGGCCCGCCGAGAGAGCCGGGCCATTGCGCAGGCAACACGGTGCTGTTTCGATGCGGAATAACGTCAGAACGCAGAGCCCCAACGTTCCGATCCGGGCCAGCGTTGCTCGTGCCTTCCCCTTCCCCACGCGGTCGCAATCCCGGAGCGCGACCGCCCGTGCCCGCGGTCTGACGGACGAGCCCTGCGTTCCGGGATCAACTCACAAACCGAACGTTGTTCTGCGAGCCGTAAGGATTCGGCACGCGCAACGTACATTCCGGATCATCGCGCCATTCGCCATCCACCAGGAAACGGTAATGGTAGATGCCCGGGGCCAGGGGCACCGTCACCTCCCAGACACCCCCCGGACCCTTGTGCATGGGAATGGGCGACTTTTGCCAATGGGTGAAATCGCCCACCAGCAAAACACTCAGGGCATCCGGGGCGGTGAACCGAAAGGTTTGTGGAATCCCGGCCCCGGTTTGGGCCGCCGGTGCCGAAGTTCCCGGTTCCGCCTTCTCTCGTTTTCCACCTGTCTCAGGACGTTTACGAGCCATCTTAAGTGAAACTCTACAACCAGTTCAGTCTCCGGCAAACGCGAAGGGCCCGGACCGGGTCGGGCACGCCATTCACCCGGGCCCGGTCCGGGCGCGGCACTGCCACTCATTGCTCAGAACTGATAAATGACGTTCAACGCCAGCGACACGGCATTGTTGGCGAGACCGTTCAGGAATTCCCCCCGGCTGTTCAGGTCGTGGTCCCACCGCAGTTCCAATCGACTCAGCGTGTTCGGCCACAGGGCGTACGCCAAGGTGCCGGTCAGGCCGAACAACTGGACCGGGTTCGATCCCGCATATCCGTACGCACCGGCCGAACCGGTGGCGTACTCGGCCCGTGTGCTCAGCTTGAGTTTCTCGCTGGCCTGCCACATCACATACAGGCCGGTGGCATTCTCGTACGAACCGTCGAAGAGACCGTGCGCCCGGTAATCGTACGCCGCCCCCACCGACCAACCCTCCCAGGGCAGGGGCACCGTGAGTCCGGCGAACCAGTTGATCATGTCCTTGGCCCCCTGCCGTCCGGAATCCATCGCCCCCAAATACAGCGTCGTCCCGGACAACGCCCCCCAACTTTCCGGTGCCGACAGCGCGATGGACCCGACGTAGCTCATCACCGAGTCGATGCCCGAGCGGGCGTTGATCGAATTGCTACCTCCTCCGTCCGCAACCCCTGCCGACAACGTCACACCGTCCATCAACTCGTACGACGCCAGCACGCCCGTGTGAATGATCGGCTCGATAAAATAGCCGTAGGACCGGCTGTAATTGGGGTTGTTGCCGGATTCGAAGACTTCGTGGCCCATGATGGTATCCCACACGCCCATTTTGAGGGTCAGGCCGCGGCCCACGGGGGCTCGCAAACTCACGTAGGCGTTTTTGATCGCAAAGTCTCCGGAGGCCGTGCCGAGGGTCGACAATGATCTCAGGGTATTGGCGTCGGGGCCGAACAGCAGTTGAACACGATACCCCGCGGCCCAATCGCTTTCATCCAGAGGCTTCTCCAACACCAGCGACACAACGTTCAAGTTGAATCCGTTCTGCTTGTCCGCGCCGTCGAAGGAGCGCCCCGGCAGCGCAT
>JAOADM010000100.1 GCA_026417315.1 Limisphaera sp.
TCCATGGGGTGTCCAGGTGCCCTGTTTTGGCCCGCCGCTTACGGTGTGCACTTCCGGCAAGGCCCATCCACGCATACACATCGCCCCAAACAGCCCGCAAACGGTCATTGTAGCCCAGAACGAGCTCGCAGGCTGGGGGCGCTTCTGCACAGTTCCGGATCGCATGCGCTTCATACACGAAATCCTTTGGTTCTTCGTTGAGTGCTGCACAGCTGCGCCTTGTGTTGCGCAACCGGGCCTAGGGAGTAACCCTGCCTCCGCTTCGCTCCGGACGCTTGCTCCACCGAAGTGGCTCGCCGCTGTCCCAAGCCGACCAATCATCCTCCAGGGCCTCGCCCGCCGGTGGACGCGTCGAAAGAAAATCTGTGGGCGTTTCCTGGTAATCCTTGTCCTCGACAATCGTAGGCGTGATGAAGATCAGGAGATTCATTTTGTCGCGATCCTTCGAGCGGCTGCGAAACGCGGCGCCCAGCAGCGGCAGATCCCCCAGGACCGGCACCTTCGTGCTTCCAGAAGAGATCTGATCCTGCAGCAGCCCCCCCAGCACGAGAGTATGTCCGCTGGGAATCAGCACCCGCGTCTCCATTTCCCGCTTGAAGAAGGAGTCCACCTCATTTTCCACCCCACCCACTTTTGTGGTGTACCTGGGGCCGAGTCGAAGAATGCTCGGCCGAACCTTGAGGTTGACGACGTTGTTGGCAGAAATGCTCGGCGTGACTTCCAGGCGGAGGGTGAGGTTACTGTACGTCACCTGGGAGCCCCCGGCTGTCTGCACCGTCCCCGGAGTCACATTCACAATGGGATACATCTGACCGACTTCAATGAACGTCGGTTCGTTGTCCAGGGTGACCGTTCTGGGAGCCGAAAGCACCCGGGACTCTGCATGCGAGTTCAGAAAGGAAAGAACAGCGCTGACTCCGTCCGCGCTCAGAAAACCAATGTTGGGAGTCAGACCCCGGAAGGTGTTGAGCGACAGGCCGCCGCCTGCCAGGGGATCGAAAACGGTCTGCATTTCGGTTTGCTCACTGTAACGCGACTGGGAGGTGATCGTCCGTCCACCCGGCAGGGTCGTGGTGGTGGTTTGTCCAGGTATGGTTGTCGTGGATCGTGCAATCGTGGTACCGTTCCCAAAAACAACCCGCTGGCCTCCCAAGGTGCCCGACCAGTCGATGCCCTTAATGGACTTCGGCGACACCGACACCTCCAGTAATCTCCCCTCAATCAGCACCTGCTTGCTCTGTGCATCGAGTCGGGCCACGATGTCTTCGATCGCACGGTGCTCCTGTTCCGTGGCTGCTACAATGAGTTGTCGCGTGCGAACGTCGGGGATCACCTTGCTGCGGCGATCCATAAGTACGCCCTGGATTGCAAGCGCCACGTTGGTGGGACTTGCATATTTCAGCTGGATAATCTGAGTCACCAACGGTTCAGGGGCCGAAGGATCTTTCACCGTAATGCGGCCAATCCCGGTCTTGGGATCCTGAACCAGTTGGAGGTCATAATTGTTCAACAATGCCTCGAGGGCCTGCTGGGCGGTGACGTTCTCCCACCGAATGGAAACCGTCGGCATGGGGACCACTTTGCCATCCGGGCCCGGCGCGCCATAGGCCACTTTGGGGTCGATCAGGTAATTGATCCCCGCCTGACGTGCCAGGTTCCGAATCGCGTCGGTCAACGGGAGGTCGTCCATCACGATCAGTGGAATGACTTCCGCCGCCCTGCCGGATTTGGTTGCGGACGCCGCCGCCGGCGTGGCCGCCTCCCCGGCCGGAGCGGCATTCGCTGAAGTCGTGGCCCCGGAGGCCGCTGTCTCGGCTTGTTCGTTGGTGTCTTGTGCACGGACAGAGGCGACGCCCAGGGTGAAGGCCAGCGCCAGCGCCCATGTCGTGCGGCGATTCCACGATTTCGTTTTCATACGTTGGCTTGCTCTGCGATCTCCCCTGCCCCCTTCCGGAGGCGCGGGCATCCTATCAGGTCGATTGCAACTCCGTTCACTTGACTGCGTATGAAACCTGCCTCTTGCATCGGTTCTAAAGGCGTGTCCCATTCCCTGGGATTCCTGTCCCACGCCTCCTGCGGCCGTTGGCAGCAATTTGCAGGCCACATGAAAGCGACACGGGCTTCCACCTTCCCCTTTGCCCCTTCCGTGAGGGTGCGAACAGCCGCCGACCGTCCTGCGGGAGCCTTTGCATCCTCAGAAACCGTCTCTGAGACGCAGTTCTTGTTGCACACCATTGACCTCGATGACGACCGTGTCGTCCCGAATTTGGACGCAACGGACGCGCACCTCCCCGCCGGCCGCAGGCAGACTGGTCTCCTCCCCTTCGGCCAGGATGAGGGTACGAGGGCGATCCCCGCTGGTACGGAGCGTGGCCAGGCGCTGCTGGGGCGTGCCGGCCAGGCCTCGCAGTGTCCACTGGATCCGGGCCACGGGAGTTACATTCGTGCTGCCGGTCCGACCGGCGAACAGCCGCTGGGACCGTGGAAAGAACGGGTCCCGGCCCTGGGACGGATCACCGGGAATCTCGAAGACAGACCTGGGAATGACCGGTGCCGGGACCGCCGGGGTGGGACTGCCACTCGAGGCTTCGGCCGCCCTTCCAGCCGCACCGCAGCTCAGCACCGCAAGGAGCATCACCAGTCCCTGCCAACGGCGTTGTTTCGACGCACACACCATGGCCATCCTCCATCAAGATCCGGGTCGAACGAGGGTCACGAGGGTCATGCGAAACGAGAGCCGCTCTCCCGTCGGATCCGACGACACCCCACCCGGCGTTTCCAACTCCACATTGCGAATCTGGCAGTAGGGAAACCGGTTCTCGAAATCCGCAATGAAACGGCCGATCTCATGGTAAAAACCACTCCCCGCAATGGTGAGACTCACCTGCTGATAGGGAAATCGCGGCAGTAAATCCACCGGGGCCGGGCCGATGATGGTGCCGAACTGCAGGATGTCCACATCGTAGTCGAGCCGAAACTGTCGGATGCGGTTGATGACGAAGGCATAGTAATCGCCCGCGGCCATTTGCTCTTCTCGTTGCTCCAGCACTGTTGAGGCGCTGTCCAACTCCTCCAGGATTTGAGGCGCGCGCGCCAACAGTTTCCGTGCCTCGTCCAACTGACGCTGTGCCTGCAGAATCTCCCGGGCCACGCGCTCCAATCCGACGCGCTGGGGGCGCACGAGGCCAAACCAAACGCCGGTCAGTGCCGCCAGGGTGGCCAGCGCCACCAACAATAACTGCTGTTTTTTCTCACGCGTGAGACGTTTCATCGGCTTTTCTCCGGAAAGCGCACCTCCAGGCTGAACGTGACGTACGATTGTCCGGATCGGGTGTCCTGGAGGGGGGCCGACAAATTGCGGAGCACCACCTCCCCGTTGGTTCCGAGGAGTTCCCGGAAGAGCGGGACGGAGGCGATGCGGTCTTTGTAGTCAGTGACCATGTCGCCCGGCCGCTGGCTCTCATCCCGGGCGTCCAGGGTGACCAGAATGCGCTCGGTGGCCGTGGCCGGTTTCGCCGGTTGCGTAACCCGGCCGGCGGCGTTGGTTCGGGCCGGCGTGGGTTCTGTCAGGGTATAAAACTGCTCCACTTTGAACCGGGTCAATGCCACCTCCGGGATGGCCGCCTTTTGCAATGCGTTGAGCAGGTTCCCGTGGAGAAAACGGTTGGTGGCGAGCCGCTCCAGCGCGGCAAGGCGCTGCCGTACGTCCGCCAGTTTCTTCTCGTTTTCCCGGGTTTGCTCGTACTCTTTGCGCAGCAGTTCCCACTCGGTTTGCAGGCGGGCCAATTCGCTGTTTTTGACCAGCAGCTGCGAGTAATACAGCAGGCTTCCGAGGAGGCTTGCGATCACGATCCCCACCGCCCCCAACAAGGCGCGCTTCACCGGGTCTTTGCGCCGTTCCTCTTCCCGCTCCAGCGCTTCCGCCAGTAAATTCAATCGAATCGGCATATGCTCAAAGAGTGGCGAGGGCCGTACCGATGGCCACCGTGAGATGGGGGGCCAGCTGTTCCAACTCGGCCAGTTGTTGCGGAGGCAACGACCGCTGAAGTCCGGCCGTTGGATCCCATGGACGGCAGTCCGTAACCAGTTCGGCCTGGAGAAGTTGCAGGACACAGTCCGAAAGGGCGCTGCCGCCCGACACGAGCACCTGGCTGACCGGCCGGTCGTTCTGGTGTTCGTAGAAGTCGATCGAGGCCTTCAGTTCGCGAGCCAGGGGAGCCAGCAGAGATTGAAGCTGTTCGCGCACCTCGCCCGGCATTCCGAGCTTGATGCCCTCGGCCTCCGCGTAGCTGATGCCCATCATATTGGCGAGTCCCTGGGTGACATGATCCCCGCCCATGCCCAGCACCCGACTCAGCACCAGTTCGCCCTGTTGCAAGATACATATGCTGGAGTGGCGGAACCCCAGATTCACCAGGGCCACCACTTCCTGCCGAAACAACTCCGGCTGGGCACTTTCGAGTGCATTGATGGGAGCCACCAAACCGGGAAGAACATTCCCGGCGGTGCAACCCGCCTGTTTCAAGGCCTCATAGAGCGTGTCGACCCAGCTTTGCCGAGCTCCCGCCACCAGGACCTTCTGCTTGGGCACTGTGGAGGTTTTGGTCTTGTCCGCAGGGGCCCGCTCGGCGCCGTTGACGGGCCAACAATCGAACACGTAACCGGGCAGCTCCTGCTGCAAATACAGCTTGCTGCTGGTTTTGAGGACCTGCCGCATGTCGGCGAGGGGCATCTGAGGCAGCTCGGCGTACCGAACGATGGCGTCGTTTACCCCCAGGGCCAGGGAGACCAGACGGCAGCGGGTCTCCAGGGCTTGCAGGAGGCTGCGGAGATGCTCGGCCAGCGCCGCTGTCGAAGGCTCCTTCTCTGCCACCGGCGCATCGAGGATGGCATACCGCAGCAGAGCCAACCCGTCCGGACGGGTTTGCACCCAGACGGCCTTGGAGCATCGGGCCCCCAGGTCGACTGCCACCACCTCATCCCGTCGCTGCGAACGGGGTCGGAAAAACGCCAGTGCCATGCCGTGTCCTCAGGTCAGCTTCGTCCACGATCGATGTACTCGACCGAATCGGCTTCCAGCAGAGCAAGTGGCGGGCCAAGTCCAGGGGCCCGGCGTTCCAACCCGCAGTGGGCACAACGCCCACGGGTCTCCGGACAACCTGGCTCCGTTCGGAGATCGGCTTCCCAAGGCAGGTCTGCCGCGAATCCTGGAGGATCGGGCCTCGGGCGGACGCGGACTCGACGCCACTGCTGTCTCCGGAGCCGGTGCCAGATTGATCTCCTTGGCCGGGCGCAGCCGAGTCACGCCAGCAGCGAAGCCACAACACCCGAGTGGGTCAGAGGCCTCAGCCCAACCTCCATCCCAAATCTGGACACTTAAGCTCCCTTCGTGTCGCACGGCGGAAGTCGGGATTCCTCAAACAGTGGGCCCGAGACTTTTCAACCCTCTCTGCACATTCTTGATGGCCGCCCCTGAAAAGATGATGAGCCAGTCCTCTGAGGGTCCGACATTCACACACAGATCCAAAGCCCTCCTCTCCAGCCTCGATGCCCGGGCAATTTTTGCCCCTTCAGAACCTTCGAGTCTCTTTAGGAGGCAAAAGCTGCCCTGGAGGCAGCCCTTACAGTGCAAAGTATTCCCGGCACGGCCGGTTTGACCTTCCAGACGTCGTGTCGCGTCCCAAGAAGAGTGCTCCATCGCTGCTGGCCAGTGGGCTGCGGGCCCGGTCTCGACTCGGCATGAAGCTTCGTCGCTTGCCGGACCGTGTTGGCAAACCGGCCGGTAGAGCTCGTGAATGAGGTTCTTCGCCTGCTGGAATCTGCATCCTCCGGATGGCCAAAAGTCCACAGTCCTCCGAGGAGGTTCGTGCCCGGGCATTCTCAGTTCGGAGCAGGGCCACACCCCCGAGGGTCCCAAGGCCCGAATCAGAAGTCGCAAACCGCGCCTTCGGTCGAGCAACCCGGGGGAAAGCTAAACACAACTTTCCAGTCACGGCTCGAGGCGAGTCACGGCCATCCTCATTGCCCTTGCGTGCGAGGATCGGGAGGCTGTTTGAGAACCCCCAGAGATACGGAGACACAAACCCTCTGCGACTTTGACGAATGCGGGCCTGAGTTCCTTGCCTTCCATGGCAAGGGCTTCGAAAGCCCGGGCGCAGGTGCACCCTCGTGGGCCGGCCCTCGTCCCGACCATCCAAACGAAAAAGCGCGACTTTCGTTCGCTGCGCGCGAGTTCCCTGGCGCCCGCGCATACATCTGAACGCCTGTGTGTCCGTCCGAAAGCGGGACAGGGTTGTCACTCGTCCGAGGAACACACTCCTGCAGGGCGCGCTCCAGCGGAAAGGCTGGAAGAACGCGAATCCGGTCCGGAGTCTCGCAGCCATGCAACGGATTGAGTCCAACCCCCGGTGGGGTTTAGGGGTTTTTGCGTGAGAATCGGTTTCCGCGCCCAGGGCCAAAGGGCGCCCGCGTGCGCTGGCGCGTGGTGCCAATCACAACTCAGGAGCCTGTGCCCCGGCCGCTCAACGCCGTGAAAGTTGCGGTCGGCAGCTCGAGCGCCGCCACCGCACGGCCGTCGCCCAGCCCGGGGTGATCGATGAGCTGGAGGAACCAAACCGGTCATCGGACGGCTGCCTTCCCGGAGACCTCTGGGTGCGCTTTTGCGGTTTCACCGGTCTCCTCGTCGCCAAGAGGCAGTGACCGCTCGCCACAGATCGGTGTGCCGATCTTTGACCTGGGAATGGCTGTCGCTTCCCATGCGCTGTTTACGCCGAACCGGAAGCCGACGATCCGGGGTCCTCCGCGGGAGTCTTGCGCCGGGGGGCGGACCCCGGGGTAGTGGGTATCATGGCGGGCAGTGCGGATCGTGGTGGCCTGGACATTGACGCGGGCTTCGCTCGGCGCGGCACCGGTCAGAGCCAGCGAACGTGCATGTTTCTCGACCGGCCGGTGTCCGCCGCGGCCTTCGCGAGGGCACCAAATCGCCGGGCCCGACGAAGTTTGCCTCGGATTGCCGAAAGTGCTTAATTCTGACGTCGATGCAGTGGGTCTGGCGACAAAGTGAATGGCGCGAGATCATCCAGAAGGTGGAATCCGGTCGGCGCCTGGATGAGACCGAAGCCTTGCGGCTCTGGCAAAGCGGAGATCTCCACATGTTGGGGGCGCTGGCCGACGGCGTCCGGGCGCGCAAGGTGGGCAATCGTGCCACCTACATTGTCAATCGGTACATCAACTACTCCAACTACTGCATCCTCTCCTGCCGCTTTTGCTCGTTTGCTCGAAAGAAACGGGATGCCGACGGCTTCGAGTTGACCGTGGAGCAGATCGTGGCCAAGGCGCGGGAGGCGCTTGCCCTCGGCATCACCGAGCTGCACATCGTCGGAGGTCTGCATCCCTCTCTGCCCTTCTCGTATTATCTCGACATGCTGCGCGCCCTGAAGGCCCTCGATCCGCGCATCCAGCTCAAATGTTTCACGGCCATCGAGGTGCTGCATCTGGCCTGGCTGGCTCGGAAGTCCGTGGAAGACACGCTGATGGCGCTTCGCGAGGCCGGTCTGGATTGCCTGACCGGTGGCGGGGCCGAGATTTTCGCGCCCGGCGTCCGGCAGACGATCGCCCGGGGCAAGGAATCGGCCGAAGAATGGTTGGAAGTGCACCGAACCTGGCATCGGATGGGCGGACGCAGCACCTGCACGATGTTGTATGGGCACGTGGAGACGCTGGCCGATCGGGTGGATCACCTGCGGCGTCTGCGGGAGCTGCAGGACGAGACCGGTGGCTTTGTCGCGTTCATTCCCCTGCCCTACCAGCCCGAGAACAACCAGTTGGAGGTCCGTCACCCGCCCACCGGCCATGACAGCTTGCGGACGCTGGCGGTCAGCCGATTGTACCTGGACAACTTCGACCACCTCACCGCCTACTGGGTGGGACTGGGCACCAAGCTGGCCCAGGTGGCGCTCAGCTACGGTGCCGACGACCTCCACGGTACCATTGTGGAGGAACACATCTTTCACATGGCCGGGGCACGGTCGCCGCAGCATCTGCCGGAGGCAGAGCTGGTCCGCGTCATTCGCGAGGCTGGACGGATTCCCGTGCGAAGGAACACCTTTTACGAACCCTTGGAGGATGCCCCTCGGGATCTGGAGCATCCCGCAACGGTCCCTGCGCTCGCGGCTGCCTCTCTGAACCGGCAGTGACAGGTTTTGGAAAACGCGCGGCTTTTCGGACCCATCTCGAGTGCGCACTTTTCCGGGTTACTTCTTCGCCTTTTGCAATGACACATTTCCCCACCGCCGGTCCTCGGCAGCCATTCAGCACCTCCCGCAGGAACACGGCAGATCCCCCCTAGGGGGACTTTCCGCCCCCTTTCGTCGGCGGCTACCGAGTGGGGGTTCGCAGCCGCCGCAGAGCTGTGCGGGCATGGCTCGGAACCCGGCTTCCGCCACGGTTGCGACAGGAACCCGGGGTCTTTAAGATGCCGCCGCGTCGCTGCCCACGACGCGCACGGTTGGGGCGGGGAGAGGCGGCGCGGCAAGGGAGTTACACGGCGCCGGATGTGGGGGCTGGTGCAGCACCCACAAAAGTTCACACGAAGGACCATGACGTATGCGCGAGAGGAGCAACCCTGATCCGAAGAGGGACCGCGCCTTCCATCGCCGGAGAGAACCCGGGATTGGTTCCTGCAGGGCGGGCCGAGAGCAGTCAGGTCTGGGAACCCTGAACGCACCGGCGCCGCGCCCGAGAGGCACGGGTTCCCGAAAAGCGGCGCTTCAGCGAGTTCGGGCTCTGGCCGGGTTGGTGATGGCTCTTACTGCTGGTCCGGGTGTGCTCCCGGCCGGGGAACCCCGTGCCACGGGCATCATGGACAACTCCTTTTTTGTCGAAGAAGCCTACAACCAGGAACCCGGCGTGGTCCAACACATCACCACGGGCAATTACCAAGTGGATCGCGCAGCAGGGCCGGATGTTCAGCTCTGGCACCTCGCTTTCACCCAGGAATGGCCGATCCACGGCCAGGATCATCAATTGAGTTACACGCTTCCCTACCTGTTCCGCCGCGAACAGGGTCGGTGGATCGATGGCTGGGGAGACATCATGATTCATTATCGCCGTCAAGTCTGGCTGAGCCCCGACCGGTACACCGCCCTGGCTCCCCGGGCGAGTGTCATCCTGCCGACGGGCGACGCAGACCGGGATCTGGGCGAGGAGACCGTGGGGGCCGAGTTCAACCTCCCGTTCAGCACGCTCCTTGGGGAGAACGCCTTTTTGCATGCCAACGCCGGATTGACCGCCCTGCCGGACGCGGCCTCCGCCCGGGACCGCGACCTGGTCCATTACACTCTGGCTGCGGCGCTCAATTACGCTCTGCATCGCGACCTGCACGTGCTCCTCGAATGGGTGGGCCTTTGGGAGCACGGACTCAATGCCGCAGGGCAGCGCCGTCATGAGTGGATTTCCTGGATCTCGCCGGGGATTCGGTGTGCCCTGAACCCGTCAGAAAACATGCAGGTCGTCTTCGGATTGGCGGCGCCGGTCGGTCTGACGGGATCTGCTCCGGACTACGGCGTGTTTTTGTATCTTTCCGTGGAACACCGGCTGTGGCGGCCCCGCTGAAGCAGGGGCCGTCGTGCCACATCCTTCCTCGGCATGCCCGGGATGCGGCGCGCGTCGCATTCCATCGGTGCCCAACCGGTCTGCAGCAGTTCGCAATGGGAGGTCCGACGTCGTAGAAAGGACGCCGACCGGCGAACCGTCTCAGGCAAGAGCTCGCCACGGGGGTCGTCCGCCGAGGCCACGCAGGGGTGCGTCGCGTCCACACCCGCGTCTGCAAACGCTGGGGGCCTCAAGCCGTAACTCGCCCTCGTGGGACTACAGGCTCCACCCGGGTCGGTATTCGCGCCGCAGAAAGGCGTTGGCCTCCTCGAGATTGGTGAACTTGAAGGCCACCGGGTCCCACCGGAGGGTAAACCGGGTAAGATCCTCGCGCAGTTGCACGCGCAGCGGGATGTTGCCGAGCAAGACCGTCTCGGTGAGGGGTCCGGCCCAATCGAAGTTCGATCCCGGCGGGGGCCCGCCTTTGCAGGCCTGGATCCATTCCACGTAATGGCCCGGCGAGCGCGGGATGGTCTTGGGAATGGGCCCGACTTCTTTCGCCCGGGATTCCGGGTAGATGGTGTTGCCGAGAATGAATCCCTCGTCGCCGATCAGCAGTCGCCCGTTGTCGCCCATCAGCCGGCCGTCCGGCAAACCTTCGGGTCGGGGCGGACGGAGGCCGCCGTCGTACCAGACCAGTTTACACGGCGGCATGGGAATCCCACCGGCGCCCGGCCCGCTCAGACCCCGGATGTGGGGGTTGTTGGCCTGCACGGAAGCATCCCGTGCGGGGAAGTGGTAGGTGACCATGGAGCCCAGGGGGAATGTTTCCGCGTTCACGCGGGTGGAGGAGCCCTGCACGGTGAGGGGTGCGCCCAGTTTCAGCGCGCGAAACACCGGATCAAACGCGTGGCAGCCGATGTCGCCCAGGGCGCCGGTTCCGAAATCCCACCAGCCCCGCCACCGGAAGGGGGCGTAGACGGGATGGTAGGGCCGTGCCGGCGCGGGACCCAACCAAAGGTCCCAATCCAGCGTCTCGGGCACGGGTGGCGACTCTTTGGGCCGATCCACGCCCTGGGGCCAGTATTCGTCGAACAGTCCGCGCGAAGGGCGGTCCGTCCAAATGTGAACCTCGCGGACCCGCCCGATGGCGCCGGCCCAGACCGCCTCGCAGAGCAGCCGGGTTTCCTCCGACGCCTGGCCCTGGTTGCCCATCTGCGTGACGACCTTGGCCTCGCGCGCCGCCTCCGCCAGACGCCGCGCCTCCCACACCGAATGCGTGAGGGGTTTCTCGCAGTACACGTGCTTGCCGCGGCGGATGGCCTCCATGGCGGCAAACGCATGATGATGATCCGGTGTCGCCACCACCACCGCGTCGATCTCCTTCACCTCGTCCAGCATTCTTCGGTAGTCCTTGAAGCGGCGGGCATTCGGATACCGCTTGAACGTACCGGCCGCGTGGCTCCAGTCCACGTCGCACAAGGCCACGATGTTCTCGGACTCCATTTGACGCAGATCCGCGGCGCCCTGGCCTCCCACGCCGATGCCGGCGATGTTGAGTCGGTTGTTCGCCGAGGGGCCGCCGTCCCGCCCCAACACCCGGGCCGGAAGGATCATCAAGCCGGTGGCCACGACACTCTGCTGGAGGAAACGACGACGACTGAGTTTGCGTGCGTTCGGGTCTTTCATGGTTGGGACATGGTTCCTGGTTGCTGGCGACGCGGCCCGGGCGACTGGTTGGGCCGCCTCGTGCAACCAAGCTAGCGCCGCGCGCCAGAGACGCAATGGAGAATTCCCGGGCCGCGCGGAGGGGATCGCATTTCAGGTTTCGGGCTCGCGCGAAAGCCCGGCGGAATGCCGGGTCTCCCCGGCGCGGCAAGGCCGGCGAAAAGGGCATTGTCGCTTGCATCCGGGCTCAAAAACGGAACTGTTCCCTCTGCTGTCCACGGCTCCCACGAGGGCACGCCCGCTGCGAAGGCGCATCCTATCCACCAGTCCGGGGCAACGCCTCCGGAGCCGGCCATCAGAACCCGCCGCGCCCTGAAAGGGCGAAACCCGAGGACACGAATCGCGCGGGCCGGGCCTGTCCTGTCGAAAGGCGTCCTTCAGGCGGGAAGAAATGCGCAAACCCGGTTGCCCAGGGCGTTGGCCAGCGCTGTTGAACTCTGGCCCCGATGGGGCAGCGATACACCGCGCAGGAGGCGCAAACATTCACCCGGGGTCGAGGCAACCCGGTCGCCGCGGGCCTTGCCTTGGGCTGGTTCATTCGCACCCCGTGGTGGCAAACCCACGGCGTGCCCGGGGCGAAACTCTTCCGATGCTTGATGGGTTGCGCAAGAATCAAGATCCAACAGCTTCTTCGGAGGATCCTCCCTCGCACCGTTGGCGCAGGCAGGGCCACCAACGCCGTGGATTCGCGGTCCGGCGCATTTCAAGTTTTGGAGACCTCCGAAGGACCGGCGCAAACCCCGGTCGTCCGGAGTACGGGAAAGCCGAAGGGCGGTGGCATTTCCTTTGGATTCCCGACTTCGGAGCTCAACTGACGAAATGCGCCATTGACCCAACACCGGAAGCATTTGCTTTTGACGCGCCGGCGGGGTTTGGCGCAAGCTGGGCGTCCGATGAAAACGAGGTGGATCATCGCCGGGGTGTTCTCAACGTTTCTGATGGTGACGGGCCAGGAAGCCCGGGTGGAGTTGCGCCGCTGGTCGTTGACCGACTGCATTCAGCAGTGTCTGGAGTACAACCTCGAGCTGCGCATCGAACACTACAACCCCGAGCTGGCCCTCTTCAACCTGCGGTCGGGCTACGGTGCCTACGACCCGGTCTTCCGGTCCTCGGTCCAGCATGATTACAACAAGGC
>JAOADM010000009.1 GCA_026417315.1 Limisphaera sp.
TTCCGCTGGGTGGAGGGCAGTTTCTTTGAGGTGCCCCTCGGCCGCGGGTATGACCTGGTCGTACTGGGACACGTGCTTCATGCGGAAGGGGTCGAGGGCGTGCGAACGCTGCTCCGGCGAAGTTGTGACGCCCTGCGGCCCGGCGGACTTGTCGCCATCCAGGAATTCCTCCCGGATGACGACCGCAGCGGACCTCTGCTGCCCCTGCTGTTCGCAGTGAACATGCTGGTAAACACCGAAGCCGGGGATACCTATACGCTGGCTGAATTGACAGGCTGGTTGGAGGAGGCCGGGTTTGAAGCTGTCGAAACCCTGAATGTGCCCGCTCCGTCCCCCATGGTCCTGGCCCGCAAGCCGGCGCCATGAACGGCACAGGTGGTCCGTGGCCCGGGCGGACACCCCCTGCCAGAAGACCGTGTGCTGCGAAAGACCGAGCGCGACCGCGCGCCTGCGCGGGTTCTATTCCGGCGGAGCTGCGGATAATGCGCGCAACCACACGCTCATTTCGCCGGGCCCGCGATTGCCCCAGAGCGGATAAGGCACCAGCCGCAACGGCAGCGGCTTCCATTCCCGAGCCTCCCAGCGGCGGTACAGGCGTCCCGACCAGTCGCCCCGAGGGCGCATCCATGCCATCCCTTCCAAAACCACCACACCCCCCAGCAACCGCCCGTCCCAACGCGCGCGCAGATCGCGTTCCGGCATCACGGCCACGTCCAACGGGCTCACTCCCGCTGGCAGATCCGCCGACTCCAAACAATAGACGAGGGGCCCGCGCCGGGCGGCCACCTGATGAAACGTTTCCTCCACCCAGGGATGGGCCTCCACCCACACAGGTTCCATGGCCAAATCGAGGTCCACGATATCCCCCGCGTGCCAAATCCGTTCAATCTCCCACCAGGTCCCGAACCGGTCCACCGCACGCGCGGCCCCGAAGTTCACGCGCACGTGCGCCCGATCGGCCCACCCGGGAATGCGCAGCCGCAACGCGACCGGTCGCTCGGGGGCCTTCTCCACCACCAGGCGCACCCGCCCGCTCCACGGGTATTCCGTCTGCTGACGCAGGATGAATTCCTCCCCGGAGCCAATTACGGCGCGTACGAGGCTGCCCCCGTAGAGAATCACCCAAACGGTCCGGCCCGATACAGCAGCCACCCACTCCGGCGACCGGGCAAGAATCCGCACCAGATTGGGCGGACAACAAAACGAACCCAGGAAAGGCACTCGTGTGCGAGGCCAGCGCAGTTCGAACGGCAACGGCTCGGTCACGCGCAGCGGATTGGTGTAGAAGAAGTTCGTGCCGTCCCGGCTCATGCCCGAAAGCACGCTGTTATACAGCGCCTGTTCCAGGGCATCGGCGAAGCGCACATCCCCCGTGGCCCGCAGCATGCGCCAGTTCCACAGTGCCCATCCAATGTTGGCACAGGTTTCGCAATGAGCGGTGAGCTGCGGCAACTGGTAATTCCGGCCGTAGGCCTGGTGCACGCGGGTGATCCGGTCCTGGTCCCGCGCCCCGTCCGGGGAGGCCCCGTCGTATAGGGCGCCGCAACCGCCGGTGAGATAGAGCTTCTTTTCCACGACGTTGGACCAAACCCGCAGGAGCGGGGACAGCAGCGAAGCATCCCCCGTGTCCAGATACAAATCCGCCGCGCCCGCGTAGAGGTAATTGGCTCGCACCGCGTGACCCAGGGCCTCCTCATGTGCATCGAACGGGAGTCGGTCCTGGTTGTCGTCCCCTCCGTCTTGCACGCCCCGACGGAGCTCAAAACAGCGTCGGGCCAGTTCGAGCCAGCGCTGCCGGCCGGTCGCCCGGTAAAGATCCATCAACCCCATGAAATGCGAGGGGCAAACCGGGCGCCGTACGGCCTCCGGGGCCGGGTTGGTCAAGATCCCCTCCAAACAGGCCGCGGCACGCTCGGCCACCGCCAGCAACGAGGTCTGTCCGGTGACCCGAACATGGAGGGCAGCGGCGGACATCAAATGGCCCAGATTGTACAGCTCGAACTGGAACCGGTCGGCAAACGGCACGGCATTGGTCTGCCCCTGCCGGGCGCGGATCTGAATGCGCGTATGCAAATACCCGCTCGGTTCCTGGGCGGATTGAATCGTCTCGATGCAGACCTCGACCCGTCGTGCCAGAGCCGCATCCGGCTGCACGGCCAGCAAGGCCACCGCGGCCTCCAGCCACTTGTAACACTCGCCGTCGTTGAAGGGCGCGCCGCGGTTGGGCCCCTGCGCACGTCCGGCGGCGATCTCGAAGTTACGCCAAAAATGGCTGTAGTTGGTCCCGGAGAGGATCCGATCCAGCGCGGGCACGCTCTGGGTCCGGCACAATTCGAACCACTGGGCCAGGAAACCCTCCGTCCATCGTACCGCGCCCGTCGGCAGCAGGCCGAGCTTCGCGTGAGGTTCGCCCCTCGTAACAGCCCCGCCGATTGATAGAAGCGCGCATGCCAACACCGTCCAGATGCGCAGTCCCCCGCGCGCGCGGCACTTGGCTTGACCTCGCGCCCCTCCCAGTTCCTGCAGCGCGTTCGTGCCAGGTCGCATATCGTTCAGGGCCAGTCCTCCTCCACATCCCGGGGATGCAGGACCTCGGTCTGCGGCACCACGCCCAGAACCACGAAACTCCCCCTGCCGGGCACGGTCAGACGGTTGCGTCCCGCGGGAAATCTTCGCACATAGACGTCCACAACCGGACACTGCTCCACGCGCGCCCCGTACCTCAGTACGGGCTCGGGGCTTCCTTGTTCGGCCCAGTGCGCCGCGGCATCGACGTTCGGGGGTTGCAACCAGATCTCCCGATCGTCCCGGAACAGGCCCAGCAAGACCTGCACCGGCTCCTCCACCTCGAACTCCACCGGCTGATAGCGCCCGTTTTTGGCTTCCTCGTGCGAGAACCGGATTCCCGTCAGGCCCACGAGCTCCGGCGCCAGTTGCACAAGTTGATAGCTGCGGTCCGTGAAAGGTCGGGCCCCCGGTCGAACTTCATAGGTCTCGGCCCGCTCGCTTGTCACCTTCACGCGGGCCGGACGCCAGGGTGCCGGGGGTGGCGCGTTTTCCGACACGGCTCCCGCCAGCCGACGCCAGACTCGCTCCCGGAATTGCTCCAGCTCTGCGCGGTACAGGGGCAGCACGTGCGACCAGTGAAAATTGGTGACCACACCGCGAACCACGCCCGGATACGGGATGCGACGATGACCCGTCTGAAGGCTGTTGGCAAACCAATAAGCCGGGCCGGCCAGGTGAGTAAGTTCCTCGAAGGCCCGGAGGCTGGCCTCCAAAAGGTCGGCTGCGGCCAGCAGTTCTCGTGCATTTCGCGTGGCCCGAGAGCGCAGGACGATCTCGGCCGCGCCGGCCTTGTGGGCGTAACATCGCGCCATGGCCTCCAACGCGCGCAGGTCGTTTTGCCACCGCAGAAACTCCTCCCGATGGCGGCCGATCCGCTCGGCCAACCCTTCCACCAGCGCCACCGCCCGCCGGGCCCGCTGGACCGCCTCCAGCCGAACCAGCCACGGGGTTTCCCCCGAGCCCGGCTCTCCGCGAAGCTGCCCCGCCACGGAGTCCTGCAATCGTTCCCCCTCTGGCGCCAGGCACTCCCACAGATCGCGCACGGGCTGGTACCGCTCGGGGTGCACCAATTGATCCAGGGTCATCCCCAACGCCAGGGTCTGGCGGTTGCCCTCGGTAATGCCGAACCGGCGCAACAGCATGGGCGCAACCAGCCCCGCGGCATTGCCCGCCTCGACAATGCGGTCCGCAGCCTCGCCGTCGCAACCAAAGCACTCCATGATCCGGCCACGCCAGTATTCTCGTTCCTCCGCCTCGGGACGGTCCGGATTCCATGCGTACCGTGCCCACGCCTCGAACCAGGGCCAATCCCGTTCCCACTGTTTGAGCGCCGGCGTCACCCGATCCGGTGCATGGGGCCAGTTCCAATAACACAGCGGATACAGATGCAGACCGGCCGCGCCCAGGTCGTCCCGCGCACCCTGCACACACTGCTGGATGAATTCCGGGGCGAAGTACCGAAAGGGCTCCAGATTCGCCAAGATGTGCACGTTGACCAGGTGCGGCCCCAAGGCCGCCATGCGGCGGTGCAGCTCCCGCAAGCGACCCCGCACCCGGTCCACCGTCAGCGATTCGCCGTTGAACTTGGTCATCGTGAAGAGATTCGTGTAGTGGGCAAAACAGGCCGGCAGGACCCGCTCTGCGTCGGTGGCATGGGTGCGAATGATCAGGGGCGGCAACTCGTGCAGTCCCGCGGCGCGCGCGCCCTCCTTCACCGCGGGCAGAATCACGTTCGTGGCCCAGGCCAGCTGATGTTCCGTCCCCTGCAGGGCCTCTCCCAGGCAGACCAACAGACCCACGTGTGGATAGCTTTCGATGAAGCGGGCGATGGCCCGACGCGTGTAATCGGCCGCAACGGGATGGGGCCGATCCAACTGCGTGGGCAATCCGTGTTTTTCGGCAAGGGGTTGGGGCAGGAGGATGTTGTAAAACATCACCACGAGCCAGATGCCGCGGCGGTCGCACTCGTTCGCCAGCCACGTCATCATGTCCACATTTCGAGAAAACACCTCGGGAGGAACCTCGATTCCTTCGGGGTATTCGGGCACGCGCACGATGGAGCCGAACGGGTGCCCGTTCCAGAGATACAACGTGTTGAAGCGTTGACGCACCAGGAAATCGAGAAACTCGGTCCACAACGCCCGGTCGTAGAACCAGGGAAACAACTCCGGGGTCCACGGGTACTCGTACACCTGGCGACCGGGGAGAATTGTGGTTTTCTGCAGCCCCACGCAGACGCCCCGGAGCCGCAATGCCGGGCTGTCGAACAGACGCTCCGCCGGTCCGGTTCCGTCGCGGCGTAATCTCTCCGCCAGCTCCAGACAGGCATACAACAAGCCGGTCTCGTCCTCTCCCTGCAACCGCCAGCCGTTCTCCCCCGGCTCGAGGGCGAAGCTTTCCGGCACGCCGGCCAGCCGCCGCGGGGGTTCCAGCCTCACGTGAAGGACGGCCCGGGAAGGGGAGGCGCTCGCGGCGCCCACTTCGCAGCCCAGGGCCTCCAGGGCCTGTTGAAGCTTCTGGACCCCGTACCTCACGCGCGGGCCCATGTCTGCGGGCCCGTGGATTTCGACCCGCACTCCGGGGCCCGGCCGCAGCGCCGCACCTGCCGGATCCGCCCCGAAGGCGCCGCCCGCGCCCAGCAACCCCGCTGCGAGCAACCCGACCTGAATCGTTCGCCTCACGGACATCGTCGTCACACCCACCAGCCTCCCTCTTGATCCCTGTCACTCCGGGACGCGCCGAATCCGCAAGGCCAGGTACGGCCTTCCCGGCAGTTCCACCGCCCGTCCCTGGCGATCGGCATGGAAATAATCGTCCTGGCGCGTAATCGTGAACGTCCCCGGCACTGGCGTGACGGTCATGTTCCAGGTGTCCAGGATCTCCACTTGATAACGCATCCCATCCGCGGGCGGGCCGCCAATGCCCTGGGGAGGCCGCGGGAGCCGGAAGGGCCAGGCCCGGGGCGCCGCCTTGCCCAGATACACAAGGTAGAAATCCGGCGGCCGGCCGCCGTACTCCGGGTTTTGCCATTTGTCCACCGGCTCGATGCTCTCCGGAGGTGCTTCCTCCAGAATGCGGCGCAGGAACGCGAGCCGGGGCGGACTTTGTCCCTTGAGCACCCCACCCTTGCTCCACCAAATGACGTCATCCGGACTCAGATAGGTTTCGCCGTGCGTGGCATAGGTGCCGGCCACGGTGGCATTCCAGAAACGATGCACCAGTTCTTCGGCGGACAGATTCCCCCACCGCCGCGGCAAATTCCCCTCGTACTTGATCTCGTCGTACACCACGGGTTTCTCGAAGGCATCGCGATACAGCACGGCGGCCGCGGCCGTTTCCACCGCCGAGCCGTTCTGAATACTGGCGTGCGTCAGCCAGGGTCGGGTTTGATTGAACAGCCGCTTGCCGTTGTGAATGGAGAGCAGATGACCGTACGGATCGGATCGAGCCACCAACTGGCCGATGCGCTCCCAATCCTCGTCGCGCTTTTGCGTCATGAAATCGAACTCGTTGGCCAGGGACCACCAGACGTTGCGAAACGCCGCCAGCCGCGCCACCACATAGCGCACATACCGGTCATCTTCCAACGGTGTCATGCGGTCGAAGCCCCAGTGCCCCTCGTCGTACGGGTGAAACAGAATCACGTCAGCTTCGATCCCCAGCTTTTGGAGCTCCAGAATCCGCTGCTCCAGGCGACGGAAAAACGGCGGGTGAAACCGGGTCGTATCGAAGGCCCCGGGCCGGCCCTCGAACGGGTAAAGATCCGGTTCGTTCGTGTTCCAGGCGTATCGCTTGGGAAAGATGCAAAAACGGACCTTGTTGAACGGGCTGCGCGCCAGGGTTTCCAGGGTCTGGCGCTGCAAGCCCTCGGGCTGATGAATCCAGGCGTACACCGTGGTCCCGACGGGCCGGTAGGGGGTGCCGTCGGCGTACGCAAAATGATACCGGTGTGCGACGCGGACCGGTCCGTGATTCCCGGCGGCCGGCGGTGTCACCAGCAACTCTCCCGCCCGACCGTCCAGCTCGGGCCGATTGCTCTCCGTCCGCCACTGCCACCGACCCGTCCGCGGTGGCATGAACCGCACGCAGTACCGACCCTCCCCGTCGTAAAACCCGCCCACCTCCACGACCTCGTAGCCCTGCTGGAATCGAGCGTGCAGACGCACCTCCACGAACGGGTTGCCCGACTGCGGCCCGGACAACACGATTTCGTGCATGCCCCACTGCTCCACGGTGGGCGGCATCTCTGCCGCCGTGCCGTTCTGCCCAAGGAGGAACGCAACGACCATCAAGCATTCCATCGCCCGGGCCGCCGGAAGGATCGCAAATGTGCGCCATCTCCGGAGGCACGGACCCCGGGAGAGTCCCATCCCAACCATTCTTTCTCGTGTCGGTTTCATGAGGTTCGAGATCGCACGCACGCTCACGAATTCGGATCCGATCGCTTCACCAACCACCACACGGTACCCGGACCGAGCTCGAGCCGCGCCGCGCCGTCGACAGTTTCCCGTCGGACCACCTGCCCGGTTTGGGGGCTCACCTCGCGGCGTTCCCAGGTCTCTCCGGCGCGGCCCGGAGTGAACACGGCGGGCTCCGCAGTCCACACCAGCCACTGCTGCCCGGCCTCGACCAGAACATGCATCGGCGCGGCGGTTTGAACCTGTTGGGCCAGCATGCGGGGGACGGCCCGCAACAATTCGGGATCCGTGGAGGTCGGCAGACGGGGCAGGGAACCGCCCGCGCAAAGCCAGGCCCAACCCGCCGTGTCAAAGTCACAGAGAAGCGCCTTGTCCGGAAACCGCCGCCGGTATTCCGCGGCTATCGCGGCGAGATCTTCGTCGCGGGGTCGCCCCCCGCGCCACCGGCGTTCCCACTGGCGCGGCGCCAGATGCTGACCTCCGGGCGGCGCAAACTCGCCCTGCGCCGTCCGCCACCAGTACCGAAAGTCGATCACGTCCACGCGAGCTGCATACCGGGGATCGCCGAGGATGGTATCCTGAACGTCCTTCGGCGCCGACAGCACCACCACCGGGTCCTCACGGCTCTCGCCGGCCCACTCGTCCACGACATCCAGCCAGAACCTCACAAAATGGACCGGCCCGGTGAACTCGGCCCCCGGTGAATGCAGCACGTTGGCGCGGGCCCGCAGGGCCTCCAGGCACTGCCGGATGTACCGGCGATGCAACGGCCGACGCACCGGATGGGTCACGTCATAAAACGCCTCCGCCATGAAAATTCGCTTGTCGCCGGCATAAGGAGGCGGCTCCGGAAAACCGGTGTCGTTGATGTTGTTGGCGGTGCGCCACGGAAAGTCGGCCCAGTGCGCGCCCGCCTCCAGGACGTTGTGCTGAAAGTAGTGCTGGTGAAGGAGCACGAACCCGCGCGACTCACAGCGAACCGCAAAATCGCGGAGCCGTGACCAGTACCACGGGTTGAAGCGGGTCAGGTCGTACCGGCTGAGCCCGTCCCAGGCGCGACCCTGCCCGCTGCGGGCGAACGGCTGCTCGAAAAACGGCGCGACCACTTCCCCGTCCGGGCGTCGGATCATCTGGTGATCGTCGCGGCGTCGATCGTACCACAAGCCGTGATGATGCTCGAAGACGGGACGGCCCTGCTGTGCCATTGCATGCAGCACATCGTCCAGATCGTCGGTCCAGCCGGGCCCGATTCGCCCCGGCACGAACCGGGTCAGTGCGGGTCCCGACTGCGCCGCCTCCTCGGGTCGCAAACTCCCGCGCCACCACGCCGTCTTGAGGATGCCCCCCGTGAGCAACCGACCGTCCACCACCAGCCAGCCCCGGACGATCTGCACGGGCCGAGCCGGATGCGACGGGGCCGAGCCCGAGATCGGTCCTCGTCTCCACCGCGGCGCCTCCCCCGGATCCGCAAGACCGGGGTTCCCTTCCGCCAAAGATTCGATGAATGACCTCAAGGTTCCTGCGGGTTCTCGCGACTGCCGTGTCAGTTCCGCGGCCCGTTCGGGCGTCGGGTTGGTCACTTCCTCACGAGATTTCGACCACCACGCCACCTGCGCGGCGGCCTCGGGACCCAGGCGGGTTCGAACCTGCGCCCGCCACAAACTCTCCGGCCGCACGAACTCGTTGGACTGCCGCCAGATTCCGTTGCCCTCGAACCCGCCCCACGAACCAAACGACACGTTCCACGCCCCGGGCGGGTTCCAACACCGGATCACCGACGCGCTGCAATTCCACAACACCGAGTAGGCCGCCGCCCATCCAATTGCCTGGTGATTCCCGGGCCAGAAGCCCAGGTTCAATCCGCCGCCATCCACCTGGACGTTGTCGAACACCACCCCGCTGGCCCAGCTGCCCAGAGCACCACTGTCGCCGTGGGCCTCGAGGGCCTGGCAGAGCACAAACGCATTCGGACCGGCCGCGGCATGACCCACCCCGAAATCCCGCCGGCCCCGTTGCGAAAAACAGCGGAGGAACAACGTCTGTTGTCCTGCGGTGAAAAACGTTTCGCGCCGGTGTCCGCCCAACTCGGAGACCGGGTCCAGCGCCACACAATCCTGCACGGTGACGCGCCGTGCCGTCTCGTACACCGCCACGGCCGAACCGGCGAAAAACCGGACGGTCACCTGCCGGACCCACGCGTCCTCGACCGCCTCCAGCGTGATCCCGCACCAGGCATGGTCTTCGTCCCATGGCCGCTCGGGACCCCGGGCCAGTTCGAGGCACAGATTCTCGATTCCCACGTTCCGCAAACGCCCCGGCCAGTCCACCTGCGCGATCCATCCACCGCCGAGTTCCGCCTCCAAAGGGGTAGTGAGAGGGACGTCCCACCGGATGCGATCCCCCTCCACCGCGAGCAGGGTGCGCTCCCAGGCGACATCCCGACTGCCGGGTTTCCACCGCGCGCCGACACCACCGCCCAACTCCTGCATGCCGAGCTTCTCGATCCACGCCTGCGTGGATGGACGCACCACGAGAATCCTCTGGCCCGGCTCCAACCCCGCCGCGTCCCGCAGCCGGCAGTCGGTCGCGCCCACCGGGACATACGCGTCCGTCACGGTCCACGAAGCGTTCGTCCGCAACGTGCGATCCCCGGCTCCGCAGACGCGCACCAGGGTGCGACGATCCGTTCCCGTGGCCACCAACACGGTCCCGTTGGTGCCCATGCCCTGTCCCCGGAGCACAACTCCCGAGGCACGCAGCACGAGCTGGCCGGCGATCTCGTAGCGACCGCGCAACAGCAGCAACGCGCCCCGCCAGCCCCGGTCATCCAAGGGACGTGCAGCCAGCTCGTCCAGGGCAGCCTGAATGCGGGCGGTGTTGTCCCCCGGTTGGGGCTCGAGGACCCACACCACCGGGACCTCGGGCACAGGTCGGTCCCCGCCGGCATAGCCACAATGCGAAAAGTCCGGAATCCGGTTCCCGAGCGGGTCCGGTACGCAACTCAGGCGGCCGTCAGGTCCCAGCGAAACATCGGGTCCGCGAACCGCCTCCGCCGCCAGCAACGGCCCTGCGGCGCACAGCAGTGCCGCGATCCAAGCTCGCAACGTTACCCGCCCGCTCCGGCTCATGGCAGGGAACACTCCAAAGGTCGCAGTCCGTCCACCGATCCGATGCGCCGGCCGTCGGCCCAGACCTGCAGCCCGGCCCCACGACCGTACCGAGAGCCGTCCCGGTCCCAGATCACCGTCAGCAAGCGTCCGTGATAGGGCACGCCATCCAGACAAAACCAATCCCACGCCCCATCGGGCAGCAACGGCCAGACCTGGACCGTGGCATCCGGCTGCGGCACGAGTCCCACCACGCCCGCGATGAGCAGGTCCGCATAGGTCGAGTGATTGTAGTCCTTGCTGCGATCCCGCCCCCGGTTGATCCAGTCGCCCGTAACCTCGTCGTGATATTCCCCGATCCACGGGCGGCCGCGATGTTGATGGCTGCGCGTGTAGGTCAAAAAGGCGTCGAACCACGCACGGGGCGGCACGGGCACGGAGGCGCCGTGGCGCAACACGCGCGCCAACGCATCCAGCGTCTGGACCGTGGCAAACGGCCAGACGGCTCCGTCCCATTCGCAACGTCCCACGCCATGGGAGCGGAAGCGCGGATGCCGTCGTTCGGCCGTGGTCAGTCCCGCCGGGGCCCGGAATCCGGCCGGGTCGATGAGTTGTTGCCACGCCCGTTCGTACCCCCGGCCCGGCGGCACCAAGCCGAAGCGCCACGGCAGAAACCCGATGGCCTCGCGCGCGTCTGCAAGCTGACCGTCTTCCCGCAAGGTCTTGAAGAACCCGGCCGACTCATCCCAGAGCTTCTCCAACACCAGACTCTGCAGCCGGTCGGCGCGCTGTTCGAATTCCCGGGCCAGGTCCTCGCGGCGCGCCAGGCGGGCCAGGGCGGCCAGGGCCCGCGCGTTGCCGTACATGTAACAGTTCAACGGCAGGCGCGCATGACGCTCCGTGCGCGACCCGCTCAGCGATTCCTCCATGCCGTCGCGCACATCGTACTGCCAGAACAAGCCGTCCGGCCGTGCCTGCTCCCGCTCCCAGCGTCGATGGTCCTCCACCAAATCCTCCAACCAAACCAGCGCGCCGCTCGGATCCCCCTCCACCAGGAAACGTTCATACACCGCGGCGGCAAGCCACTGGCTGTAGCGGTGCAGATGCGGTTGGGGTCCGCCCTGATGTCCGCGCAACCAGAAGCGAAGGGTCCCATCCAGAATCTCGAAATCGCGCAACCACCGGCCTTCGGCCAGATGATGGCCCAGAGCGCAACTGATCGTGTTGTAGGGGCCGGCGTGGCTGACGGGGGGCAAAAACTCCGTCACCACCCAGCCCGTCGGTGTCCGGCGCAAGTGTTTGCGGAAGACCCACCAGCGGAAATAGTAGGTCCGCACAACCTCTGCGTCCGGGCATTCGAAGAAGGGGATGCGGGACTCCAGCCAGGACCAGGCCTCCGCGTTGGGAATGGCGTTGGTGACGGTTTCGTCGTCGAGGGCGTTGAACCGTTCAATCCAGGGCCGAAATGAATCCGGTTGAAGCACCTGCGGCGAGGATGCCCGCGCCCACACAGCCGAACCTGGCCAGAGCCCCCCGGCCACGGCCAGAAGGCCGAGCCAACGGCTGCCGCAACGCAGGTGCACGGATCGGGCTCGCACCATGGGTGCCTCTCAATGATTCGCCGGGCCGCCGGAGATCAGTCCGGATCCGGAAACTCGCCCACCAGCCAGCCCAGGTACTCCTCCAGGTTCGTGTAGCCGTCGCCGTTGCGATCCTGCTGGGCGTCCACTGGATCCCGGGGATCGAGCCCGGCGCGACGTTCCCAAAAGTCCGGCATGCCGTCGTCGTCCGAATCCCAATCCGGTGGCCGGCGAATCTCCGGATACTCTTCCCATCCACCCACGTCGTTTTGGGAGTCGGGCAAACCCGGCAAGCCGGTCCGACTGCCGCGGAAACGGGCGGTGCCGGTCCTGACCTCTTCCAAGATTCGCCGGTCCAGGTCGTCCTGAACCGGGAAGTTGCATCCGACATTTGCCAGCACGTTCGTGAACGTCTCGAAGGCACTGTGCGTCTGAACCATGGGATCAAAAAACGGCTGGTCGAACAAATACTGCTCGGGCGGTTCCCCCGGCCACAACCGCACGCCACCCCATTTTTCCTCGGGGCCCACGCGACCTTCCAGGACGTTGCCGGCGACGTAATAGTCCTGCGGACCGAATCTCGGGACGCCCTCCCGCTGGGGCCGCAGAATCCAGAACCACTCCGTGGCCGGTCCTGGTTTGTAGTAGTTGTTCACGAACTGTACCTTCGCTGCCCCGCCGTCCGTGGCGCGGTGGTGCCAGTTGTAAACCACGTTGTTGCGAATATCCAGCCAGCCGGCATGACGGCCGCTCTGATTCAGGCCACCGGCCAGGCTCCAGTTGCGACCGGCACAGTGGGCCAACAGATTGTGATGAAAACTGCCGATGTGCCCGCCGATGCTGGCGGCGTAGCCGTGGCGCGTGCCGGGCGGGTACTTGCGGTGACCGGCCTCGTTGAGCGCTTCGGCGATGAGGGTGCGCTGCAGCGTAATGTCCCGCGCGCCGCGGGAACTGAATCCCTCGTCCAACGTCCAACTGATCGAACAGTGATCCACAATGCAGTGGTCGCTGGAAGCCAGGCCCATCCCGTCCAGGGTCTCCCCGGAAATATCCCCGGGTCGCACGCGGAGGTACCGAATGATCACATCGTGCGTGCCCAGCACGCCAAAGTTGTAGCCGCGAATACAGATGCCCTTGCCCGGCGCGGTCTGCCCCGCCACGGTCAGATACGGATTCCGCACCACCAGCCGGGATTCCAAGGTGATCGTCCCGCCAACATCAAAAATGACCGTCCGGGGACCTTCCGCCTCCACGGCCGCGCGCAAGCTGCCGGGACCGTCGTCGTTGAGGTTGGTCACCTTGATCACGCGGCCGCCACGCCCGCCCCGGGCAAATGCTCCGTACCCCTCCGCCGTGGGAAAGGCCCGGTGACGGATGCGAAACCGCCATATCTCCCCCCGCGTGATCCGACCCGCCGCGTCTTCGGAATCGACCCGCCAAAAGTATTCTGCGAAATGACTCAGGCCCGTGAGGCGGTACTCGGCCCTCGTCAGCCGCCCCAGATGAGAAGGGTCCGCCGGACCTGCGGCCTCCACCGCGGCGCGGTTCGTACCAAAGTAGAGGTGGTGGGCCACGGCCTCGCGCCCCGGGCGCCACCGGAGCGTAACGGTTCCCCCGGCCTCTGCGGGAACGTGCTCATCCTCGCGTTCCGGCCAGGGATGCCGCGCTTGCCGCGCCGGGTCGGGTACGTCCACGGCGAAGGCATTCAACACGATTCCAGCCTCTCCCGCATCCGCGTGCGCCGGTTGAAACCGCACGAGCACCGAACGCCCCTCCTCGGCCGCGAACTCCACCCATGCCGTGGCCAGGTCATCGTCGTGCCGTGCCCGGCTGCTGGGTCGAATGGGGCCCGTCTGTTTTTCGTTGCCCACCCATACCTCGAACGGGGTTGGCTCGATCGACCGCGGTTCGTTGTGCCAAGTGGCCAGGCTGTGTCGGCCCGGCGGCAGACCTTCCAAGACCAGCTCCAGCCACGTTTGGCCCGAAGGGCCATGGACGGTCACACCATCCGATCCCAGTCGCACCCCTTCATCCAAGAAACCCTTCACCCAAACCATTTCCAAGCGGTTCGAGGGATGGGCGCGAAGGGTGATCGTCACAGGGCCAAAGCTCCGGCGCTGCTCGGTTCCGGGCTGCCAGGGCCAGCTTTGCCAACCGACGGCTTCCACATCCCGCCGGCGTTCGGCCGGGTTCAAGTCCACGCGCAATACCCCGGCCCGCCCCGGAACTCCGCCCGCAAGAAGCAGCAGGAAAACCCACGCAGCGATTGCGGCGCCGCCCCGGCCCGGGGAGCGTGAACCCTGCCGAACCGGTGCGTCGTCCCCGTCCGGACTGCCCACCGGACACGAGCGAACCGCCTTCGCCGGCCCGTTCACGGCTGGACCAGCCGATAGAAGACCGCTTCTGCGGCCGTGCCCACTGTGACCGTGTAGCGATTGGTTTGCCCCGAGCCGGCGATCGTTTCCCAATCCTCCGGACGCAGACTCAGACCTTCAGCCAGAGAGCGCACCTGCCGCTGCAGGACCCAACCGATGTGGCTGTCCGGCCACTGCAATGTGAGTTGACCGGCCGACCACACCACCTGCACCTGGGGCGGCTCCAGCGGCGCCGCCACAATCTTCACAATCCCGTTGGTGGCCAACTCGCTGCCGTCCCACATCATCCCGGGGCCGGGCGAAGCCGGCTCGAAAACAAAGTCAATGTTCGGATTCAACGGGGTGTTGGGCAGGTTGAAATTGTTGCTCACCACCAGGAAGGTCTGACCCACGGCGAAGGGCACATTCCCAATGTTGGTCATGGTGATGATCCCGCGGATGTTTCCGAACACGTCCACCGCCACCACGTCGTTGCGTGCCGGATGGTTCATGTCCACCTCGATCACCAGCCGGGCCCCTTGGTTCAGGTCGAAGCGGCCCTCCACCGAAAAGACGCCAATCGAGTGGCCGGGCGACAGCACGCCGCCGTTGTTGATCGCCAGCCGACCATCCGCACCAAGGCTGTAGCCATCCGGGTCACTCACCACACCCTCCCCCATCAACGTGCCGTTGATGTTGAGCCGGGCGGTGGTGTTGACGAAGCGCCCGTCCAGGATCAGCACGGCACCGGATTCCACCGTGGAGGTGCCCACGGCATTGACCGTGCCGGTGATCCGAGCGGTGCCGCCGGCGATCGTAACCGGCCCCTCGATGAGACCACTGCTGTCGAACGTACCCCCTTGGATCGTGATCCCGTTGCGGATCGTGCCCGAGCTGACCACGGTGCCCGAAGAGGCCAGGCCGTTGATGGTGCCCGCAAAGTTCAGGGTCCCGGCCGGGCCCACCGTGGTGGTGCCGACCGAACCGCTACCCTGCACCGTGCCCGCCTCCACCACCAGCGGCAACTGGCTGGTCGCGTCCATGATCATCGTACCCGTGCCCTGCTTGGTCATCTGACTGGTGCCTGCGATCGTGCCGCCGGAGAAACTGTAGGTTTTGCTCTGGTTGGTCACGAGCACCGGGCCCGGTGCCACGCTCCCCACGACTGTGATGGTGGTGGTTCCGGCGGCCGTGTCGTCAAACACGGCCGGCGCACCGTTCAGGAAACGTGCATTGCCCCTCCAGTTGGCCGTGGTTTGGTCCCATTGCCCATTGACCGTGCCCTCCCAAACCACCTGGGCCGGCGGGTTCGTGTCCACCACGGCCACGAGCAGCTTTCGGCTCGGGTCGTCCAGCAGGTATCCGTAGAAACCGGGCGGCAGGTCCAAGGTGAGATTCGCCGTGGCCGAATCATACGTAATCAGCGGGATCTCGGCCGGCACCTGGGCCAGGTTGCGAATTTCAGCCAGACGGATCTGGTTGCCGGTGCCGGAGGCGGTGAAGTTGGTCACGTAGATGTAGGGTTCCCCTCGGCTCCCGTCCACGTGCAGCGTCAGCGTGCCGCCGTTGAGGGTCAGCCGGGTTAGCTTCTTGTTGGGACCCGCGATCGTGTTGGACAAGATGAGGTGTCCGCCGTTGGTCACCACGAGTTGATTGTCGCCGGACAAGCCGGCGGGCCCGCCGACGTCCACGCGGTTGATCATGGCCGTCCCGCCCGGGCCCACAAACAGCCGACCCCAAGTGTTCCATGGCTCGCCGCCCGGGTTGGTCTCGGTGTTGTACCCCAACTCGAGCACCTCGTTGACACGGAAAAGGGCGGTGTTGCTGATGACCAGAGTCCCCTGGCAATAGCCGCGGTAAACCCCGGTGTTGGTCCGCGTGCCGCCGTCCTGGAACCCGAGCACCGCCCGGTTCACATCCACCACGCCACGGCCCACGAACATTTGCCCCTGGAAATTCGGGTCACCGTTCAGGAACGGACGGTCCCGGGCGATGTAGAAAAGGTCCGCCAGAATGTCCACGCTCCCGTTGTTGTCGCCGAAGTAGAGCCAGCTCTTGATGTTGCTGACCCCGCCGCCCGGGCCACTGTTGTCCGAGACGGCAAAAACCTTCATGCGGCCGCCGTCCACGTTCCGGAAAATCGCCACCGGATTGTCGTTGGCGAACGCAGCGTTGAAACGAACCCGTCCCTGCTGGTTGGCCCCCACGAAACAAATGCTTTCCATGTAAAACTCATTGTACGCGCCCAGATAAAGGTCCCGGATCTGCGTCGTACCGGAAATGCCGCTGCGCATGTAGGCCATGGAAAAGATCCGGCGCTCCGGGTTCTGGTAGTTCTCCGGATCGGTGTAGTGGGCGCGAATGATGTTGGTGCGGGCCAGGTACACGTTCGGCACGAAACGACGGGGCGCGCCGGTGTACCCGTTGTCCAGCAGATTCCAGTAATTTGGATAACTGGCATAATCCCCCAGGCCCACCCGATACACATCGGCCACCAGGGTGCCCAGGCCCGAGAGGTTCAGTTCGTGCGCGATCTGGCCGTCCAACGTGACGGCGATTTCCGCCTGCATGTTGCTGACGACCAGACGCCCCTGCGGCCCGGCAATCGTGACGGTGGGCCCGTTACCCAAACCGGCCCATTCGTTCACATAATCGCGGAGGATCCGGAGCCCGCCCGGGCCCACCACCTGGAGCGTTCGCTGCGGTTCGATCCAGAGTCCGTAGTAGCGGGTGGCGTTCGTCGTGGCGAAACGCAGCGACGCCACCGTCACGTCCTGGTCCACCACCACGTTGGTAAAGGCGGCCGTCTGTCCGCCCGGATCGCCAAACACGATCTCCGCGCCCTCGGGGGGGACCTGCCCGCCGAGCCAGTTGGTGGGCTCCGACCACCGGCCCTGCACCTGATCGGCACCCGCCCAGAAACGGGCCACCTGCAGGGTCAGAATCAGGGCGTTGGTGGCGCCGCCCGATCCGACCAAACGGAAGGGATGCTCGCCTTCCGCCACATTGTCCCAGTTCAACGTAAGCAAGACCGCCCCGGACGCCGTCAACGAACCGGGATTCACCGAGGCCGTGGCCCCCGTGGGCAGCCCTTCCACCGTCACGTTTACCGGTTCCGTGACCCCGGTCAAAACGGCGTAATTGGACCAGACGATGGAGCCCGACGAGCCGACCGGCACCGTGTGGCGCAACTGCACCGCTCGAAACTGAACCGTCTGCGCCCAAAGCGAGCCGGCGCCCGCCGCCATCACCGCCAGAGCCCATCCGATCAGCCACCGTCGCATCGATGCAGGTAACATGTCCGGATGCCGCGTGGCTCCACGACTTCCTGTTCGTTGGCCGCTCACCATTGTGCCTCCTTTTCCACGGTTATGCTTCGTCCGCCTCCACTGTAAGCTTCGCGCGCAGCGCGCCCCGGGCGCCCGGCCGTTCCTTGCGTCCCCCGGCTCAGTTGTACGGCAGCCGGTCGTTCAGCCAGAGATAGTCCGGATTGCCCCGGGCGGAAACGTTCCGCTCGATCACGCCCTTGACCACCGGCCGCTTGGTGCCCGGATGCGTCCATTTATGCACCTCGGAGTGGCCGTCCGCGAAGGAAAAGTTCGCGCCACCCCCGGCATGATAGCTGGCCGGCAAATTGCGGAACACGGCATTGGCCAGGGTCGCGCCCGCCACCGAATGAAAGACCGCATCGTCAATGCTGCCCGGGTGCTCGTCCAGGGTCACAAAGGTCATGGCCGGCCCCGGTTTGACCAGCTGCGTCACCTTGGTAAAGCCGCGGTCCGGGTAGATTCGATCGTAGGGGTTGGGATTGTACACCGTTACGCTGATGCCCCCCAGAAAGGCGTTGCCAGAGATGCTGAGCACGCGCGGACCGTTGTCGGAGGGCACCGTGTCGGCCGGGCATTTGTAGACGCCCGGCTGCTGCACATAGGGCGCCAGCAGGGACTGCTGCGGATCCACCAGCTTCCACGCGTTGGTATTGTCGGGGTTCATTCCCCAGTCCACTCCATTGGCCACCAACTTGGGTGGCATGCGATCGTCGTGATCCGAAACGTAGAGCATCCAGCCCGTCATGATCTGTTTGGTGTTGCTCATGCAGGCGATGGCCTGTGCCTTGCCCTTGGCCCGGGAGAGGGCCGGCAGGAGCATGCCCGCCAGAATCGCAATGATGGCAATGACCACCAACAGTTCGATCAGGGTAAACCCGTGACGGCAACGTTGCACCCCGCCGCTGGGCAACCCCACCCGCGCCGTCCGACTCGATTCAATCCCGCACTTCATGGAAACGCACTGTCTGAAAAAGGAAGTTTTCACGATGGAGAACAAGCTCGAACAAACCCAAGGCAGCCTTGCACTCCGATCCGCCCCCACCCCGGCACAGTAGACACCACCCCTTCGACCGGACCAATCGTGCCGGCACTGCGCCACTGGGCCTGGGCGAACCACCAAAACCACGCGTGCAATATAAGCGGAGTCCGGAAAACCGGGTAATGTGAATCGCGCCAAAAGGTTTGCGAATCCTGACAACAAGCCCGGGCATTTTCCGCAATACCCCGCTCCGGCTTGCCCCCCTTGCCGTCCACCGGACATCCTGTGAAACGGCCGCCGACACCAAAAGGCCGTTCACCTGACCGCCAACCCGGCGCGGGCAGGAGTTTCCGGTTGCCTTGTGCAGGAGCAAATGACAACCCAACGGCTCGAGGCCGACAGCCCGGAGAAATTCCGCAGGGCGGTCGAAGCCGCCGCCGCTCTGCTCCGGCAGGGCCAGGTGGTGGCTCTGCCCACGGAAACCGTGTACGGGCTGGCCGCGAACGCCCTGGACCCCGTGGCGGTCCGCCGCGTCTACGAGGTCAAGGGCCGACCCGCCTCCAACCCGCTGATCGTCCATGTGGCCTCGCTGGAGATGGCGCGGGATTGTGTCTCGGCCTGGCCGGAGACGGCCGAGCGGCTGGCCCGCGCGTTTTGGCCCGGGCCGCTGACCCTGGTGTTGCCGAAGGCTGACTCGATTCCCCCGGAGGTCACCGGGGGTGGCAACACGGTGGCGATTCGGTGGCCCGCTCATCCCTTCATTCAGGCCGTCATTCTGGAATGCCAGTTTCCTTTGGCCGCCCCCAGTGCCAACCTGGCCAACCGCGTCTCTCCCACCACAGCCGAGCACGTTCTGGCCCAGTTGAATGGCCGCATCCCACTGGTGGTGGATGGAGGACCCTGCGCGGTCGGGATCGAGTCCACCGTGATCGACCTGGCCCGTCAACCGCCGCGCATCCTGCGCCCGGGCATGATCCACGCCGAGGCCCTGGCGCCCCTGTTGCCCGGCCTCGGGCAAGCACCGCACATGCCCCTTGAGGCTTGTGCGCCCGCAAGCCCGGGCCTTTTCCCCAAGCACTACGCGCCGGCAGCGCCCGTCCGGGTTCTCTCCTGGACCAGCCCCGAGCATCTTTGTCAACAATTGCGTAAACTCGGCGCCGATCCCGCCGCAGCCCACGTCTTGGCGCATACCACCATCCCCCAAAAGGGTCCATTCGCCGACGTCTGGGTCCTGCCGCGCGATCCGGTGGCTTATGCCCGCGCCCTGTACGCCACCTGGCACCGCTGCGACCAACAGGGCGCGCGGCTCATCATCATGGAAGCCGTCCCGGAAGAGTCCGCGTGGGCCGGAATCGCCGACCGCCTCCGCCGCGCCGAGGGTCTGGCTTCCCCTCCGGCCTGAGCAACATCGGAGCAAGGTGCCGGTCGCCCGGCCGCACCCAAACCGCCCGGTCTGGAACCGCCGCTGCCCCGTTTGCCATTGCCGACAGGAGGTTTTCTGATTAACTGACCGCATGAACAGAGGGTTGATTCTGGCTTGCATACTGGCCTGTGGGACCTGGAGTGTGCTCCCTGCCGCGGCGCAAGGGCGCATCGCCACCGTGGACCTGACGCGCGTGTTCGACAATTACTGGAAAACGAAGGAAGCCGAAGCCGCGCTGAAAAAGCGGGGGGCCGAGCTCGAGCAGGACCACAAGAGCATGGTCGAAGAGCTGCGCAAACATAACGAGGAGTACCAGAAACTTCTGGCCTCGGCCGGCGACCAGGCGGTTTCGGAGGAGGAACGCGAGCGGCGCAAACAGAATGCCGAGGCCAAGCTCAAACAAATGCGCGAGCTTCAGGAGTCGATCGCCCAGTTCGAGCGCCAAGCCCGCGCGACGATCGAGGAACAACGCAACCGGATGCGGAACAATCTCCTCAGCGAAATCCGCACCGTCATCCAATCCCGCGCCAAAGCCGCCGGCTACGCGCTGGTCATCGATGTCTCTGCCGATTCCATCCGCAACACGCCCGTGGTTCTGTACAACAGTGGCGACAACGACATCACGCAGGCCGTGCTCGATCAACTCAACCTCAACGCCCCGGCCTCCACGAGCAGCACACCCTCCAAACCGTGAGCCGGGGATATGGCAGGAGTGGCGTGTCCGTCCTCCCCGGCACCTCGTAATCCACGACCCATGCCCGTCCATCTGCCCCCGCTCAGCCGCAGATCCTTCCTGCGCCGGATTCTTTGGACCAGCCTCGGCCTGGCCACCACTCCGTGTCTTGCCAGTTCGGGTGTCGGGCGTCGCCGACAGGACCTCCACCGGTATGCCTTGATGGCAGACACCCACATTGCCGCCGATCGCACCCGGCAACACGGCGGTATCGTCATGGCCGAGCACCTGGAGAGGACCGTTCGCCAAATCCTCACCCGGCCCGCGGTGCCCGCTGCAAGTTTCATTGCCGGCGACCTGGCCTTCAGTCAGGGCGAGACCGGCGACTACCGACAACTGGTCGACCTGTTGGCACCGCTCCGTGCTGCAGGGCTGCCCGTGCACCTGGCCCTGGGCAATCACGATCACCGCGACCGGTTTCTGGAGGCCGTCCCCTGGGCGGTGCGCCCCGACCGTCCCTTGCGGTCCCACTGTTGCGCCGTGGTGCCCTCCCCGCGCGTCAATTGGTTCATTCTCGACTCTCTGGAGGTGACCCTCTCCACGCCCGGCCTGCTGGGCCCCGACCAACTTGCCTGGTTGGGCCGGGCTCTGGACGCCCGTCGTCGCCGGCCCGCCATCATCCTCCTCCATCATCACCCCGACCTGGCACCGAACACGGTGGGGCTCAAGGACACGGAAGCCCTGCTGGCCGTCATTCGGCCCAGAACCCAGGTCAAGGCCTGCATTTTCGGCCACACCCATCGCTGGGGCCTGAGCCGGGACGAGAGCGGCATTCACATGATCAATCTTCCCCCCACCGCGTATGTCTTCCGCGAAGAGTTCCCCTCCGGATGGGTGGAAGCCCGGGTGCGCACCGATGGCTTGGACCTCCGACTTTGGTGCCTCAACGATCGGCATCCGGAGCACGGCCGCGAGGTTCAATTGACCTGGCGCCCCGGTTGACCGGGGCCCGTTGCGTCTCTCCCTCTGCCGGCCTGCCCAAGGGCTCGAGTCGCCCCTTGACCTTGAAGCCGGTTCCCGAGCTTCGCCCGGCACACGGGCGTCGAGCCTGCCGACGCCGCTCGGTTCACAAGCTTGCGCAACCCACGCCGCGCTCAGGCCCTCCGTTCCGGCCTACAGACCCCGCACCTCCCAGCTCGGACGGTACCGGCGCCGCAGATACGCGTTGGCCTCCGACAGGTTTTTAAAGCGCAGCGCGGCCGCATCCCACTCCAGGGTGGTCTGCGGAAAATGGGTGGCCACGCATCCCAGCAGCACCGTTTCGGTCAACGGCCCCGAGTAATCGAAACCGGCCGTGGTACGATCGTTGCCCCGGACCGCTTCTAGGAATTGCGTGTAATGATTTGCGCCTTCGATCCCGGGCATGTGAAAGCCCTCGAACTGCTTTCGCGGAAACAGCTTGGGCATCCCGATATGAGGCAACAACATGACGCCTCGCGTCCCGATGCACAACGAACCCTGAGCCGGCCAGGGTTCATCCTCGATGAGCGCCCGCACCTCAGGGGGTGGCTTCTGGGTCCCGTCGTACCAGGTCACCGGCAGCGTGGCCTCGGCGGTGTAGGCGGTGCCCGGAAGGGTGTAGTGAATCCGCGCATTGGAGGCCCAATTCCACGCGTTGGGCGCAGCGCCTTCGGATCGCACGCGCACGGGCGCCGTCAGCGCCAGGGCATTGAACACTGGATCGAAGATGTGACAGCCCATGTCGCCCAACGTGCCCGTGCCAAAATCGAGGCGCCGCCGCCAGTTGCCCGGGTGGTAATACCCCTCGCCAATGTACGGCCGCCAGGCCGCCACCCCCAGCCAACCGTCCCAATCGAGCCCGGGCGGCACCGGATCGCTTCGCTGCGGTGGCGGACCCGGATCGCCCCAGTCCTTGTCACTCCACAGATGGACCTCCCGTACCTTGCCGATTACGCCGCTGCGCACCAGGGCAACTGCCAGTCGATACTCCTGCAGGGAGTGAATCTGAATGCCCATTTGGGTGACCAATCCCTTTTGACGTGCCACCCGGGTCAGCTGACGGGTCTCGTAGACATCGTGCGTCAACGGCTTTTGCACATACACATGCACGCCCCGCTGGAGAGCGGCCATGGCAATCGGTGCATGCATGTGATCGGGCGTGGAGACGTTGAGGGTGTCCAGCTCCTTTTCGGTCTCCAACAACCGCCGCCAGTCCTGGTAGATCCGCACGCCCGGAAACTTCTGGCGCCACGCCTCCGCCCGCGGCAGATCCACGTCTGCAATGGCCACGAGCTTCACGAAGGGATGATGCGTGATGCTGTTGAGGTCGCTGGCCGCCATGCCACTGGCGCCGATGCAAGCGTGGAGGATGGTCTCCGAAGGAGCCACCCGACGGAGCCGACCCCGCCCGGTACAGCCCGCTCCTCCCACGACAGCCGCTACGGCGGCCATGCGTTGCAAAAACTCCCGACGACTCAACCGTTGTCCCTTCATCGCCCGTCCTCCTCAGTCATCCTTGGTCAATCCGGCAGTTCCCGCACCCAGAGGTCCCGGAACCACACCGGCGTCCCATGCGCCTGCAGCTCGATCGGCCCGGCGGGTGGCAGCGGCTTGCCGCGCTCCCAGTAGTTTTCCAGGGGCGTGTTCTCCACCACCAACTGGTCGTTCAGGAAAACGTGGACGCGGTCTCCCATCATGACGATGCGGAAGCGATTCCACTGCCCCACGGGCCGGTCGGCGCGAAGCCGGGGTCGCGAAGGATGTTGCTGGTTGTTATAAAGGCCGCCGGAGCCCACCTCGCGTCCGCCGCCCACCGGGGGTGTGAACGGATCCCAGATTTGCACCTGAGGGACGCCCCGCAGGTAGATGCCACTGTCACTTTGAGGCGCGATCTTCCACTCGCAGACAAATTCGAAGTTTCGGAATTCCTGCTCCGTGCACAAATTGTCGAATCCCTTGCCCCGGTATACCAGGGCACCGTCTTCCACGCGCCAGTTCTCGCGCATCAGGGCATCCGCCCGCGCCCGGGCCGCAGCACGCTCCGTCTCCGTCATGCGGGCCCACTCCCTCGGATCCACCCACCCCTTCCATCCGGTCAGATCCCGGCCATTGAACAACGGGCGAAACCCGTCTCGGGCCCGGGATTCGCTGCGGCGCAATTCCTTGATGCGGATGTTGCGGAATTGAACCGGATCCCCGTGGCCGAGAAACCCGATGTGACCCTGCTCGCGGAACAAGCCGGGATGCCGGCGCAGCACGTCCAGGTCATGCACCTCGTTCAGGTTCACGTCCAAAACGGTCTGCCCGTTGACGCGCACCCGGATGTGCCGGCCATCGGCGAGAATCTCCTCGGTGTTCCATTGTCCCGGCGGTCGCAGGGCCCCCCGGCGCGCCGCGGCCACGTCGTAGATCGAACCGTGAAACTGCTCGGGCCGTAACCGCCCCCACTTGCCCTTCAAGGCCGCGGTCTCCTCCAGAATCTGAATCTCCATCCCCGCATAAGCCGCATCGCCTTCCAGCGGAGCCCGAATGCCGACGCCATTGTTCGAGCCCTCCTCCAGCCTGAAGTCGAACCTCAGAATGAAGTCGAGAAACTGGCGCGTGGTAAACAGGTTCTGACCCCGGGGGGTGCAGTGAAGGATTCCGTCCTGCACCACGTAACCGTCGGGCGGGCCGCCCACGTGTTGCCAGCCATCCAACGAGCGGCCATCGAACAGCGCTTCGAATCCCGGTTCGACCCTCGGGCCGGTACAACTACAAACGCAAAGGGCCCCGATCCCCAATGCCAACCAACCCCACCGTCCGACCCTGGGAGATTTCTTATGCATAGAATCAGTAGGCTTGGCCGCTTCCGGACCCTTGCCGCCCCTTCGCCCGTGACGGCCTTGCACCCGGAGAGGCTGGGGCGCACCCGGCCGCAGAGTCAAGGCCGGCCTCGAAACCCGCGGGGTGCACTGCCGGCCAGCCTGCTGGGAACCTGCGCGCCGCCGGCCACGGAATCCAGCCGCCCCGGCCGGTTTCGCCCGGCCCACCCCTGTTGCAGGCCGCACATTTTTGTTGCCTGGCAAAGCCCGGCCGTTCCATCAATGCTATTGCCCGCCCACAGAAGTGGGCCTGTTCATGCCGGAGCCGCCCGGCGGCTGCCGGAAACAAGTCGGCGGGCCCGGCCCGCCAGCTGAGAATCAGGTTTACATCGAAGTTGCCATGCCGATTTACGAGTTTGCCTGTCCCAAATGCCGGCGCATCTACAGCTTCCTGTCCAAGCGGGTGAACCCCGACCGAACACCCGTGTGCCCGAAATGCGGCAACAAAGACCTGGTCAAGCAGATCAGCCGGTTCGCCTTCGTGAAGGGGGTCCCCGAACCGACCAGCAAGGCTGCTGATGCCGAGGAGGGGCCGCCGGGTCCGGACTTCGATGATCCCCGCGTCGAACGGGTCATGCAGGAGCTGGAACGGGACATGGAGCATTTGGACGAAAACAATCCGCGCCACATGGCCTACGTCATGCGCAAGATGAAGGATCTCATGCCGCCGGGCAGCGTGCCCAAAGAACTGGACGTGGCCATCAAACGTTTGGAAGCCGGGGAAGACCCCGAGAAGATCGAAGAGGATATGGGCGACGTCCTGGGCGACCTCCTCGGACCGGAAGGCGAGGAGGACGAATTTGGCGGCGGGTTCGGCGGCTACACGCGCGACGAAGGTCTCTACGAGTACTGAGCGCGTTTGCGGGACGGTTCGCACGGGCCGGGCCTCAAAGAAACGGCCGGAGCAACTGCCTCCGCTGGAAGAACGCCGTTTCGAGAAAGCCGGCCTTCAACCACCCGGGCGGGTGCACCAGCAAAGTCGATCGGGGGCCTGGTTCTCAACAACCGCCCGCGACCGACGCGAAGGACTCATCCGCCTCCGGGCTCTGTCCTCGCGAACGATTCGATCCGCCGGTGGCCGATCCCGAGCCGTCGATGTCCGCGGCCTTCCCGCCGACTCTCCATCAAGTCGATGGCCCGCCGCTCGTGGGTCACCCGTCCGAGAGTGATGCCCCATCGGAGAGCGCGAGAGTCCGCCGCACGGAATGCAGAGAGGCTCCGCCCCATCACCGGTGCCTGCCGTGTCGCCTGCGGCTCGCGATTTGCCCGGGCCGTTTCGCTCTCCAGGGCACTCCGGTCGGGGCGTCCCCAAACCGCGGCAGAACCGCGACGCGAAATTCCCAGCTGCCCCGGATGCGTCGACCGTCCGACCCGCCGGCGGCTTTGTCACCAGAATTGGGGACTGTGCCATTGCTCGGAGGGGCTTAAGGTAGGGGCAGGTTGGCGATGCAAAAGGGCAAACCGTGTGCATGCCAAGAGGCGTAGAGCTGCCGCGCCGCATCGAACGCGAGACAATTTGAGTGCTTTGGGTCTCTGTGCCGGGCCGGATCCGTTCGGGATCCGGCCCGTTCCTTTGCGCGGATCGGATCGCCCCCGGTAACGAAACGTGTTCTGCCATAACCGTCGTCTCGTCCGCTTGGAGGCGCATTTCACCGAGCCCTCGAGCCCGACCCCGAGGTTCGGCCCCAGGTCGCTGAACGACGCCCCGGCCCAACGCAGGATCTCGTCAGGTGCCGACCCACCGGCGCTCGGTCCACGGGCCTCCATGCCGCCAGCACCCACCTTTGAGGTCGCTCCGCGCAGATGCAGCTCCGGAACCGGCAAACGCAGCCCGCAACCCCTCAACTCTTGGGAGAGCCCTCTGGCTTCCCGGGTCGGCCCCCGTCCGTATGGTCCGGGATCGGGCGGCGCGTTCCCCGTGCGACCGCTGAATGCGCTACGCCCGCGGCAGCCCCGGCCTGCCAACTGCCCCAACCTCCCCCGGGCATTTGCGAGCTCATTTGTTGGGCTCCATCGGGCGGTCCTCCCCGACACCAACTTTGCCGGGCCTTCATGGAACCGAGCCCGCTGCCCACTTCGGCAACCCAGGGCGCTGCATCGCCAGACTGGACTTTCCGCCGACGCCGCACAGATTCTGTTCACGAACGATCAGCTTTCGGCGTGCAGGTGCGTCGGACTGGTCGGCCACGGGGCCAGTGCGATGGCTGGAGTGTTCTCGCAAACGACGCTGGAACAAATCCGTGCCGCCAATGACATCGTCGAAGTCATCGGCGCATACCTCCCGTTGAAGCGGCGCGGCGCCAACTTCGTGGCGCTCTGCCCCTTTCACAAGGAAAAAACCCCCAGCTTTCACGTCCATCCCCAGCGACAAATCTTCCACTGCTTCGGCTGTCACAAGGGCGGCGATGTTTTCACCTTCGTTCAGGAGATCGAACACCTGACCTTTCCCGAGGCCGTGCGGAGACTCGCCGAGCGCGCGGGCATTCCGCTGGCCTGGGACCAAGACGACGCCGCCCGCGCCACGCGCCAGCTCAAGGAACGGCTGTACGATCTCCTGGAACAAATCACGCGCCGCTGGCAAAACGTCCTGGCCAACGAAGCCGCGGGCCAGCCGGCGCGCGAGTATCTCGCCCGGCGCGGTGTGCCGGAGGAAATGATCCGATTGTTCCGGCTGGGCGCCGCCCCCATGGCCTGGGACGACACCGTGAACTGGGCCCGGAGCAAGGGGTTCGACCTGGAACTGGTCGAGCAAGCCGGCTTGATTGTTCGCCGCGAAGACGGAAGCGGCTATTACGACCGGTTCCGGGGCCGGCTGATCTTCCCCATCTGCGACGAACAGGGCCGTGTGGTGGCCTTCAGCGGAAGAGTTCTCGAAGCCGAGGCCCCAACCGCCAAATACATCAATTCCCCGGACACTCCGCTCTTCAACAAGGGCCGGATCTTCTACGGGCTGGACAAGACCAAACGCGCCATCCTCGACGCCGGCTTCGCCGTGATTTGCGAAGGTCAACTGGATCTGATCGCCTGCTATCAAGCCGGCGTGCAAAACGTGGTCGCCCCCCTCGGCACGGCCTTCACCTCGAACCATGCACGACTGCTCCGCCGCTACGTTCAGGAGGCGGTGCTCTGTTTCGACTCGGACGAGGCAGGTCAAAAAGCCATGGTGCGGGCCCTCGACCCCCTCCTGGAGGCGGGCATGGTCGTGCGCGTGGCCGTCGTGCCGGCCCCGGACGACCCGGACAGCTACATCCGCACCCATGGCTCCGAAGCCTTCCGTGCCCTGGTCGCCGCGGCCCAAGACTTCTTTGAATACCACTTGAAACAGCTCTGTCGCCGATATGATCTCAACACCGACCGCGGCCGCCTGGCCATTGTGGAGGGCATGGCCGAAGCCGTCCTCAAAACCGACAATGCCCTGCTCATCGAGACGCACGCGCGCAAAACGGCCCATGTCCTGGGCGTAAGCCCCGATGCCGTCCTGAGCGAGTTTCGCCGTCACGGCCGAAATCGCGTCGAACCCGCAACCCCGGAGACGATCCAAACGCACGCAGGGCCTCCGGCCCCCGCTGCACCCCCTCCGCTGGAGGAATGGCTGCTCCGGCTCCTGCTCACGAACGAGGCCGCCGTGGAGTGGGTCGCAGAGCATCTGTCTCCGGACTGGCTCCAGCACGAAGGCGTGCGCAGGGCCGTTCAAATGCGCCTCCAACTCCACCGCGAACGACGCTGGACGGGAGTGGCGGACCTCCTTCAGACCCTGCCCGAACCCCCCTTGCAATCGCTCGTGAGCGCGTGTGCCGTGGACGATCGCCCCCTGCCACAACCGGCGCGGCAACTGCGGGATGTCACCCTGCGGCTGCGCAACGCCCATCTGGATCGACAGATCCGGGACCGCACCCGACGACTCGCGCAACCCGGCATCCCGGAATCGGAACGGCTCGCTTGTCTCCAAGAAATCCAACAACTGCGTGCCCAGAAGCTGACCGACCTGCCGCTACCCGCAAACCTGATCGAGTAACGAGGGGCACGCCGCTGACGATTCGCTCCATCTATCGGGAAGCGCCCTCAGGTCCGGCCGCGAATTGCGGGTGTCGCCGCAAGGCTTCCCAGGTCGCCGGTCGCAGCGGCCCCGGCGGCTCCCCCGGCTCCCAAGCGGGCTCGGCCGTCGCGGACCGACGTACCCGGGCCAGCCAATCGACATCCAGCGGACGGTCCAACCATTCCAAGCGGTTCGAGGCCACCGTGGTCTCCTCCTTCATCCCCACGGCACAGCCGCGGCCCACGAAGAAGCCCGCCAACAGCAGGGCCACACGGACGCGGTTGCTCCGCGAGTACGTCGCCAGCAGGCAGGGCCGCGTCGGGTCCAGCCGTCGAAACACCTGCCGAAACAGCCTCGCCGTCCAAAGCTCCGGGTTTCGCTGCGGCGAAAAAGGATCGTATGCGATGCCATCCGGCGCCGGCAACGCAAGGTCCGGCTCGGCCATCCGAACGGCAAAGTCGCCGGAAACGAATTCCCATTGGACTTTTGCCTCCCCGATCGTCCCGCTCCATCCCCGGCCCTCCACAAACACGTCCAACACCCCCTGCCAACCCGCCAGATAAGCCAGGCGCCCGGCATGCCTCCGGGCAAACCGCAACGGCTCCAACGACAGGTCAAAACTCAACAATCGCACCCGCACCGGCCAGGCTGATGCCGCCTGCAGCATCGTCAGCGCGTTGGCTCCCGCCCCCAGCCCCACATCCCAAAGGACCACTTCCCTGCCCTGCTGGGCCGCAAACCGCTGCGCGAGTCGCAACTGCTCCACGTACAATCGAGCGGCCTCCACGGCGGGACCACAGCCCGGATGCATGATCTCGCCAAACGCCTCGTCCCGCACGGCCCAGGCACCGGACGCCAAACGGACCAACTCGAATGAAGGTTGCCCTTCTTGGGGATTCATCTGACACAAGACCGGCCGGGGCAGTTCCTTGCGTGTCCGCCTCCGTTCCAAGAAGCCTCAAAAAAAAAGAGATTGGTGGAGCCGAGGGGATTCGAACCCCTGACCTTCTCATTGCGAACGAGACGCTCTACCAACTGAGCTACGACCCCACCTTCGACCGCCGCGCTGCAGCGGCTCCGGCCACTACGGACCCTTCGAGAAGTCCGTACCGGCGCTCATCAATATGCTCCAGCCGCAGCCCTGCGCAAGTGCTTTCAAATCCTACCGCCGGACAGTCGCCAGAGCCACCCGGCTCCCCGCCCTTTTCAGGGACCGGCCGACCCGGGCCCCGGGCTGCATCTCGGGGTGGCGGCCTCCGCGGTCTTGCAGCTTCGTCCCGCCCGCAACGTACTTCCGAGTGCCCCGTCGGTGGCCGGCGCGAGGGCAGGCCGGCCTGGTATAGCACATGCAAGGCTCACGTGCCGACGGTTCTCCCGTAGTTCATCCCCCCGGGGCTGCCTGTCGGGACTCGAACAGCCCGAGCGCGCCAAGAGCTCCTCCCGTGCCCGGGCCCCGGAAAATGCAGCGACCTCATGGGGCCGACCCCATGTTGACCGGCCCGCGTTCCGCCAGGACAGCTGCAATGAGAAGCAATCCATCGTAACGGATGTCCAAACCAGTTTTGCTTCTGCTTGCCCGCAACCGCAGCGCTCTCCAACATGGAGGCGTCTGCGGTCCGGGCACACCGACCCCTCGGAAAGGCGGCCGCCCCCCGGGACACCGCAAGGATCAACAAACAGGCAACCGACGATGAGCTGGGAGTCGCTGCACCTGCCGACCGTGTGGTACATCCTGATCGGCGTGCTTTTCACAGGGTACGCGATGCTGGATGGATTCGACCTCGGCATCGGCGGCCTTCATCTGTTCGCCCGCAAGGATGAGGAGCGTCGCCTCCTGCCCCACGCCATCGGGCCGGTATGGGACGGCAATGAAGTGTGGCTGGTCACGGGCGGCGGGGCCCTGTTTGCCGCCTTCCCGCACGTCTATGCCACGGTGTTCTCGGGGTTCTATCTTCCGTTTATTCTGCTGCTGGTCGCCCTCATCTTCCGCGCGGTGGCGATCGAGTTTCGCAGCAAACAGCCCATGCCGTGGTGGCGGCAGATGTGGGATGTGGGGTTCGCCGCGGGCAGCGTTGGGTCGGCTTTTTTGCTCGGCGTGGTGATGGGCAACATCGCCTGGGGCATTCCCCTCAATGAAAACTGCGAATACATCGGCGGCTTTTGGAACCTGTTTCATCCCTACGCATTGTTGCTGGGCGTCACCACGGTGGCGTTGTTCATGATGCACGGGTGCATCTATGCCCTGTTGAAGATCGACGGGCCGTTCCATGAGACACTGCGCGTCTGGGTCACCCGCTGCATCATCTTCTTCATCATCTGCTACGGCATTACCACCATGGCCACCTTGATTTATGTGCCGCACATGGCGGCTCGCGTCCGGGCCCATCCCTGGCTCTTTGGCCTGGCACTGGTCAACATGCTGGCCATCGCCAACATCCCGCGCGAGATTCACCACGGGCGCGACGGACGGGCCTTCCTGTCCTCGTGCGTGGCCATGGTGGCCCTGATGAGCTTGTTCGGGCTGGAAATGTATCCGCACTTGATCTACAGCCAGCCGGAACCGGCCCACAGTTTGACCATTTACAACGCCGCTTCGTCCCCGAAGACGTTGACGATCATGCTGATCATTGCCGCCATCGGGATGCCCATCGTGCTGGCCTACACGGTCAGTATTTACTGGATCTTCCGCGGCAAGGTCCGGCTGGACCGCATGAGTTATTGAAGCTCCGCAAAGCCGGATCTTTTCGCCTCCGACAGAGGCCCGGCGCTCTACTCAGAACCCCCTGTGGGCCGCCCACCTGCCCGGGCGCCCGGTGAGTGCCGGGACCGGTGTGGTGGATCCCCTCCGCATGCGGGGCGCGACCCTGGTGCAAAAACGTCGGGTGCGTCGGCAGCGGAGGCCCCAACCGCGCCCGGGTGCGACGTCCGTGGGCATCCTTCCGTTCCGCGCAGCCGGAACTCATGATTCAGCCCGCCGCACCCGGACCCCGGGCCTCCGGGCGTACATCGCCGGGGTCTCCGGCCCGGAAGTGTCCGGTCGGCAACGAACTGTCCCCCGGGCCTTCGGGCTTGTGGGAATCCCAAGATCGGGTCAGAGTAGAACGGGGTGCGGGCCCATAGCTCAGGGGTCAGAGCAGGCGACTCATAATCGCTTGGTCGCAGGTTCGAATCCTGCTGGGCCCACCAGCTTCTCTCAGCGGTCCGCGGAGTCCTCCAACCCCAACCACCGGGCCAGGCTTTCGTAATCCTGAACGACGTAATCTGCGTCGCGGAGTTCCTCGGGGGGATGCGTGTTGGCGATGGCGACCACGCGCATGCCCGCGGCGCGGCCCGCGGCGATTCCCGGCAGAGAGTCCTCGATGACGCAGCACTGTTGCGGCTCCACCTTCAGCCGGTTCGCCACGTGCAGGAAAATATCAGGGGCGGGCTTGCCCCGCGGCACCTCCATTCCACTGACCGTGACGGCAAAGCAATCCCGCAAGCCGCTCAGATCCAAGACGGCCTCGATCACCGGCCGCTCCGAGCCCGACGCCAGTCCCAGAAGGGTCCGGCCCTGCAAGCGGCGAACCAAGTTCACCGCGCCGCCAAACAACGGTCGCCGAGAAGCCAGCAGGGCCAGCAAATGCCGGCGCTTCATCGCGAGCAATTCTTCCAGAGACACCGACAGCCGGTGCCGCCGGAGAAAGTCCGCCCACAATTCGCCGTCCGATCGCCCCACGTAGTCGCGGAAACGGATTCCGCCCCCATCCGGGTAACCCAGCGCTGCCAAAGTCTCGCGAGTGGCGCGTTCGTGCAGCGGTTCGCTGTCCACAATCACGCCGTCCATGTCGAAAATGACCGCCGCAGGCACCATGAACCCCTACACTTGCGTCTGCGCCAGGGCCAGCAGGCGCTTCCATTGCGCCGCCGTCACCGGCAGGACGGACAGCCGCGATTGCCGCACCAACGCCATGTTACGCAGCTCGGGATCGCTCTTGATCTCCGCCAGGGTCACCGGTCGGGCGAGTGGCTTGACCGGCTCGAGATCCACGGCCACCCAGTCCCCCTCGCGTGCCGTGGGATCGGGATAGGCTTCCCGCCGCACCCGGGCCAGCCCCACCACGGCTCGCTCGGATCCGCTGTGGTAGAAGGCCACCCAATCTCCCTTTCGCATCGCCCGTAGATGATTCCGGGCTTGATAATTCCGCACGCCGGTCCAGGCGGTGCCACCCTCGGCAACAAAGTCAGCCCATGAATACTCGCCGGGCTCCTGCTTGACCAACCAGTATTGCACGGGCGCGAGCTTGCCCAAAACGCCGGGCGCTGTCAGCGCCGAAACGCCTCAGGGACGCATCGCCCGGAATCGAATCCCCGGCCGGAGAGGGCCGCCTCCTGGGGCACCGTGGCGTTCGGACCGGCAGCACGGCATTGCCCCGGGGCCGGCTCCGGAACCGGCCAGGCAGGCGTCCCGCCGCCCTGTGCGTGACGTGGTACCCGAACGGTCTCACGCCCTTTCCACCTCCGCCCCTTGGTCACCCCCTTGGGTTGTCTCCTCCTGCGCCTCCGCACGAGCCGGCAAAGCCGCAGCTGTTCGCCACCCGGTGAGGGCGCCGTCTGCCGTCGTGGCACGTGGACCTGTTTGCCGAGCCCGCCAAAGTGCACGTTGTTCACGGCGCTCCTGGACCAATCGTTGAAAAGGTCGTTGGCACAGATCTGGTCTCGCCCGCAGCCAGGAGGCAGTCCTGCGCCGCTCGGCGGCTTTCTTTAGCGGAGAGAACCCTGGCCCTGCCCGCCTCCCGTCAGGTCGGAAACATGGGCGTGCCCAATGGGGCAACCGTGCGACATCTCTGCCGACCCGACGGGCGGGGAACTCGGGTTCGGGATCCATCCTGCACCTTTGGGCCCAATCTTTCACGGCAGCGACGGTGCCTCCGGCAGGGTCCCACACCGTTGGCGCCCCTGAATCCCGTCCCTTCCAACGAAGACGGCCACGAGAAGCCATGCAGCCACTCGTGGCCGTGACCCAGTTGGGAGCGAGAACGGGTCAGGATCCAAGGGAGCCAGGATGCCGTCTCAACCCGCTCGTCGCCGCCACAACAAGAGGGTTAAACCACCCAACAAAGCCAGCGCCGCGGAGGAGGGTTCCGGAACCACGTCGATCCACTCGGTGCCAATCCGGATCTCGTCCACCTGAACCGAGCTGTAACCCACGGTCGTGTTGAAGTTCCCACCGAACAAACGGATCACATTGAAGATGTAATCCCGGTCATTGCTGGCCGACAGCTCGATGGGCGTCAGAGTGACGTCGGCCGAGTTGATGTCCGGCTCCTGCAACAGGTTGTTCGGATTGATCCACAGGTAAATCCGGTCGGCCTCCGCTGCGTTCGTGTGTGGACCGATCCCCGGGTTGTGATCGATGCGGATCAACAGGAAGTCGGGAGGCTCGTTGGTGAAGTGGACCGTGGAAGTCTTTTGCTGGGCCGCGGAGCCGCGGTTCAGAATCGCCCATGTGTCCACGTTCTGGTTGGGATTGATCCCTGAGGTATTCTCGGAGCCCCGGCCGACGCCCACCATCTCGTTGCCCTGCACGGTACTCCCGGGGGTTGCGTTATAGAAGAACTGCAGCGCCCCCACGCCACGCCCGAAGTACGCAACGTTTCCGCCGGCATTCGTGTACGCCCAGGGCTGCCCGGTGCGAATGGCAATCAGGCTCGCCCACGTGGTCGTCGGGGTGGAATCCAGTCCGCGTGCGAACGCAAGCCGGCGCCACGGATTCGAGGTGGCCGCCGCCCCACCCGGGAAGTTGTCCCCGTCTGCGGTGCCGTGGCCGGTAACCCACGCCCGGTGCCCCGACACCGGCACGCTAAAGCCGAAGGCGTCTGTGTATGTAAAACTCCCCGCCACCACGATGGCGTTGGAGGCCATGTTGTTGTTGGCCGCCAGCCACGGAGTTTCGAACCCGAACCCGCCGGTTCCTCCTACAAAGGTCCAGCCCGGTGTATAATCGAACCCTTCATAGGCCAAAAGGACAGCCCGTGCTGTGGGGGATGCTAAAAGAAGGGGAAGTCCTGCCAACAACCAAGTGAGCTGCTTTTTCATGGTACCACTGTCCGGTTGCCGTTGACCGCGCTTCGTTCAGGGTTGCTTGCACTCACTGACAGCATCCTTGATACCGGCACCGGCTGGGGATTTGAATTGGATCCCTGCCAAAACCAATACAAAAAATGCCAAGGCGTGTTCGGCCGCAGGCCCACGCCTCGGAACCCCCGCCGGAAGGATGCACGAGACTCCTCACAACCCGCCCCAATCCAGGAGCGCGCGCCCGAAGCAGGACCAAGCCCTCGCCTCCCCCGCCCAAACCGTCGCCCGAGTAGCCAGCTGGCGCCGGTTTTGAATGGCACCCTGGCCCGCGGTGTCCTAGACTGGGAACGATGTCCGAAAAGGCTCTCAGTCAGGTTTCCCGCGAAGTCCGGGAAATGTACGAGCGTGGGCTGGAAGCCCTCCGACGGGATAATGTTGAATACGCCCAGATGCTCCTCACCCAGGTGCTCGCGAAAGAACCCGCCTTCCTGGAGGCGCGCAAGGCCCTCCGCCAGGCCCAACAGCGCAAGGCCGCGGCCAAGGGCACCGGATTCTTGAAGCGGGTCCTGGGCACTGCGACGGCTTCCCCCGAACTGGCCCGCGCCCGCCTGGCCCTGCGCTCCAACCCTTGGGAAGCCATGCAACTGGCGGAGGAGGTGCTCAACAGCGACCCGAACAACATGACCGCCCATAAGATCTTCGCCGAGGCGGCCCGGGCCGCGGGCCTCACCCGCACGGCGTTGCTCTCTTACGAGGTTCTCTTCGCCCATGATCCGCGCGATCGGGATCTGGCCGTCCAGTATGCGCACGCCCTGGCCGATGCCGGGGAAATCAGCAAGGGCGAACAGGTCCTCGCTGCCCTCGTGCGTCTGTACCCCGGCGACCCCGAGCTGGCCCAAGAACTCAAGAACCTTTCCGCCCGCAGAACGCTCACGGAAGCCGGTTACGAGGCCCTGGAAAGCGGCACCGGTTCATATCGCGACGTGCTTCGCGACGCCGAACAGGCCAAGCTCCTGGAAGACGAGCAAAAGGTCCACAAGGCCGAAGACGCCACCGACCGCCTCATCCGCGAGTACGAGGCGCGCCTTCCGCGCGAACCTCAAAACCTCCGCCTGCTCCGCTCCCTGGCCGAGCTCTACACCCAAAAACAACAGTTCGACAAGGCCCTCGAGTACTACGAGCGGCTCAAGAACACCGAGGCCGGGCAGGACCCCAGCCTCGACCGCGCCATCGCCGAAACCATCGTCCGCCGGTTCGATCACCAGCTGGCCCAGCTCGACCCCGCCGCCCCCGATTACGCCGAGCGGGCCGCCGAAATCCAGGCCGCCAAACAGGCCTTCCGCCTCGAGGAATGTCGGAAACGCGTGGAAAAATACCCCACCGACCTCACCATTCGTTTCGAGTACGGCCAGTTGCTGTTCGAAGCCGGGCGCATCACCGAAGCCATCGCCGAGTTCCAAAAGGCCCAGAACAATCCCCACAAACGCATTGCGGCCCTCAACTATCTGGCCCGTTGTTTCGCCCAGCGCAAAATGTACGACCTCGCCGCCCGCACCCTCCAGAACGCCCTGAAGGAGAAGCTCACCTTCGACGAGGAAAAAAAGGAACTCCTTTACAACCTCGGCTGCGTGCTGGAGGCCATGGGGAAGCGCGACGAAGCCATCGAGTACTTCAAACAGATCTACGAGGTGGACATCGGTTACCGGGACGTCGCAGCCAAGGTGGACTCCTATTATGCCAGCCAGTGACCGAACGGCTGCGGCCCGGGTCCGCACCTACCGAAGCACAACCCCCAACACGGCCTCTCGCGGGACCGGCCCGTATTCACGGCTGTCCGCGCTCACCGCGCGGTTGTCCCCCAACACGAAATACTCTCCCGGCCCGCAGGTCACACGACTCCACTGCCGGCGCACCGGCCAGGTCGTCGTGCCCGGCAAGAGATACGGTTCCTCCAACCGTCGCCCGTTCACGTACACCCCGCCGTCCCGCAACTCTACCCGGTCGCCCGCTGCCGCTATCACCCGCTTCACCACCAACGAGCCCTCCGCAGGGTCCCGCAACACCACAATGTCCCCCGGACGGGGTTCCCGCCACCGCAACACCAAAGGGCTGGCCAGGTACCAATGTTTCTCACGCAGTGTCGGCAGCATGCTCGTGCCCTGGACGCAAACCGACCGAACCAGGTAGGTGCGGCAGGTGGTGTAAGAACCGGCCGCCAGTGCCAGCAATGCCAGCCCCTGCAGGAGCACAGAAAACAGCATCGCCTCCCCTCGCGCGCGGCGCCGCGGCCTGCCCTGCCCGGCAATGCCCCTCGGGCCAAGGGCTCGCAGGATCCACCTTTCTGTTCGCGTTCGCATGGGTCTGGTCGCACCCGGCCCGTGGACCGGATCCCCCAAAACGGACGGCCATACTGTGGACGCTGCTTCCCGGGGCGCTCAATCCGGGGAAACCACGGATTCGACTTGTCGGGCATTCTACGGATGGGCCCGGATTCCACGATTCTTATCCGGTTGAACCCCGCGACGCATGGCCCAAACCCCGACGGGCCCCACTGGTCCAGTGCACTCTGCGGCCCTGTCAACCAAGTCGGGGGGCCGCGGGTGAGCACCGCGATTCTCAAGGGCTTCGAGCGGATCCGGTCCTGCCCGGTCAACGCGAGCACATGGAAGCCACCGGCCTGTCGCCCCGCAAATCGCAAGCCCCGGGCCCCATTCTCCTCCGAGCACTTTCCCGGGCCCGGGAGCGGCTCGAGCTTGTCCGATTGACCCTGCCTGAAATCTCGGCAACGGTCCCCTCATCCGACCTGGTCCCCCACCGCTGCGCGAAGAAGGGCTTGCACGCCTGTTCGATTCGGTGACCTGTTCTCGACCCTGTGCCGACACGGCAAAGCGTCAAGCAGGCAACCCTGCGCACGGGGTCAGGGCATACATCAGTTGCATCGCCACCCGCAGCTCGCCAATTTGTCCCTCATGACAAAGGTGCAAGCCTACGCTGCGTTGGGACCGGGCCGACCCCTGGAGCCCTGGTCGTATCAAGTGGAGTCGCTGAGACCAGGCGAGGTCCTGATCCGCGTGCACGCCTGCGGCATCTGTCACAGCGACATCCACATGATCGACAATGACTGGCAAATGTCCCGGTACCCCCTGGTGCCCGGCCATGAGGTGGTGGGCGAGATCCTGGAATGCGGTCCGGGAGTCGCGCATCTGACCCCGGGCATACGGGTGGGCGTGGGATGGCAGCGATCGTCCTGCGGCCAGTGCGATGACTGCCTCCGCGGGCAGGACCATTTGTGCGAGGAAAGCACGGGCGTCATCACGCACGGCCATGGCGGATTCGCCAGCCATTTGGTCATTGACAGTCGGTACTGCTTCCCCCTGCCCCCGGAATTGCCGACCGAGGCCGCCGGCCCCCTCTTGTGCGGGGGAATCACCGTGTACTCGGCCCTGCGCGCCGCCGGGATGGGTTCCGGCTTGCGCATCGGCGTCATCGGCGTCGGCGGCCTGGGGCATCTGGCCATCCAATTTGCCAGTCGGCTGGGCAACCATGTGACCGCCTTCACCACCACCGAAGCCAAGGCGCAGGAAGCCACCCGGCTCGGAGCTCACGACGCGATCATCATTCGCGACGGCAAACCAGATCGCCGACCGGCACGGCCCTTGCACATTCTGCTGAACACGGTACCGGTGCCGACGCCCGTGGATGTTTATCTGGACCTGCTGGGGTCCGACGGCGTGCTGTGTTACGTGGGAGCCCCGACGGCGCCACTGACGGTGCCCGTGTGGCCCCTGCTGGTCAAACGACGTCGGATCATGGGGAGCCCGATTGGCACTCGGGCCACCATTCGCGAGATGCTCGAACTGGCCGCGCTGTTTGGCATCCGACCCCGGGTGGAAACCTTCCCGCTGGCCGAGGTCAATCGGGCCATCGAAAAGGTCCGCCAGAACACAATCCGGTACCGCGCCGTGCTTCTGGTCTGACGAGTCGTGGTGCTCGTTCCCCGGACCTGCCGGCCCACGTTCGGCTTCCGGGCCTGACGTAGCCGGGCGGACCGCTTTAGGCGGATTCCAGGATCATGTTGGCGTACTGAACCGTATCGGCGGTGCGAATCAGGCCGATCGCTTGAGGCACGCGCAACTTGAACTGGACGTGGGGCTCGAACAGGACGGTCAACCCGTCCAGGGCAGCGGCAAACCGGGCCTGGGTCTCGGCGCTGTTCTCTCTTCGGAACTCCTCGGCCATCCAGACCCGGCCGATCCGGAAATTCGGCCGGATCGCCCGCAGCACGTCCAGCACCGTGGGAATGTCGTCCACCAGGGACAGATCCACGGTCTCGATTTGCGGCCAATAGGGAAACCCGCGGTCGGCGATCACCAGGGTGTTCGTGTGCCGCACGCGGGCCAGCAGCGACAACACGTGCGGATTCAGGATTCCCGTCTTCAGCATGGCCACCCCTTATCACAAGCCTCTGCTGCGCGCAGCCCTTTTCGCAGGCGGCCGGCCCGCCGCACCCGCGAGCCTGGTCAGCGGCCGGCTGACCAGAACTCCGGATGACCTTTCCGCATTTCCGCCGAGTATTGGTGCAAGATGCCCAAAAAATGGGGTGACTCTCGCGGTCAGACTGTTGTCTCTACCGCTTGCTCATGGCTCTTGTCTCTCCCGCTGCCTGGTACCGCGCGGCCCCGGCGTGTTCATCAAACGCAATCGCACCAGGCAAGCCGGCAAGATCTATGAGTGGGTCCTCGGAGGTCCAGGGCAAACGCTTCCCGCCCAAACGCTCGCCCAGTCTGCCCCGCGCCGGCCTCCCACCCCAAGACGGTGGTGGTCCACGAAACCCTTTGCCAACCTCTCGCACCTGCCGGCCCACTGGAGCGCTTCGATCGAAGGGTATTGCCGCCGCGGCCGGGCCGAGCCGGCCGGCCCCGCCCGGCAGGAGTCGGCCAGCCGGGCTGCACGCCCTGGCCGGCGAGTTGGGGATCGTGCGTGCGGTGGGCGAGGC